>JAHZKD010000324.1 GCA_022600605.1 Actinomycetes bacterium
CGTCGATCGCCGAGTGGACCATCGGATCGGTCCGCGCAGCCGCCGCCGAGGCCGGCCGCGCTGCCGACGCGGTCTACAACTGCGTCGCCGCGCCCGCCTACATCACCGACGGGTCCGATGAGCAGAACGCACACGCACGCGATCAACTCCGCTGGTTCGGCGGCATGGTCGGCAACCACGTTGCCGACATCGTCGACCGTTACGGCGACAGCGGTGCAGTCCCCCAAGCGTTGACGGACTACATCAAGAACCGCCAGGGATACGACTACAACCAGCACGGGCAGGCTGGCAACACACACACGGACTTCGTCCCGGACGAGATCATCGATCGGTTCTGCATCATCGGAACCCCCGAAGACCACGTGCGGCGCCTCGAGGAACTCCGTGCACTCGGGGTCGATCAGTTCGCGGTGTACCTGCAGCACGACAACAAGGACCACACGCTGGCCGAATATGGAGAGAAGGTCATCCCGGCCATCCAGGAGACGGTGCTCGCGACGTCCTGACCCTGACGACACGCAACGAACCCATCCGCGGCGACATCAACATCGAAGGGAAGCGCCGGTGACCGACACTGCGATCGCCGATCCGCCCACCTCTGCGGATGGGGCTTCGGTGGGTGCCGTGCGATCGCGAACGTTCGCCCGGCGAGCCCGCAATGGGGGCATCTCGTTGCTCTGGGCGCTTGCCGGCGTCGGCCTCGTCATTGTGATGTGGGAGCTCGTCAAGTTGCTGGGGAACGTCATCCCGCTGCCGCTGAACACCTCGGACGAGACCATGCCGCACGTGTGGACAATCGCAGCGGAAATGGGCGAGCCGCTGGTTCGTGGATCCGATGACACTGTGCTTGAAGCTGTCCTCGCAGCCGCGTCCCGATCGCTGCTCCTCGCCTTCGGCGGCTTCCTCATCGGTGTAGCGGTTGGGTTGCTTCTCGCGGTCATCATGCAACGGTTCCTGTTCGCCGAGCGAGGCCTGCTCCCGTTCGTTATCGCTTCTCAGACAGTCCCCCTGATTGCGCTCGCACCGCTCATCGTCGGCATCGGCAACCAGATCAAAATCGGCCCAATCCAGGTGACGACCACCTACTCCGTGATGTTCATCTCCGCGTACCTGGCGTTTTTCCCACTGTCTGTCGGGGCGTTGCGGGGGCTCCAAGCACCGACACCGACGTCGCTGGAACTCATGCGCTCCTACGCAGCTACGCCCGGTCAAACCGTGCGCAAGCTCCGCTTCCCGTCGTCGATTCCGTACATCGTTCCGGCACTGAAGGTCTCCGCTGCGGCCTCCGTGGTCGGGACCGTGATTGCCGAAATCTCCATCGGCGTCCGCGGGGGCATCGGGCGCTTGCTTCTTGAGTCTGCGCGGCAATTCAGCACGCAACCAGGCAAGGTCTACGTGGCTGTCCTCGGCGCCATCGCCCTTGGCTTGGTGGTGGCCGCCCTGGTGACCGCCCTCGACGTTTACCTGACCCGCAACCTGCCCAAGGAGAAGAGCGCATGAGCACGGCGACCACCGAGCACGCAGTCCACGCCGACGGCATCTGGAAGATCTTCAACGAGGGTCAGCCCAACGAGGTAACAGCGCTGCAGGACGTGCACCTGACCGTCGAGTCTGGAGAGTTCATTTCGCTCATCGGGCCCTCCGGCTGCGGCAAGTCCACCCTGCTGCGAGTCACCGCCGACCTCACCGACGCCACCCGCGGCGATATGCGCGTCGCCGGTCACACTCCCCACGAGGCTCGGGAGCGGCAGCTGTACGGAATGGCGTTCCAGCAGGCGGCGCTCTTCGATTGGCGAACGGTGCGACGCAACGTGGAACTCCCCCTGGAGTTGCAGGGCTGGGACAAGGCCAAGCGCAAAGCCCGCGCCCTGGAACTCCTCGACATGGTGCAACTCGCGGACTTCGCGGAACACCGGCCGTGGGAATTATCCGGCGGCATGCAGCAGCGCGTGGCCATCGCTCGTTCGCTGGCAGTCGACCCGACGATCCTGCTCATGGACGAGCCGTTCGGCGCCCTGGATGAGATGACGCGCGAACGCATGCAAAACGAACTCCTGCGCATCCGCAAGGAGACGGGCAAGTCGATCGTCTTCGTTACCCACTCGATCCCCGAGGCCGTCTACCTGTCCGACCGTGTCGTCGTCATGTCGCCCCGTCCCGGGCGCATCACCGACATCGTGGAGGTGCCCCTGGGAGACAGCCGCGACGAGGACACCCGCGAAGCCGACGCCTTCTTCGACGCCGTTACCGCGGTCCGCGAGGCCCTGCGCGGCCGCGTGGGAGGTTCGGATGCGCGCGCCCAGGTGGGCGAAGTCTGATGTCCACCCAGACGGCCGATCGGCTGAAGTTCATCTGGCCACCGGTGCTCATCGCGGTGCTCTTCCTGAGCGCCTGGCAGCTCCTCGTGGTGGTCCGAGATATTCAGCCCTACCTGCTCCCGGCTCCCTCCCTGATTGCCGAGAACTTCTTCGGCGACATCGCCCTGATGTGGGAGACCGCCCTCTACACCGGAACCACGGCATTCCTCGGACTTGTGTTCGGAACAATTGTTGGCCTGGTCATGGCGCTTCTCGCCCAGCGCTTCTTCGTGGTTAACAATTTGGTCACTCCCCTTGCCGCCGGCCTGGCGGCAGTGCCCATCATTGCTCTGACACCGATACTGAACAACATGTTCAGCATCACGAGTCGGACCCCACGGGTGCTCGTGACCGCGATCATCGTGTTCTTCCCGATGTTCGTGAACCTCACCCGCGGACTGATTCAGGTGCAACCGGTGCAACTGGAGTTGATGCGCTCGATGAACGCCCAGCCACGAACCGTGCTGCGCGTCCTGCGCATTCCCAACGCCGTTCCCTTCTTCTTCACCGGAATGAAGGTCGCGGCCCCCCTTGCCGTCATCGCGGCACTGGTAGCCGAATACTTCGGCGGCCCTCAAAAAGGACTTGGCTCTCGAATAACAAGTTCGGCAGCCAACACCGCCTACGGACGAGCGTGGGCATATGTAGTTGCAGCCATCATCACCGGCCTCGTCTTCTATTTGATCGTCGTGGCCATCGAGCGATGGACAACACCCTGGACAGGCCGGACACGTTCGGCCTGACACGAAGAAGGAGGAAGTATGCGCAACATCGCACGCAGTCGGTGGACTCAAGTTGTGAGTCTCGCCGCAGTCGGTGTGCTCGCGCTGTCGGCCTGCAGCAGCTCGGACTCGAGCTCTGAGGAGACCGCTGCGGAGGAAACCGCAGTGGAAGAACCGGCAGTCGAAGAAGACACCGAACCAGAGGAAACCGAAGAAGCTGAGGTCGAGGAGCCTGCTGCCGACGAGGGTTGTGCGGAACTGACTCCCGCCAGCCTTCAACTGCAGTGGGTCGTTCAGGCTCAGTTTGCTGGGTACTACGCAGCCAAGGATCTCGGTTTCTACGAGAACAACTGCATCGACGTCGCCATTTTGGAGGGCGGGGGTGACTTGCCGCCTCACACGATTCTCGCGCAAGGCGGTGCTGATTTCGCCATCTCGTGGGTCTCCAAGGCTTTGGCCGGGCGTGAGCAGGGCGCCGGCATCGTCGACATCGCCCAGGTATTCCAACGCTCCGGGACCTTGCAGGTGGCATGGGCCGATTCCGGCATCGAGTCCCCCGCGGACTTCCAGGGCAAGAAGATCGGTAACTGGGGCTACGGCAACGAGTACGAGATCTTCGCAGCTCTCGGCAAGGAAGGCCTCGACCCGGCTTCCGACGTGGAGCTCGTGCAGCAGGGTTTCGACATGCAAGCCCTGCTAAACCGCGAGATCGATGCGGCCGAGGCGATGACGTACAACGAGTACGCCCAGCTCCTCGAAGCAGTGAACCCGGACACCGGTGAGTTGTACACCGCCGATGACTTCAACGTCATCAACTACACGGAGTACGGAGTCGGCATGCTCCAGGACGCCATTTGGGCGGACGAAGCCCGGCTTGGTGACGCCGACTACGTCGATCTGGCGCAGCGCTTCGTCACTGCGTCCTTCGAAGGCTGGATCTACTGCCGCGACAATCCGCAGGAGTGCGCTGAGCTTGTGACCGCCAACGGGTCGCAGCTCGGAGCCAGCCACCAACTGTGGCAGATGAACGAAGTCAACAAGCTGGTGTGGCCGTCACCCGCGGGCATCGGCATCGTCGATTCCGGTGAGTGGGAGCAGACCGTCGGCGTCTCTCTGAATACCCCGAATCTCGAGGGCTCAACGGTACTCACTTCTGCTCCATCGGCAGAGGCCTACACCAACCAGTTCGCAGAGACCGCCAACGCGGAGCTCGCCAACATGGGACTGGACACCACCGGTGAGGGCTTCAGCCCGATCGAGGTGACCCTCAACGAGGGTGGCGAATAGGGGAGTCACACGCCTGACGTGAACCACTGACGGCACAAGGAGGGCCCGGGCTTCGGCTCGGGCCTTCTTTGTGTCTTCAATCGCTTGCGGCGTAGACCGCGCCGTCAACTAGCCAAACTGAAGGATGCTGCCGGTTGACCGTCCTGCCGGCGCACAGCACCGGCGATCACCGCAAGAGCTCGCTCTCGAACCGGACGGGGACTCGCGTGGTCCTCGTAGATATCGATCGCCACCGGATGCAGACCGCGAGCAC
>JAHZKD010000325.1 GCA_022600605.1 Actinomycetes bacterium
CCGCCGTCCGTGTCCTTCACGATTGTGATTATGTCCTGCGCTAGCGTGGACACCAATGGCGAACACAACTACGCGGCTGACCAACGACGCGCTGGCGTTTCTGACCGAACGCCATCTGGCCATGCTCACCACGCTGCGCTCGGACCAGTCTCCACACGTAGTCGCAGTCGGTTTCACCTTCGATCCCACGACACACATCGCCCGGGTCATCACCTCGGGCGGCTCCCAGAAGGCAGTCAATGCCGACCAGCGCGGCGTAGCGGTACTCAGCCAGGTCGATGGCGCTCGCTGGCTGTCCCTGGAGGGCAAGGCCAGCGTCCACACTGACATCGAGCCCGTCCGCGACGCCGAACGGCGCTACGCGCAGCGCTACCGCACTCCGCGCCCCAACCCCAAACGCGTGGTGATAGAAGTGCGCATCGAGCGGGTGCTGGGTTCGTTGGATCTACTGGACCGCGGAAGCGACTAGGCCTGATCAGGGCACCGGTATCACGACCAGGTCGCGCGGACGACTGTTCACCGATAATGCGCCGTCGGCGGTGACGATCACGATGTCCTCGATGCGCGCGCCCCTCTGCCCGGGGAAGTAGATGCCTGGCTCCACCGAGAACGCCATCCCCTCCTGCAGCGGCAGCGAGTTACCGGCCACGATGTAGGGCTCCTCATGTACTGACAGACCTATACCGTGACCGGTGCGGTGCACGAACGCCTCTGCCAGCCCCTCGGCGGCGAGCACATCGCGTGCGGCCGTGTCGACGTCTTCGGCGGTCACCCCCGGCCTCACTGCGTCGACGGCCGCACACTGTGCGCGCTGCAACACCGCATACTGCCGGGCGACCTCAGCATCGGGTTCGCCGAGGCTGTAGGTGCGGGTGCAGTCTGAGTTGTAGCCCGGTTCGCAGGGTCCCCCGATATCAATCACGACGACGTCGCCGGCGCGCAGTTCACGATCTGAGCACTCGTGATGCGGGTCCGCGCCATGGGGGCCCGAACCGACAATGATGAATGCCACCTCCGAATGTCCTTCGGCGACAATCGCTTCAGCGATGTCGGCGGCCACCTGGGATTCGGTGCGCCCGGGAGCCAGGAACCCCGGCACTCGCGCGTGCACCCGGTCGATGGCCGCCCCGGCCTTGCGCAGTGCCTCGACCTCGGCTGGATCCTTGACCATCCGCAACGTGCGCAGCACGTCGGTAGCCAGCACCGGTACCGTGCTGAGGAGGTCGGCAAACGGCAGCAGGTGCAGGGCCGGCATCGAGTCGGTGACGGCGACGGCAACGTCCGCGCCCCCGAGCGCGTCGATCACCAGGCGGTAGGGGTCCTCACCGTCCACCCAGTCACACACCGTGACACCGAGCCCGGGCAATGCGGACTCCTCGAGCGATGCGAGTTCCAGGCGTGGCAGCACGATCGTCGGTTCGCCGCCGGCAGGCAGCACCAAAGCGGTAAGCCGTTCGAAGGTCTGCGCGCGCGACCCGGTGAGGTAGCGCAAATCATAACCGGGCGTGACGATCAGACCTCCGATCCCAGCGTTGGTGGCAGCGCGGGCCGCAGCGGCCAGCCGCCGGGCGTACACATCGGTGCCGAATCGGTCTTGCGTCATACGGTTCAGGCTAATCCCGGGCGTCATCCCCTTCGCGAGCAGACACAATGCGGCAGAAACCACCCCTCGGATGCCTACGGAGTTCGGCGGTATCCGCGAGTTCGGGGGTGCCCGCGAGTTCGGGGGCAAAGGGCCCGAGAATCTGGCCTGGCAGGATGGCGCGCATGACCTACAGCGAGGACCGAAGGATCCCGAATGAGTAAGACCCCCTTGCTGCTCCTCGACGGCGCCAGCATGTGGTTCCGCTCCTACTTCGGGGTTCCGTCCTCGATCACCGCACCCGACGGCCGGCCAGTCAACGCACTTCGTGGCTTCCTGGACGCCGTCGCAACCCTGATTGCGCGCGAGAAACCGCACCGCCTGGTGGTGTGCCGCGACGACGACTGGCGCCCACAGTGGCGCGTCGACCTGATCCCGTCCTACAAAGCGCAGCGTGTCGCCACCCCCGCCGACCAAGCGAACGCCGGAGAGGAACCTGAATTAGAGGAGGTCCCTGACGATCTGACCCCGCAGGTCGACATGATTTTCGAGCTCCTTGCCGCATTCGGGATCGCCACAGCTGGAGCACCGGACGCCGAGGCCGACGATGTTCTGGGCACACTCGCGGATCGGGAACGTCGCGACCCCGTCGTGGTTGTCAGCGGTGACCGCGACCTCTTCCAGGTTGTGCGCGACGAGCCGGTGCCGGTGCGCGTGTTATATCTCGGCCGCGGCCTAGCCAAGGCGACGGCCTACGGACCTGGAGAGGTCGCTGAGACTTACGGGGTGTCCGTCGAACGTGCCGGGCCAGCGTACGCAGAACTGGCGCTGCTGCGCGGAGACCCCTCCGACGGGCTGCCCGGCGTGCCCGGGATCGGGGAGAAGACTGCGGCGACGCTGTTGGCACGGCATGGATCCCTCGAACAGATCCTGCACGCCAGCCGAGACCCGGACTCCGCGCTCTCGAAGGCTCATCGCACCAAGCTGCTGACCGCCGCCGACTACATCGAGAAAGCAGAACCCGTGGTGCGGGTCGCCACCAACGCCGAGGTCACGATGTCCACCGAGACCGACGCGCTTCCCCTGGTCGCCGCGCAGCCGCGCGAAGTCGCAGAACTCGCGCAACGCTACGGCGTGTCGTCATCGATCAGGCGACTGCAGAAGTCGCTCGACGATCTGCCCGGCTGATCTCGGCTTTGGGACTGCCGCTACTTCGGGCGGCCGACCTCATAGGTCCCGTTGTTGTCCTGGAACGTCACGGTCACCTGGCGTTTGGTGCCGTCGATACTGACCTCGCAGTTGAAGGTGTCCCCTTTCTTCACCGTGGGGCTCACACCGTCGTTGCACTTGACGCCGCTGACGTTCTTGGCGCCGTAACCATTGGTCTCATTGGTCAGGATCTTCTGGACACCTGATTGCGCGGCGTTGACATCCAGCTTGGTGGTCACGAAGAAACCCGGCTTCCAGAAACCGAGCAACAGGACCACGACGACGATGACGGCGGCGAGCAGACCGACGACACCCCCGATGACGGCCAGAGAACGCTTCGAGCTCTCCTCGGAACCAGGCGCGGGATATGCGCCGGCAGGGTACTGGCCGTACTGCCCCGGCTGCTGCCCATACTGGCCAGGCTGACCGGGCTGCTGACCGTACTGACCTGGCGGTTGCCCGTACTGACCGGGCTGCCCCGGCTGCTGGCCGTACTGGCCGGGCTGCTGGCCGTACTGGCCGGGCGGCGGGTAAGCGGCGGGGTTGTACTCGGTCGGCTGCTGGCCGTACTGGTCACCCTGCTGATACTGCTGCGGCGCGTACGCCGGCGGCTGAGTGGGCTGTTGGTATTGCGGGTACTGCTGCGGCGTGTACGCCGGCGGTTGCCACGACGGCTGCTCGCCGCCCTGAGCTTGCGGCTGCTCAGATCCCGGGGTGGGCGGCTGCCACCCCTGGCTGCCAGCCGATTCGCCGGCCGAGTCGCCCGCCGATTCGCCGGCCGGCTTCGTCGGGTCAGATCCCTGCGGTCCGCTCATTTCTCTCCTTGCTCATCCGCGGCTGAAGTGCCGGTGTCTGGCCTGCTGCCACACACTACCCCGCATCAACAGCTACGACGCCGCGGCGAAGGTCGTTTATCGCGCGTTTCGCGGTCGCCCGCAACGTCGGTGAGGGACTGGCGTTGCGGACCTGGTCTGCCAAGTCCAGCACCTGACGGCACCACCTCACAAAGTCGCCCGCCGACATCGAGGACCTGCGGCCGCCGGTCGCGGCCGGGCTGGCGGCCTCCAGCGCCGCGGCCAAGTCGCCGGTACGGACCCACTTATGAATCGCAGCGACGAAACCGTCGTCGGGTTCACGGCTCTGCGTGATTCGGTGTCGTTGCTCATCAGCCCGCAATTCTGTCCATAACCTGCGGGTTTGATTCAACGCCCCGCGTAGGCGACCGCTGGGAAGGTGGGAGCCGTCCGTTGGCCCCTGTCCCTCGCGACGAGACTCATAGAGCACCGTCGACAGCGCAGCGGCAAGCTCAGCCGCGTCCAGTCCGTCCCACACGCCGGAGCGCAGGCACTCGGCCACCAGCAGGTCACTTTCGCTATAGATGCGAGCCAACAGTCTGCCGTCATCGGTCACCGTGGGGTTCGCCGCACTATCGTTCGAAACCGCCGTGTCCGCGCCCGCGTTCGAAACCGCCGTGTCCGCGCCCGCGTTCGAAACCGCCGTGTCCGCGCCCGCGTTCGAAACCGCCGTGTCCGCGCCCGCGGTGATGAATCCACGCTCGGTGAGCAACACCACGATCCGATCGAAGGTCTGTGCCAGGGAATTCGTCGCGACAGCAATCTTGTTGCGCAATTGTTCGTTGTCACGTTCGACCTTGAGATAGCGCTCGGCGACACGTGCCTTGTCTTCCCGGTCAGGCAGGTGGTGCGCACGATGAGCGCGCACCCGGTCACGCAGTGAGGCCAATTCGGGATCGATATCAGGCTCCGGTGGCGGACCACTTCTGCGGCCCCGCACCGAAGGGCCGTCACTACCTGCGGCGGAGCGCAAAGCCGACGCCAGGTCCCGCCTGGCCCGCGGATTGCGATGCTCAACCCGCTTTGGCAGCGGCATCGAACCCGTCGGTCCAGAAGCACTCAAGTAGTCCGCAGATGAGATCCGGCCTGCCCAACGGTGTTCAGACAGCACCAAAGGCCTCGGATCGTCGTCATTTCGCGCGGGCTCGAGCACGACCGCCAAGCCGCAGCGACGCCCGTGGGTGATCGTGATGATGTCCCCCCGGCGCAGTGCGCTAAGCGCTTCGTTGGCCACCTGGCGACGTTGTAGCCGCGACGCGCGCGACTGAGCACGTTCCCGCTGCGAGATCTGAGCCCGCAACCGGACGTAGTCAAGGATCGCCGAATTAGGTCCGCCGAGCTCGGCTGCCAGCTCACCGAGAAGCCGCTCTCCGCGCTCGACCCCGCGCACCAGACCGACCACCGACCGGTCGGCTTGATACTGCGCGAAAGACCGTTCCAGCAGCTGGTGAGCCTGCTGCGGACCCATCTGGTGCACCAGATTGATGGTCATGTTGTAGGTAGGCGCGAACGAACTGCGCAGCGGAAAAGTCCGGGTCGAAGCAAGTCCGGCGATCTCGGCCGGGTCGGCGGTGCTCTCGTGGGGGGTCCACAACACGACCGCATGGCCCTCGACATCGATGCCTCGACGCCCCGCGCGGCCGGTGAGCTGCGTGTACTCCCCCGGGGTCAACGGCATGTGTTGCTCGCCATTGAACTTGACCAGGCGCTCCAACACCACCGTGCGGGCGGGCATGTTGATCCCCAGAGCCAGTGTCTCCGTGGCGAATACAGCTTTGACCAAGCCGGCGGTGAACAACTCCTCCACGGTGTGACGAAAGACCGGCAACATGCCTGCATGATGGGCAGCCAGACCGCGAAGCAATGCCTCGCGCCACTCGTGGAAGTCCAGCACGATCAAATCGGAGTCGCTGAGGTCAGCCGTTCGGCGGTCGACGATTTCGGCGATACGACCCCGCTCCTCCTCGGTGGTTAGTCGCAACGAGGAGCGCAGGCACTGCTTGACCGCGGAATCGCAACCCGCCCGGGAGAAAATAAATGTGATGGCCGGCAGCAGTCCGCTGCGCTCGAGCACCGCGATTACTTCAGGCCGCCCGGGCGTGCGGTAGAGGTTCGGCCGGCCTGCCCGGCCCCGGCCTCGCGGCTGCCAGTCCGAGAGCCGGTCAGCTTCGCGCCTATGCGCGATGTGACGTAGCAACTCCGGGTCTACCAGCAGCTCCCGGCCCGTCTTGGCCGGACCGGATGCCCGGTAGTCAAACAGGTCGAGCAGTCGCTTGCCGACCATCACATGCTGCCACAGCGGCACCGGGCGGTCCTCGTCGACGACAACGGTGGTATCGCCGCGGACAGTCTGAATCCAGCCGCCGAACTCTTCGGCATTGCTCACTGTCGCCGACAAGCTCACCAGTCGGACGTCATCGGATAGGTGCAGAATCACTTCTTCCCAAACCGCCCCGCGCATGCGGTCCGCCAAGAAATGCACTTCATCCATTACAACGTAGGAAAGCCCTTGCAAGGCAGGAGAATCCGCGTAGAGCATGTTGCGCAGGACTTCAGTCGTCATCACCACAACGTCGGCGTCGCCGTTGATGGCCTGATCACCGGTCAGCAGCCCGATGCGCTTCGGTCCGTAGCGGCGCACCAGATCGCTGTGCTTTTGGTTGCTCAGCGCCTTGATCGGCGTGGTGTAGAAGCATTTCCGGCCCGCAGCCATCGCCAGGTGTACCGCGAACTCTCCGACGACCGTCTTGCCCGCTCCCGTCGGCGCGCACACCAGCACCCCGTGGCCCTGTGCCAGCGCCTCGCAGGCGCGGCGCTGGAAACCGTCCATGGTGAATGGCAGTTGCGAGGCGAATTCGGTGACTTCGTTATGCGGAGGCACCGGGCGCTCAGGGTTATGCGGGGGCACCGGGGGCTCAGGTCGCGTCTTCATCGACCACGAGCCGCGACGGAGCGGCCACAGGTGAGGGGGCATCGATGGTGTCGGCTGGACCGACCGGCGCACCCTCGTCGTCGGCGACCTCGGCGAGCCCGGCGCGGCGCGCTTTGCGCCTGTCATTCAACCGCGCAATCTGGATGGCGACTTCAAGTAACAGGGTCAGCGCCAGGGCCAACGCCAGCATCGAGAATGGATCCGATCCGGGCGTGGCGAACGCCGCGAAGATGAACAGTCCCATGATCAGACCCCGGCGCCAGGCCTTGAGACGCTCGTAGGTGAGGACGCCGATGAGGTTCAGCATGATGATCAACAGCGGGAATTCGAAGCTGATCCCGAACACCAACAGCAGGTTGATCAGGAAGCCGAAGTATTGGTCACCTGACAGTGCGGTTATCTGCACGTCACTGCCGACGCTCAACAAGAATCCCAGTGCCTTCGAAAGCACTACGTAGGCCAGCACTGCGCCGGCGACAAACAGCATCGCTCCCATTACTACGAACGCCAGCGAGAACCGGCGCTCCTTGTGATAGAGCCCGGGCGTGATGAACGCCCACAACTGGTACAACCACACCGGGCAGGCCAAGACCAGACCCGCGGTCAGCGCTACTTTCAGGCGCAACATGAACTGGTCGAACGGCCCGGTAGCCAGCAGCCGACACTGGCCCTCGGGAGCGATGGTGGCGCGCGCCGA
>JAHZKD010000326.1 GCA_022600605.1 Actinomycetes bacterium
GAGAACGGCATCTCGCCGAGAAAGGCTGAAAAGCATGGAAATCACTCCGACTACAACAACAGCGGTGCTCGCGAGCACTCCCCGCCCGAAATTTGTGTACGAAGGCAATAAGCGCACTGATCGTCCGTCCACAGATCCGCACACGGGCCAGATTTTGTGGCAGGTCAAGGCGTTGATTGCGTTAGATGGTCTGGGCACGGTGGAGGGCACCATCCGTGTGCCTCAGCCCCTCGTCGATGCCGAACTCGTTGCTGGTGCCGTGGTGACGGTGTCAGGTGATCCGTTGCATGTGGTCCTTCGCGGCGGAGATTGGGGCGCGGTTCTGGCGACTATGGAGGGCGTGGTCGGTGTTGCCGGTCATGGTCGGTTCACCGAGCTGGCAGTAGACCGCAAGACGCCGCTGAAAGCCGCCAGTTCCTGAAACAACGTGGCCAACCATCTTTCTCCCACCAACCCCAGAGGCATCAGGCGGACAGACGCGGGTCGGGTCAAGGCTGGCCGCTTGCGGCCATCACGTAGTGACGCGAATGCGGCCTTGACGCGGCGTAAGAGCGGCTGTCCGCAGCATGACGGCGGGGGCGGGGGGAGAGAGCCGACACGCCGTGCGACCCCGAGCTTCTCGAAAAATGGCGGTTCACCAGGCAGTCTCAAACTCAACCAAAAGAGCAAGCCCCACGGTGGTCGTTAGTTTCGCGGCCAACACCACCGAGGGGCTTCGAGAGAAAGAATCTCTACGTTGAGCATAACCGCTAGCTCCGAGAGTCTGCAGGATTGGGCATGCCTCGGCGTGGATGATCGTGTCGATGTCGGTATCGGCCGGGGGCGCGGTAATGGCTTCGAGGCCCCGACCGAGGGCCCAGTTTTCACTGCCGGGCCGCCCCTTGCCGGGGCCTGTATTGGGCGTTTGAGCTGGGCTGTTACCGCCGGATCAGGGGGCGGTCTGAGCGCCCGTCCGGCCGAGGGCAGCGGTGGGTCGGCGGAGCCGGGGCCCCGCCGCTGCCCTCCGACTGCCGGCAGCGAGGGCCGACACCCCGGCGGTAACAGCCCAGCTCAAACGCCGGCCCCGGCGGGCCGGCGCGGCTGTGAAAACTGGGCTGGTGGGTGCGGGCCGGGGCCGAGAGGTCTTACCGCGCCCCCGGCCGATGGCCGAATCGGTGCGATGGGGGCCGCAGCTGTGGCTGCCGAAGCCTGTGGTGTCGAGGTGGTGGGGCAATGACTGCACTACCGATTCCGGAGCCTCGGTGTCCTAAAACGCCGCCTGATCTAAGCCCTGACGTCGCCGACGAGCTTCTGACCGCGCTGGGTGATGAGCGTTACCGCGGAGCTCTCGATGGCCTCCCCGCCTCTACCGAAACCCGTGTCATCGCCAGCGCGACTGATGCCTATGGGCTGAGGCTGCCGTCCGCGCCGTCTGGGGCCCGCCCAGAGGCCGCCCCGGCGGCCGATCTTGGTAATAGGGAAACAATTGATGCAGACCGGACAAACACCCAGGTCAGAGAGTCGCGTGAGCGATTCACGTTAGCGCTGAAAGCATTGACTCCGGAGATCCGTGATTGCCTTTTGCCGTTGCCGTCTGCGGGCCAGGTCTGGATCGTCTCGGGTTCGCGCGAAAAGCGTTCATTTGGGGGCTTACGGCGGTGTGGTCGTCGGCTGTGCCCGCTCTGTGCGTCGAGGATCGCAGGGGCTAAGTCAGCGGAGATCGAAAAAACCGCGTCTGCGCACTTGGCAGCTGGTGGATCGGTCGCACTGGTCACGCTGACGATGCGCCACAGCATCGGAATGCCGCTACAGGACTGCCTGGACGCTGCGCTGACGGGCTGGAGGGACACGACCGGCGGCTCGCGTAGGTGGAACGCGACTCGAGAGGAAATCGCCTGTCAGAGCTTTGTGCGGGCCACCGAATCGACCTATGGCTGCAACGGCTGGCACGTCCATATTCATGCGTTATTGATGTTGGACGCCCCCTCGGCCGCCGCGCGGAAGCTCCTCGAACCGGTTGTTGATGAGATGTTCGAGCGCTGGTCATCGAGCCTGGTAAAGAGCGGTTTCCCCGCACCAAGTCGGGAGCGCGGCATCGACCTGCTGGTCGGCGAGGGTGGCGCGGGCGGCCAGGTGGTCGCCGCTTATGTCGCGAAGGCTCAGGACGGCGGCGTCAGCTACGGCAGGAAATCGGGGAAGCGGGGGAAGCGGCTGGCGTGGGAGGTCGGCTACGGCGCGGCTGGTAAGACCCCGAAGCGGGGAGGGCGGACGCCGTTCATGCTGGCGAGCGATGGGCTGGACGGGGATAGACAGGCTGTAGCGCTGTGGCGCGAATACGCCGACGCGACCGCCGGGCGCAGGCTGTTTGAGTGGTCACGGAAGTCGAAGAGATTTGAGGACCTCCGCGACCGCTATGGCACCCGCGATTGCCGCTCGGATGCGGAAATGGCCGCTGAGCAGCAAGTTGAGGGTGGGGAGATTATCGCTGGCATCGACCTCAAGGTGTGGTCACACATCCGGCGTAAGCGCCAGCACATGGTTGATGCGCTGCTGCGCTGCAAAACTTTCGAGGACGTGGCGGCGGTGCTGGATAGCGACGTGTACACCCGTCGCTTCGACGCAATCCCACCCCCGGACATCTAGGGCCGGGTCGCTCTGTTCTTAAAACCCGAGTCGTTTCCCCCACCGTCGCAGTGGCCCAGGCGGCACCGACTGACCTGGTTTGACCTCTGTGGCCGGTCTGTCGTAGATGTCTGTGACAGACCGGGTTGCTGTCGCTTCAAGTTGTTTGAGCATTCCGGATTGGGCCTCAACTAGTGCTTCTAGGCCTCTGACCCGCTCTTCTGCGACTTCTGCGCGGCGTAAAAGGTCGGCGACCTGAAGTCTGGATTCGAGGGTGGCTACGTCACTGTCAGTGACAGGTGTCGTCGTGTCATAGGAAATGTCGGTGCGACTGTCAGGTGGCTTTGGCCGCCCTGGCTGCAAGCCTGCGGCGGTGAGGGCGCTGATCGGGATATGCCACTTACCACCAGCGTCTTTCCAGGCTCCGCCAGCTTCGAGTCGATGCCGCCTCCGTTGGATGGTGCGCAGCGTGACACCGCAGATGTCGGCGGCTTGCTGAGCAGTCATGACAGTCATGTCGCCATCGTGTCGCATCAGGTACGACACCGCCCATACCGCGTGTTCGGCGTGTTGACGTTCAACACGCCGTGTTTTGCGGCCATTTTGGCGCTGCTTGTCGGGAATTGGCCAGAAAAGGGGTCATAAGAGCGACGGAAAACTGCACCGGGGCCGGTACTACCTAGATGACGTCCGAAAAAAGTGTCTGGAAATCGGTCCTCTTGAGAACGGCATCTCGCCGAGAAAGGCTGAAAAGCATGGAAATCACTCCGACTACAACAACAGCGGTGCTCGCGAGCACTCCCCGCCCGAAATTTGTGTACGAAGGCAATAAGCGCACTGATCGTCCGTCCACAGATCCGCA
>JAHZKD010000327.1 GCA_022600605.1 Actinomycetes bacterium
CGCTCAGCCCCCAGCGTCCAACTGCTCGAACGCACCTCTCCGGACGGGACCGGCCGTCTGGTTTTTTCCGGTGTCACAACGTGTGGCTCCGTTCATTCTTGCCCACAGTGCGCCGCCGCGATTCTGACGCGCCGATCCGCCGAGGTCGTCGAGGCCCTAGATGCCCATCGTCATGGGGCCGCCATGGTGACGTTCACGTTGCGGCACCACGCGGGCATCCCACTAGCTGCGTTGCGAGTACTCTTGGGAAGAGCCTACTCAGAGATGTTCGCCGGCAATGGCGGGGCTGCGCTGAAGGAGTCTCTAGGCCTGGTAGGTCACGTGCGTTGCGCAGAGCAGACCTACGGCCAGAACGGGTGGCATCCCCATCTGCACGCGCTGTGGTTCCTGGGGGGGGCTCCGGAGTACGGCTGGGAACAGCTCATCACTGAGCGATGGCTGAGGGTTGTAGCCCAGGTCTATAGGAGGCTGTGGGACGTTACCGCGAAGGCTCTCTCCAAAACCGAGAGCGACTGTGAGGCGGAGCGCGAGTACTTCATGCGTCACGTCGGATCCGCCTACGCGCCAATCGGATCCGTTCGTGATGGGGTGAAGCGTTTTCGTGCGCAACTGAAGACCATGGGGGGGATCCAAGGGATTTTGCCATCGGAGGAGCATGCGGTGCACAGTGAGCTCGTTCGCGATGACGAGCAGGCGGCAACCTATCTGACCAAACTCGGTCTTGAAATCACGGGTATCTTGAACAAAACCGCTGCGGGCGACAGCATGACCTCCTGGCAGATTGCGCAACGTGCCGCCGATGGTGACGAAGACTGCAAGCGTTTATGGCGTGAGCATACCTTCGCCATGAAAGGAGCGCGGCAGCTCACCTGGTCTCGAGGTCTGCGGGACAGACTGGGACTCGAGCCTGAGCGGCCCGATGAGGAGGTCGCAGCGGAGCAAGAGCCCGAGGACGGAGACATGGATCGGCCCCTTGCAACTATCCCTTCAGAGTTGTGGGACCTGTGCGCGAGGCAGCAGGGGCAGCGCTGGGTTGCGTACCTGTATGAGGCCTACGCCGATGGGAGTCTGTTTAGGAATATCGACGGCCCTGAGCGGCGAGTGCGGCCCCCTCCGGATGTTGCTCCGGTTTGGTGGAATCGACTCACCCAACTCCAGAGGGGCCGTGACTCCGGATCCAGCGCGTGGCGCGCTTTGAACTGCGAGCACAAGCGCCGCCAGCGAGCCAGTAACCGTTTCGAGTACTCGTCGCGAGCGGAACGGGAACTGGAGCTAGAGGAGTCGCTTGACGTTTGCCGGGAATTCCTAGAGACGGTGACAGGTGGAACGATATGAGAACTGCTCTGCTGACCGCACCGCTGCCCAGGCTCCCCCTTGATGTCGCGTGCCCCTTTCTCCCTGACGAAGCAACGCGACGACGGATGTTAACGGCGACTCATAAGGTAACCAGCATTCCGACAAGCCAGCCCAGTGAGACACTCGTCCCCACGACAATTAACAGCTCAACAGAGCTAAACGGATGCAGTCTCATTAGCTACTTCCCCCGAACCTTCGCTGTTGAGTCAGTTGGATCAGATTCTGACGCTCTGCCGCGGCCATCATCTCCCGTCGCTCTGCCTCTTCTAGTTCGATCCATGTCTCGACCAAATGAATCGCCCCGTCGCCGCACGGGATGAAGCTCAACGAGTAGTTGGCCGCATCGTTTGGCGGTCCCTCAGTTGTCGTCGGCTTGCCGTCGGTCGCTATCTTGTTCGTCCTGGTTATTCGTTTCACTGTGTGTCTCCTTTTGCCCGTCGCTAGTTTCCGCTAGCTCTACTCGGTTTCCCGAGCGCCAAAAAGTGGTGTGCGCGTTGCCGTAGTCCCGCAAGCGAACGTACTTGGCGCGAATCACTCGGCCGCTCCCGATTGTTTCACCGCTACGGGGTGTGTGATGGGTTGTCCCGCTAACTCATGTAGGTAGTAACGGAGCATCGAGGACACGGAGACTCCGTGCGCTTTGCAAGCTGCCTGAGCCTGTTCGTAAACGCTTCGATGGATCGGGACAGAGGGAGCACGCGCCAAGCTCGGGCTGGACACAGGATGACGCGAACGCTTGTGGTCCTGCGCTTGGCGCGATGTTGGGATGTCGCGCGGGTTGCAGTTGAACAGCGCTTGAAGCGCTTTGCTCGATGACCTCGGTTCCGCAAACCGCTTGTACGCCCGTGCAGGGTGAAGTGCCCACAGCGTCCGAGCTGCCTCAATGCGGTCGTCAATAACACGCATCTTGGGTTCTAGATCAAGCATGCACATCATCTTCATGCGACGAGCCCCGTCTATCAGCTCTTCGCGAAAGTAAAGCACAGGGCTCAGTTGCCCAATCGAAGCGAGGCTTTGCCTCAGGTTCCAGTCCGATAGCCTGTGCTGGCGTGAGTCGGGTAACAATTCTGCTCGTGAACGCGGCATCTAGCCGCTAGTCTAACCCGCAATGGCTATCACGACCCTGCAAAAGCTCATCAAAAAGGAAGAACGCCGCGACCGAACGGCTGCCATTGAACGAGTGAAGGACCAGGCTCAGACTAGTGCGCTCTACGGGAAGGGGGCGGCCGCAGGTGGCACAGCCTTCGGTGCGTTCGCGGACAAGCGTTGGGGTTCAGAAGATGAGGCGTTCACTTGGGGTGACACCAACATCCCGGTAAATGCCACGGCGGGGCCAGTGCTGTTTCTTGCGTCGATGATACCGGCTTTCAAGAAAGCTCCCATCGCGCGGGACGTCGTCGGTGGCACGGGTTTCGGCATGACGATGGCAGCTCTCTATAGGTTCACGTACGACAAGGTCGAACCGGCTGAAGAGTAGCAGCACAGTGCTGAGGTAGCCTTTTCACCTACGAAAGGACCTCAACCCAATGAGCTACACCCAAGATTTGGCCAATGAATTGTTGGCTGCGCAGGGGGGCGTCGGAGCCGCCCTAAACGTACAAGCACAGCAGCCTGGAGTCGGCGCTGCGCTCGATGTCCAACGCATGCAGCCCGGCCACGCCGGTGGCATGTACGGCCCCGGAGGCGTTGGCTTGCCCGCTGCCCCGGGAGCAATTCAGACCAACCAAGTTGACTACAACCCGGCCGCCTACAATCGCGGCGGACTGTCCTGGCTAGGGTTCGGTCGCACATCTGTTCCGGATGGTGCGGTTAATCAAGAGATTCAGATTTCCACGGAGCGGCCGTTCACGCCACAGCTCTGCTACAACCCGTCCACCGTCTTCGGCCTCCTAGTCAATGCAATCACGCTTGAGGGCACTAACCTCTTCTCCAACACAACAGGCGTACCCATCGAGCTGTTCTCAGAGGTCAGCAACGCTCCGCAAATCCAGTGGCCTACGCTGGATCCGAGTACGGGAATTACGTTCGTTGTCTCGAACCCGTCGGGCGGCGATTTGTTCTTCCTAGGCGGCTTCTGGGGTACTCAAATCCGTCGCTAGTGCTCACACGCATCGTAAACACGCTGCCCAAGCGAGCTGGGTGGGGAGCAGGCTTCACCGCCTACCTCACCACCCAGCTCATCAATGGGCTCGCCCATGGGTACCTGCCGTTCCTCAGGCTAAACCCCCTCCCGCCGCTGTATCGCTCGGGAGTGCGCTATCAGCTAGAGCCGAACCACGGCGCTGGCTGGGAGGAGTACGCAGACCCGTGGACGGTGTATGCGCGGAAGTGGGGCGATTGCGATGACTTGAACCTATGGCGGGTTATGGAGCTGCTTGCGAAGGGCGAAAAAAAAGCGCAGGCTCGGGCCGAGTGGTCCGGAAATCAGGTTCACGTGCTGGTCCGCCGCGGGAACGGTAAGCTAGAAGACCCGTCGAAGATTTTAGGAGGTTGAAGTGCCGAGAAAGAACGCTGGTGGTGGTGCAGTCGTAGCGGGAGCCGTAGTTGTCTTGGGCCTCTTCGGCCTCATGGCGATGACAGGCAAAAAGTCCAAAGCCCGTAGCCTCGAGGAAGTCGAAGAGGAACTAGACGAGGAGGTGCTCGAGTCGCCCTCTGAACCAATTGCCGCCGACATCCCATCCCCGTCCCAGCCAACAGCAGCGAGCGCCCCGCAGGCTTTGCCCCAGCCAATGCAGGAGGAGCCGAGCCCAATCAAAGTCGATCCAGAGCGCGATACAGAGCCGGCAAAGACCAAGCGCCGGGAGAAGATTGCGAAGGCGAGCGAGAAAGCAGCCGAGGCTATCGCCGAGGCCGCCCAAACCGCAGCTGAAGCCCCGCCCGACCAAATGCCAGCCGTGCTCGCGCAGGCAGCGCAAGAGGCCGCTCCCGCCGTCCTAGAAGCCGCGGCAGAGGCCGCGCCTGCGATACAGGAGGAGGTCACGGCGATCCTACCCAAGGTGGTGACCGAGGGGGCACCGCAGGAGACGCCGGTTCCCCCGGACACACTTGCACTGACCGAGGCATTGCTCGCAGCTGAGAAGATGCCGAATTGGAAGCGCATCGAAAGCGCCGTCACACAATGGCAGAAATCACGAGGCCTCGTGGAGGATGGCAAGTTTGGCCCCAAGAGCGCCATCACCATCGCAAACGAGATAGGGACGCTCCCACTTGTGCGCTATTGGCCACGCTCTGCCGGACCTAATCCTCAGGCGGCCGTTGAGGAATACCGGAATGCAATCCGCACTATTGCGCAGTCGAAACCAACCCAACACGCTGCGCTGCTAAACGCATCTGCGCTGCGAGAGCAGGGCCAGGCATTTGGTCCTCCTCACGGCACTCGAGGGAAACTCCCAGCTGCGTAACTCCCACCCTTACTAGAAAGAACAAAGACATGGCAACTAACAAAGCGATGCGAACGGTTAAGGAGCTCGGGTGGGACTGGCGAGACAACGGCGTCCTGCTCGCAGTTGCGTTCCAGAACGGGGACGAGGCTGAGGTTTTTGTCCCACTGCGAGATGTGTCTGTGATTTTCGCCCAGGAGCTGGCTAACGTAGGGTGCCCAGTTAGGGGCGGTGTCGGCGCGAGCACTGCGGTCGGGTTCTTGGGCTCTCTCCGGAAGGCCTACCGGTCTGTCAAAAAGTCAGTCCGCAAGGTGGTCCCGAAGGCTATTCGGCGAGCCGCTAGCAAGGTGCATCGACTGGCATCTATCCCACATCGCTACGCCACCCGGTACACGCGGAAATTTGGTCGGCCCGCGGCGCGTTTCTTCCGCAGTCCCATGGGCGCAACGGTACTGTCAGCTGCCACAGCTGCGTTCCCTGTTATTGCTCCTGTGACGGGCGGCATCTATGCCGCGAGCCACGCCTTCGAGAAGGTGGATAAGGGCGTCCGAATGGCGGAACGAATCAAGCGCGGGATCCAGCGGCCCACGCGCGCTGCTCGCCGCGTCATGGAAGAGGGCCGCGTGATGCAGCGCGCCGTTAACACAAACCTCCAGCGAGCCCGCATGGGCGACCGTCGAGCCCAGCAGTTTGCTGGCGCTGTGATGCAGGTTGCCAGGCACACTCAGGGCATGAGCCCCTACCGGTTCAACCAGTCCCGAGCCGCAAGCGGACCCGCCCGCGCGGCGACACAGTTTGCTCGCTCGTTCTCACCCCGCCGAACGCGACCACTCTACGGGGGTCGAGGTTTCGGGCGCCCGGGGTTCGCTCCCATGCAGCAGTTCTGGGGCTAGTCGATGCGACAGCAACCAGGCGTTACGGGGGTCCCTCCTGTTCAGCTGATTTCGAGAGATTTCGAGCTGGGCAAGCTGGCCCCTCACACGACAGAAAAGCCTGAGTACGGCTCGCAGTCTACATTAAGGTGGAACGCAAACGACTCTCGCGGCGAACGCGGTTTGGTTGATGCCCTGTTCAGCGAATACCTGTGGCGTGTCTCTGTTAGCGGTTCTAACGTCCTGCTCAAACTCATCTACGGGACCAATGGCACCAAGATTATCGATAACATCGTATTGCCCTTTGAGGCAAACATACCCGGCCAGGTAAACATCCGAGCGCGACCGCTGGACACTGATGCCGCGGCGACAGCTGTCCCAACTCTCACGGCTGCCACGGGTGGGATAAATGTCTGCCGAGCGTTCTTCTCTGGAGGCGCAGGCGGTCTCACGCTGCCGCCAGAACTGCGGCAAGTTACGGCGCTCAACGCCGCCTCTATCACGGTGAATGGCAATGCCATTGCCCTGACAGCCGGCGAGACCTACCAAGTGGCGGGAACCGTTCAACTCGGAGTCGGCGGCGAACTGATTGGAGACTACACCCTATGAGCAAGCTTCTGGATCAGGCCCGGCGCGAGCTTGCGCGGCAACGCAGAGCATCTGGCGCTAAGCGCAAAAAGAAGAAGAAGCGCGCGACGAAGAAGAAGCGCGCGACGAAGAAAAAGCGGAAAACTAAGGCCAAGAAGGCTACACGCACCACCAAGCGAAAGACCAAGCGCACTACCAAAAAGACCGGTAAGCTCAGCGGAAAGGCCAAGCGGGAATTCGTCGAACGCATGAAGCGCGGACGTCGCCGCGCTGCCCGCGCCAGACAAAGGTATTGCTAATGCCCCAGGTCCCCCGCACACGAACCCCCGTAACGCCGCAGCAGGCGGAGGAGCTGTTGCGGCAAGCCTGGGTTCAGGAGCACGGCAGCGAGCCGCGCCCAAGCGTGCTCCGGAATGTCCTAGCCCTCTGGGACCTCGAAACCGCTGCGGGGCGATCCCAGTACCAACACAACTGGGGCAACATCGTCGCCATCTCGGAGAACCAGCAGTATTACATGGCTGATGACTCCGGGAACCTTAGGCGCTTCCGAACATGGCCCACCGCGGCCGCTGGAGCCCGCGGGCTCGTCCACCAGTTGACAAAGCCAAACCGGGCCCATTGGGCAAGGGGGCTCCTCACGGGCAGCCCTGAGGAGTTCGCAGAAGCCCTAGCGGAGCCACCCGCCTATTACGAGGCGGACCCCGTCACCTACGGCCGAGTCCTGCGCCAGCGGTACGACAAGTACCCCCATCTAGTGGATCGACCGCAGCCAGCAAGGCCCCGCCCCAGCGTCCCCCGAACGGTCCCCAAGCGCCGACCAGCCCCGCGGCGTCGCGGGACGACCACGCCACGCGGCTCGGTGCTACCGGTCCTGCTGCTTGCGGGGTTGGGTATCGTTGTGCTCGCTGCTACGGTGGACTCCTGATGCCGATCCAACGACAAGTCGACCCGCTGCCACCGGGCCGCTACTACACCTGGCAGCCCCGCAAGAAGTTCAAGGCGCTTCACGCCTGGATGAGGACCGAGGGCGTCAACACGACCCACTCAGAGTCCAATAAGAAGGGCGAATTCATTATCTTCGCGACCGACCGCGAGCTCACCTACCCCAAGCAATTGGGCTACCCCGATTTCGCCAGCGCTGAGATTCAGTCCGCGGCCGACACTATCGAAAGACCTGATCCAGAACTCGAGCCTCTCGACCAGCTTTACGAGAATGCGAAGGCCGCGAAACGGGCGGCGAGACAAGCAGCCCGGGGAGCGAAGCGAGCCATCAAAGAGAACCTCTCCACCGTCGCCTGGCTGACAGGGGGAGCCATTGCACTGACGGTGCTCGTAGCGTTTGCACAGGGGAATCGACGGTGAGCGACCTTTCTGCCTGGGCAGGGGATACGTTGCGCACTGTCGAACAGGATGGCGCCACGCCGGAGTTCGTGCGGCTGGTCACCACCGGTGACGGCCAGGTGTGGAACACGTGGAGCGGGCCATGGGTGGACGTCGAAGGCTGGGTTATCAAAGCCCAGAGCTATATCCGAAGTCTCGAGCAGCAGTGGCCTACGCGCGCAGTAGGGGTTCTGTTCGTTGCATTGACGGCGCAGGGCGAGGTGCTGAGTCAGCTGCCGATGACAATCACCGGCAAAGCCCGGAGCGGGCACGTCGACTCGCATTCGAGCGCCGTCACCATGGCCGTCGACAACGTCGTAACGACGCACGAAAAATTGCAGCGGTTGGTGATGGTTCAGCTCGACGCTGCGCGCAAACAAATCGAGGCGAACGCCCGGGTGATGGAGGAGCAAACGACGCTCATCCAGCTTTACCGACAACGCGAAGTGCTGGGCGGTTCGGAGCCCAGTGAAATTGAAAAGATGATGGTCGAGCAGGCGCCGCAGGTGATGTCAATGCTCGGCCATTTGCTAGAAAAAGTAGCCACCAAAAAATAGAAGGAGCAAACCATGGCATTCGAAACAATTAGATTGTCGCCTAGCGGCGCCCCCATCACGAACGACCAAGGCGTTCCCCTGACACCCGGCCCAGGCATGGTGCTTCGTCAGGACGACGACGCAATCGCGGTCTCGAACCCTGATCTGACCAGCGGCGAGGAAACTGTGATCCAAACGGACCTTGACGAGCCTTCCGGGACTCCGCTGCTGGTCCAGCTCGACAACCCTAACCCGAACCTCCGCTATCGACTCGAGGGCTCAACTGCCATCGTGAACACCAACACGGATGCCACCGTCGTAACAGTGACGTTCAAGATTCAAGTTAGCGTTGATGGTGGGACAGTATTTACTGATGTAGCTAGTAACCAGTCGGTACAGGACGTGCGCGAAGACTCGACCACCCGAGTCTGGTACGGCAATGAGCTTGAGCTAGGCAGTTTCTACGGCATCACCGCGACCACTACCAACGTACAATTCCGAGTCGTAGTCACGGCTGCAGGCGCGAACAGCGAGATTAACGCCCTCGGCAGCAGTGGCAACGCGTGGCTCTTGCTCCAGGAGTGCGCATAGGTCATTTTACGGGGATGACCCCGAAGCCCCGACCGCCACCCCACCTTTCCCGCCCGCGGCTAGCAGCCACTTGGATCAGCTTGGCGCTAGCCGCGATTCTAGCTCTGATTGAGCTGGCTAAGCGCCTAAGCGAAAGCCCACCAGTGCACCATTACCACCATCACCAGCTATCCGATTGAGGAGGCCTGAATGTCCTTCAAGCTCCGACTATCCCCGAGTGGCGCCGATATCACCGGCGACGATGGGGATGTTCTCGTATTCGATGCCGCAACCAATGGGTGGGTGCCCCAACCTCAGGGCGGCGGAGGGACGCTTTCCGGCGACACTAATGGGCCCGCCAACGCCAACGAGACCAACAGCGTCACGCCGGACACAGGGGGCACCAACGTACCGCTGGGCGATTTCACCTCGGATCCAGCCGAAATACGCCCGGTCGTGCGAGCCTCGGCTGGCGGAGACATTGAAACGGTCAGCCTCGCGACGCTGGCGGCCGCGCTGCCCGCCACCGAATCAGCGTTCGACTACATCATCACGTCCCGCGCCGACCTCGCAGCCGTCGTCGCGCCGGTAGGGGATGCCTTCAACCTTCCCAGCGGCAGCTATGCCATCAAAGACAACCTCACGCTTAACGCCAATGAGTACCTAGTTTTCCCTGCGGCGAACGAAATCCTGTGGATGGGGATGGGTCCCGGAAAGAAGGTCACCTCGAGCGGGCTAACGGGACAGGCGTTGCTGGAGATTGAAGCTGGCGCAATTGTCGACATGCTGACGTGCACGTTTGAGGGGAACGACACCGATGTCGCAACGGCGCAAAATGCCGGAACACTGCGAATGACCGGTTGCCGGTTCGACGGGGGGAGCGGGGACGGTTTTCAGAATCAATCCACAGGTGAAACATATGCAGTCAATTGCGTGTTTGTCGCACCGACTGCGTCGTTTGATGCGTACCAAAACCAGGGAGGCGATACGCGGCTTATCGCGTGCGAGTTGGATAGCCCCACTCAAGGCAACGCCTTCCGCGATGAGACTAGCAACGACGGCGTGGCATACCTCACAACCTGCAAGCTGTTTGCGGACGGCGGTTCCCCGACGGTTCGATTGACCAACACGGACTTGGACATCTGGCTGACTGACTGCCAGATTAGAAACAACGACGACAACGACGGCATCCAAGTCGGTGACTTGAGCTCTCTCAGCGTGGTGGGGGGGGAGATACGCAACACCGGCACCGTAACCAACGCAGATGGTATTCAGTTTGAAAACGGAGGGGTCTCAGGCGTCAACATCAGCGGAGTCTTCTTTCAGAACTGGGAAGAGTGCATCATCAAAACAGGAACCGGGGACGTCAATCGCGCAACTATCAGCAACTGCGATATGGTCGGAGCTAGCGTCGGGATCCAGTGGTCGTCTGGCGACATTCCCCCCGACGGCCTCCTCATTTTAGGGGTACGCTTCAACAACGTGTCCACTCAAACAGGGGGATTCAACGAGAACACTTCGGACGTCAATATGAAGTGCAACTCAGCCAACGGCGGCCTGCTCGCAGAAACGAGCATCGTACCGTAACAAGGAGAGCAACTATGGGCACCAAAGCAGACCGACGCCGGAAGCTGGAGAAACAAACGGTCATGTTCCTCCGCCGACGCTATAAGCTGTTTCCCGAGGTCTCGAGCCTGACCGCAACCAACGCTGCCCAAACGGCCGCCCTCGATGCGTGGAACGCATGGGTGGCCTCCGTCTGGGCAGAACTCACGCTACGCCTTGACGAGGTCGACGCAGCGGCTGACGAAGCGACATGGGACGCAGTGCGGATCGACCGAGAAACGCTCCGCACTGCAGACCCAAATCTCAAAATTCGTCAGTTCCTCAGGCTGACCTAGCTACCCACAGTTCAGGTTGTCGTAGCAACACTCTCGCCACTTCGGATCCACGAAGCCCTCGAACCACGCGATTGCTAGCTCTACACGCTTCCGGATGTCAGCCGGAAGCTCTATCACGTGGTCGTGCGCGTCAGCAGCTTCGATAAATCCCCCTAGCGAAGTAAGAGACATCCGAGCAAACAGTTGCGCCACTGCCTCGCCGTCAGGAGGCTCTTGGCGCAGCTCAGGCGAACAAAGCTCGCTGTAGCACTCGAGCGCGCTACGCCTTGTCGCCTCGCACTCCATCAACGCTCCATTGCGCCAGCCCATCAGTCCTCCTCCCTTGGCGTGCCGATCCAGTTGGCCATCCAGCCCTGAAGGCCGCCCTCCACCGCCCTGGCTTCCTGCCGCGTCGCTGTCGAGAACTCCAACCGCAGCTGACGCCCGTCAGGGAACGGCAACTCAGCACCTTGAAGCTCCCGGATTAACACCGGCGCAGAGAATAGCGATACCCCATCGAGCTCAGCTCTAAGCAGTCTGACAGGCTCCAGGTAGTCTCGAGGCTGGATGTGCAGCTGCAGCGCTCGTTCTCCTTCGGCTAGTTCGAGCTCGACAGCGCAGTTGTACGATTCTGTTTCGTACCAGGCTTCGGTTCTCTCAGAGTTTTGACTCTTTAACAAGCCTATTCTTAGTTGGCTTACGCCGGCTAAGAACCCCATCCGAAAACGAGTATCCGCGAGGGTGAACCTCGTTGAGCATTCCGGGCAGCAGTCGAAGCTAATGCCGCTCTCGACGCTCGGGTTAAGCCAGTCCTCTCGCTTTCCGGGTTCGGTCTCGTTCTTGCAAAAGGGTAAGTCACAAGCAATGATTTCACGACGCATCTTTCTTTCCTCCTGGTTTGATGATGAGTTTTTGTCCCGCAGGCATTGCTAGGTACAGCTCCGCGGAAAGGCCGTTGCCGTCGTTGAGTGGAAACGCCACGCCGACTCGAATGAACTCGGTCCGGTCGTCGCCGTCCTTATCCTTGTAGTTTCTGGGGTACAGCACGTTATAGTAGCTAGGCTTCGCCATTGTTGTCCTCCTTGAGACCCACTTCGTAGAAGCGAAAGTTGGCAGCAACAGCAACAAACACTTGAGCCACCTGCCTCACCGTTAGTTCTCCGTGGCACGCGCAGCTGATGTGTCCGATCGCGGCGAGGCAGTAAAGGAAGGCCATCCGAGATGGCGTCTCGCCGTCTTCCATTTGCTCGAATACAAGCTCGCGAATGCGGTGGGCTTTGGTGGCGGTCAAGTCGTCAATTCGCAGGTATGCAAAGGTTTTTTCGAGCTCTTGCGCACCAGTCCAAAACCTCACGCAGTCGTTCTCGGGTTCTTCAGTTGCCACTGCTTTCCTCCTTCACTCCCACAAGAAGCTTGAGCAGCTCTGTTGTCGCCCCTTCGGTGCGCAAGCGGAAAAGCTCCGCCTGAACCACGTTTCCGAGGGTGTAGCCAAGGCGAAAAACATCCACGGGGCTGTCTAATTCACTCATTAGTCGCTGAGCCGCCGAGTAAACGACCTCTGTCATGCCTTTCGCTAGTTCCTCTGGGGTCTCGACCTCGAAGAAGTCAACCACGGTTTGTGAGTCGCCGACGGCGGCGTCTATCTGCTCCTGATGTTCGTGGATCCACACCGCGATGCGTTTGGCCTCCACTTCTAGTTCGACAGCAAATTGTCTTGGGTTCATTTGTCTGTCTCCTTCAGCTGCATTGCTCGACGTGATTGTCCCAGCTTTTTAGTTCTTGCTCTTTTCGCCACTCAGACTCTTCGCCGTCTCTAAAGCCCTTGTCGTAGGCCTTCTTCTTGACGCCGTCCAAGGCGCCTGACTTCTCGAGCGCCACGACTAGTTCGGCGGCGATGTGTTTCACTGCCCACTGAACGGCGTCGCTTCTTGTCTTGGCGCGAACAAGCATCCAGCTTTCGTTGTCAAGCGCCATGGTTTTTCTCCCTTCCCTGAGTTTCGGTGTATGGATCTCTTCCGAGTAGTGCGGCGCGGTAGTTGGCGGTTGCTGCGCTCTGCCGTGCACGCTCGGCCTCCAGCTCTAGTATCGCGGCGCGGTTCGCCTCGCGATTGTTTATTGCGTCTTGTAGTGTGCCCTTAACTGTGACGGCGACTACTTCGTACCAAGAGAGGGTGCACATCTTGGTTACCCCACTCATGCCGTTTACGCTGCTCAGCGTCGCCACGGTGGGCATGTCCGGGAGTTCCTCGTCTTCCTTTGGTCTATAGCCAATTGTTCCACCGAGAACTTGTCCGCCTCGAAAGTGCAACACTACCTCAAGTCCTGCTTGCGGGTACGGGAGCAGTGACCCGTTGGGTTTTGTGTCTGGTTCTGTGGGATACATA
The DNA here is from genome assembly GCA_022600605.1 of Actinomycetes bacterium. Lineage (GTDB taxonomy): Bacteria > Actinomycetota > Actinomycetes > Mycobacteriales > Mycobacteriaceae > Mycobacterium. Next base: position 12,947 of record JAHZKD010000327.1, read on the forward strand.
ATTTGCCTCTCAAATAGGGCGCCCCCAACCTGCCTGCTTCAGTTGACGGGAGGGAGTTCCGTCGGCAGGAAGGGGACGATAAATCAACTGAAGCGCCGCTAGCCTACACGCGGAACGACTGACGCGCAAAAGTCAACGACGGAAATAGAGGAACCTATTTAGGCGGACAAATAGGGACCCCTCCCGCTGTTTCTTGACGAGTACCCCGGTCTGGAGACATCCTCACCAGAGTCTCATGCGTGCGCACAACCCTGAAATGGCGGAAACCCGGCGCCCCAAAAGCACCGGGTCTCCTAGTCTTTGCGTTTGTCACTCATCAGTGGCCCAGGGGAGGGAACACAAGAAGGAGCAACGATGGTAGTGGGCCACAAGCGGCCAGTTCTGTCAAGGAACCGGAGCGGCAGCGAGGTTAAGGGGCGCAGCCCCGCAGCCCCCGGGGAAGCTTTAACTGGTGTGCAGCAGCCGAATCGCGGACAGAACCAGCAAAGCAAGCTGGAAAATGGCCCATTCCTTCCCTCGTTAGCTCCTGATCGCGCCGGGGCGCGGGATGTTTCCACGCCCGTCTCACGGCACGAGTCGCGTCGCCCTCTAGGCAAATCGCAAGTTATCCGTCCCTTGGCAAAAACCCCCGCAAAAGCGGGGGTTCCCTCCTCAGCGGCCGCACAGCGGGCGCGCCTCGCCTGGGGTCTTCGGTCCCAAAAGGTGGACGACAATTACCTACAGCGGAAACGCGTCGCGTTCTGCCGTACTGTTCGCTCAGCCCCCAGCGTCCAACTGCTCGAACGCACCTCTCCGGACGGGACCGGCCGTCTGGTTTTTTCCGGTGTCACAACGTGTGGCTCCGTTCATTCTTGCCCACAGTGCGCCGCCGCGATTCTGACGCGCCGATCCGCC
>JAHZKD010000036.1 GCA_022600605.1 Actinomycetes bacterium
GCAAATAGCTCCTCGGCTTCGGGGCCCTGGTCGACCTCGATGCGGTCGAAGGCGGAATTCCAGTTCTGCCACCCGCTGTCTGGCCATTCGTGCAGCACAGCGGCGTAGAAGTCGCGAAATGCCAGCTCCCGCAGGTATGCACTCGCACCCTGGCCTCGCCCCAGGTCCGCGGCCAGGGTGCGCGGATGGATGGTGCCGAACTTCAGGTGTGCTGACATGCGGCTGCTGCCGTCGAGGTCGGGGCGGTCGCGGCTGTCGGCGTAATCTGCCAGGCCGGTGCGGGTGAACTGCTCCCACTGGCGCCACGCGGCCTGCTCGCTGGCGGGCAGTTCGAGTTCCACCCCGGTGTCTGGAATGTCGGCGATGCCGGGGCACCCGGGAACCTCGGCCGGAGCGATCCAGCGTGCCGTGGCCGGGCCTGAGTCGGCCGGCGGTGGCCAGCCATGCCTGCGCCAGGCCTCGAAGAACGGGGTGAACACCTTGTATGGGGTGCCGTCGCCCTTGCTCACCCGCCCTGGTGAGACCAGATACGGCGACCCCGTCGCAACCAGCTCCACGTCGCCGAGAGCGTCGGCCACCTGCTGGTCGCGTTGCCGGCCGAAGGGCGAGAAGTCCTGCGACACATGTACCGATGTAGCCTGAATTGCCTTGGCCAGCAGCGGAATCAATGTCTTAGGGTGACCGCGCGTGACCAGTAGTCGGCCATCGAGACTTTCGCGCAATCCGCGCAACGCATCGTAGAGGTACTGGAGCCGGCGGGCGCCGGCCGAGGCCGTCAATCGTGGGTCCAGCACGTAGCAGGCCAGCACCTGACCGTCGACGTCGGCGGCGGCCAACATGGCGGGTAAATCCGACAGTCGCAGATCGCGACGGAACCACAACAGCGCAGGCATGGCATTGATACTTCCCGCAACCTCGGATACAGAAACTAGGTGCCCGGGGGGCTCGTCGAGTGTAGGCATCCCCCGCATAGCCGGGGCGGTGCGGGGGATGCCTCTGTCCGTGAGTTGTCTCAGGCCGCCGGGGGAATCAGCACCGTGTCGATCAGATACACCGTGGCGTTGGCCGTTTGTACACCACCGCAGGCCACCGAAGCATCGTTGACCTTGAGCGTGCTCGGGTCCCCGGTGACGGTGACATCGGCGCCTTGCACTGTGGCGTGGGTGCCCACCACCTGCGACGGGCTGGCCTGCCCCGGAACCACGTGGTAGGTCAGGATGCTGGTCAGCAGCGGGGTATCCGTCTTGAGTTGCTCGATGGTGGCGGGGTCGATCTTGGCGAACGCCTCGTCGGTTGGCGCGAACACCGTGAACTCCCCACTATTGAGGGTATTGACCAGGTTTACCTCCGGATTGAGTTGTCCCGAAAGTGCTTTGGTAAGCGTGGTAAGTAGCGGGTTGTTCGACGCCGCGACCGCAACAGGTTCCTGCGACATACCCTGTACCGAGCCCGGACCCTCGGGTACCTGCTCGGCATAGGCGGTGCAGCCCGGCCCGACGAGTTCGGCGTTGGCCGTCGTCGCGGTTCCCACCGACAAGCCGATTGCAGCGGCCACCGCGAATCCGGCACCCGCCAATGCTTTTCCGTTGACGTTCATATCCTGAAATTCCTTTCGCCCCAGCTACCCCTGTGAGACGGCCGCTGCGTGCTCACTGTCCTACCGGACACTTACACCTCCTGTTCGGAGCGGCTCGCATCCTGGATGGGTTGGTTCTCGAACCAAACGTTTCGGCAGACCGGTCCGGAGGGGTGTTTCGAATGGCTCCGGTGGCGGCAGCCCCGGTCCGGTCTCTGCCCTCGCCGTCCCGATCGGGCTGAACGTCACACCCGTGGAGACCCGCTTTCCCTAGCTCACCCGGGGTATCGGTGCCCCCTTCCCATGACAGGGACTGGACCCATGACAGGGACTGGACTTGTGTCCTTTGAGTGGACATGGACAGTAGGGTGACGAGTGGAGGTGGCGGGTGATGGCTGAGCAGCTTCGGTGTCTGGTGACTGGGGCCACCGGCTACATCGGCGGGCGACTGGTTCCGAGACTCCTCGATCACGGGTTCGCGGTGCGCGCACTCGCCCGCACCCCGGAGAAGCTGGCCAACGTTCCGTGGACCAAGAACATCGAGGTGACGCGCGGTGACCTCAGCGACGAGGCTTCGCTGGAGGCCGCCGTCAAAGACGTCGACGTCGTCTACTATCTGGTGCACTCAATGGGCTTCGAGAAGGACTTCGCCGCAGAAGAGCGTTGCGCCGCCCAAAACTTGGTGGCCGCAGCGCGCCGGGCCGGGGTGCGTCGCATCGTCTACCTCAGCGGCCTGCATCCCGAAGGCGCCGGGCTCTCAACGCATTTAGCTTCGCGTACCATCGTGGGTGAGATTCTTATTTCCTCTGGCATCGAGACCATCGTGCTGCAGGCCGGGGTGGTCGTCGGGTCCGGGTCGGCCTCGTTCGAGATGATCCGCCACCTCACCGACCGGCTGCCCATGATGACTACCCCAAAATGGGTGCACAACAAAATCCAGCCGATCGCTATCGACGACGTCTTGCCCTATCTGGTGGCAGCGGCGACCTGCCCGGTTCCAAAGTCCCGGACGTGGGACATCGGTGGCCCCGACGTGCTGGAGTACGGCGACATGATGCAGATCTACGCCGAAGTGGCGGGACTGCACCCCAGAAGAATCCTTGTGCTGCCGGTACTCACCCCACGCATCGCCGCGCTGTGGGTAGGCCTGGTGACGCCGATCCCTTCAGGGCTGGCGCGCCCGTTGGTCGAGTCGCTGCACTGCGATGCGGTGATGGATAACCACGACATCGACACCATCATCCCGCCGCCCGAGGGTGGCCTAATCCCATACCGGCGTTCGGTGTCTCTGGCGCTGGCCCGCGTCGCCCGAGGCGAGGTGGAGACCAGCTGGAACGCGGGCACTGCCGCGCAGCTGCCCAGCGACCCGGAGTGGGCTGGCGCGGTGGCATACACCGACAACCGTTCCTGCCACACCTCGGCCAGCCCGGAGCAGCTATGGAAAGTTATCGAGAGCAGCGTCCCGCAGCACTGGCGAGTCGAGGAATGCGAACCTGGCCGGGTGCTCAAGCTACGCGCCGACCGGCGGGGGCCAGGCGAACGCTGGCTGGAGATGAGTGTGACTCCGGAGGGCAGCGGAAGCTGCTACGAGCAGCGGGCCATCTTCTATCCGCGCGGACTGCTGGGCAGGATGTACTGGATTGCGGGGCGACCATTGCAGGCGATAGCTCTGGAAGCCCGGGTGCGCCGGGTGGCCGCCGCAGCGGGCTGAGGTCTCACTGAGGCGCTGACCGAAGCGGATGTCCGTCGAGTCGATTCATGAGCTGCTTGCTGGAGAACTTATCCTCGAACACCTCCAGTCCGACGAGACCCATCTCAAGGGCCCAGTAGCGATCCTCGTAGAGCAGATGACCCGCGACGCCGCCGCGGACGACCGCTGGCAGGAATCACCCATCTTCTCAAGTTATGCGGCCTGCCGATCACACGTGACTCCGCAACCCATTCCGCAACCCATTGGCGCCGATGGCAATGGGCCGATGGCAATGGAACGCGGGAGGTGTTGGAGAATGGGAATCGTGAAGGCCGCGGACGTTACAGATACCGTGCTCGAAGCCGCTGTTGTGCCGAGCTTCAGTCGCATCGGTCCGGTCCTACGTTCACGACTCGACCATTGGACGAGCACCGATACCTACCGGTTGGACGGGCGGGTGATCGTGATCACCGGTGCAACATCAGGTTTGGGCCTTGTAGCGACGCGTGCCTGGCTCGCGGCCGGTGCGACTGTCGACATCGTGGCCCGTAATCCGCAGAAGGCCGCAGCGACCGTGGATCGGCTGCGGGACGAGATCCAGGGTGCGTCGGTGAGAGCGACGATCGCGGAGACCGCAGATCTCGATGGTCTGCGAACGGCGGCGGCGACCTTACGGGCTCGTCATGATCGGATCGATGTGCTCGTGCACAACGCGGGAGCGCTCGACCAGACCCATACGTATGCGGCGACCGGGATCGAGCAGACAGTTGCGAGTCAAGTAGTCGGTCCTTTTTTGTTGAGCGCCCTGTTGTACGAGCCGCTTACCGCGGCGGCGCCGGGCCGGATCCTGTGGGTATCCTCGGGCGGCATGTACACCGAACCGCTTTCGGTGGACCGACTCGCGATCGGGCCTGACGACTACCGCGGCAGTGTCGCCTACGCCCGCGCGAAGCGGGCGCAGGTGACGCTCACCGAGATGATGGCCGAACGGGTTGATCGGTCCGCGCTGGTGGTTCATGCGATGCATCCGGGGTGGGCCCTGACGCCCGGGGTCGAACGGTCCCTCCCAACATTTCGTCGGGTGATGGCCCCGTTGCTGCGCACCGCCGAGCAGGGTGCGGACACGTTGGTGTGGCTCGCGGCCGACGATGACCAGCCGCTGGCCGCCACGGGTCGATTCTGGCTCGACCGGCGCGTGCGTTCGCTACACAAGAGCAAGGCAACACGCGTCGCGGACACCCCCGCCGAACGAACCCGCCTCTGGGAATGGGTCACAGCCGCAGCCGGAACCGACTTCCCTCCCCAAGGGTGAACCACGTGCGTGAGCTGTCGTTATGGAAACTCATTGACAGCTCACCGAACGTGCGTCGGGGATTGACCGTCCCGGCAATAGCATGCACAGCTGGCACACTCGCCGCGAGCGCGTGGGCATGGGTACCAGCGGCCAGCACGATCGACCTCATGAGTGACCCTGGTCGATTCCCCCGTTTACGTACCGTTTCGATGGCAACGGCGTGGGCCGGTCTCGAGACGCTCGGGGTCACATTGTCGACCGCTTTGTGGGCTACGGGGCGCGCGGACGATGTCGACGCGCATTACGCCCTGCAACGGTGGTGGGCCCTGCGCCTCATCGACGCGATGGGCATCTTCGCACACCTAGAACTCGAAGTGAACAATCTTGACGCGGTCGCACCCGGTCCCGTCGTGCTCGCAGCCCGCCATGCGAGCATCGCCGACGTGCTATTGCCGGTGTGGCTGCTGGCCCAGCACGACATGCGCCCACGCTATGTCCTCAAACGCGAACTACTCCTGGACCCCTGCCTCGACATCGTCGGCAACCGGGTACCGAACCATTTCGTCACCCGCAACGGAGAGGCCGCCGACGCCGAGCTCGACGCCCTGCGCGCGATGGCGACAGACATGGGTCCGCGCGACGGCGCCGTGATCTACCCCGAGGGCGGCATCGCGAATGACGCACGCCGTACCGGCGCACTAGCAAGGCTCGCAGCGCGCGACCCCGACCGCGCGAACCAGCTCAAGACACTCAAAAGGCTTATGCCACCCCGCCACGCCGGACTTTGGTCCATTCTCGATGGCTCACCGGATGCTGACGTCGTGTTTGTCGACCACACGGGCTTGGAAGTCATCGACGAGATCCGCCGCGCGCCCGCCCAGATCCCGTTCCGATCGCCGATCCAAGTAACTCTCCACCGCGTCCGCCGCGCTGATATCCCCGACACCCGCGACGCGTTCAAAACCTGGCTCGACGATGCCTGGCTCAACCTCGACCGACAGTGCACGCGCTCGACGTGACGCCGACACCCTCGCGGATACGCACTACGGGCGTGTCGGGACCCATCCGTAGCGCAACCGGCCCCGAATAACCGGTGACAGAGCTTGAGTCGACGGCGCAGGGCCGTCAGCAACCGTGTCGATCAAGTGCACCGTCGCGTTGGCTGTGGGTGATCGGACAGACGGCAAGGAGTGGGGATGTGGGTCAAACAGATCATCGACTGGTTCCGGGAGCATCCGGCCGAGATGAATGCCCCATCCGGCCGAAAGTTATGATGCGAAATACGATTCCAGCGCGGGCTGTCCCTGGTGGAGGTGAGGCGTATGGCGTTCCCCGATACAGCCACGCTTGAGAATGCCTTTGACATTGCCGCGCGTGCGCCATCGGCGCAGAATTCGCAGCCGTGGCTCTGGACTGTCGGTGGTGACGGCGTAGGTCTCCACGCTGACTTGAGTCGCCAACTCGGCGACACCGACTCCGACCGGCGTGACATCCTTCTCAGCTGTGGCGCCGCGCTGGATCACTGCGTCGTGGCCCTGGCCTCAGTGGGTTGGCGTCCCCGGATCCGCCGATTCCCCAATCCTGACGACGCTAGCCATTTGGCGTTGATCGAATTGGTGGAACAGCCGCCTGACCAAGCCAATATCGAATTGGCCGCTGCCATCCCTCGACGCAGGGCCGACCGCCGTCGCTACAGTGCGCGGTCGATTCCGGCCGGCACGCTCGAGTTGTTCCACATCCGCGCCGCGCGGTCCGGGGTGACGCTAGGCGCGGTTCCAAAAACCCGGTGGGCCCGACTTGACGAAGGCGACTCGACCGGCACCACCGGCGCCCCGGGGCCGGCGGGTGTCATCCTTCGGTATGGCGGGGGAACCGGGAGCGCAGGGAGCCCGCACTCCGACGCTGCCGCGATGGTGGTGCTGGGCACTGACACCGATAACGACCTCATGCGACTACGAGCCGGTGAGACGATGAGCCAAATAGTTCTGTCGGCCACCGCGATGGGGCTGGCGACTTGCCCAGTGACTGATCCATTGAAGAACACACGCGATCGTCTGGCGCTGGCCTGCGAGGTATTCGATGGCGAGGCGTACCCCCAAATCCTGATCCGTCTGGGCTGGCCGCCTACCGACAGTGACCCGCTTGCGCCAGTCGAGCGACGCTCGATAGCCGAGACCGTCACTTGGGACCACGCAGCCTCGACGAACGGGCGCTCCCGGTAATTCCGAGAACGAGTTCCGTTATTCGCAAGCGTAATTCGCTGGATCTGTCTCCGACAGCCCGCTCCACCACGGTGACGGACATGTAGTGGAGCGCCAGCCAGTACGCCGCCTTTGAGCCGGCGGAGCCACCTCCAACAACCAGCACCGGCCGTCCAGTTACGGCGGTCAGTTCACTTTGTTCGCCCCAACCGACGACGCTTCGTGTCGGCGACCGCATCCAGCGCGCACGCCGATGACAAAACGATCAGATCAGTTTCGTTGGGATTACTCATCCCACACCCAGACACTGGCGTAGACCGCGGAGGCCGTCGCGTATCCGCGACTTGACGGTCGCCAGATTCGCTGATAGCCGCTGGGCCACCTGCGAATAGGTCAGCCCGTCGTAGTAGGCGAGTTCGATGCTCTGCCGCTGCAGATCGGTCAACTCGCTTAGACATTCGGCGACCTTGCGACGCTCGTCGCGCAGGATCACCGAGTCGATGACGTGGTCGGTGGCAGATTCGACGTTTTCAGCACCGTAGCGGGACTCCCGCCGGCCCGCCGCCTGCTCGGCGCGCACCCGGTCGGTCGACCGCACGCCGGTGCGCCAACGTCAGAACCCACGCCAGAGCGGAACCGGTGGCAGGATCATAGCTCTCGGCGTTGCGCCACACCTGCAGGTAAACCTCCTGAGTGGTCTCCTCGCTGTAGCCCCGGTCCCGAAGCACCCGGGTGACCATTCCGAACACCCGCGCCCGGGTGGCGTCGTAAAAGGCGGC
>JAHZKD010000328.1 GCA_022600605.1 Actinomycetes bacterium
CTCACCCCTGCTCGCAGTGTCGTTTGCCAGAGAATTCGACTTCGGGATCGCACATGCCGGTCTGCTGGTGTCCGGCGGGCTGGGCAGCGTGGCTCTTTCGGCTTTCGCCGTTCTGCCTTTCTTGCCGCGCCTGGACCGAAGGGCGGTCGGTATCAGCGGAGCGCTCGTGGCCGCCGCGGGTCTTGCCGTCACGGGTTTCGCATCGACATTCGGCGTCGTCCTGGCACTGCAGATCACCATAGGGCTGGGCGCTGGGCTGTGCTACGCATGCGCCAATTCGGCACTGGCCTACGCACGCCGCCCCGAGCGCGCATTCAGCATCGTGACCATTACCTGGATGCTCGCCGGCGGCGCCATGCTGGCATTGGGTCCGACGCTGCACACAATGTGGCCGAAGGTCGGCATCTGTCTAGGGCTGGCCGTAGCCGAACTGGTGTGCGTCATCTTCATGACGCGTCTGTGTGATGTGCGGACTCTGGCCAAGGTCGAACCGGACGCGGCTCGGCTCAAGCCGAGCGGCCACAGTGATTCGATCGATAACGCGGATTCGATCGATGACGCACAACCGGCGACAACGTCGGGTTCATCGGGCGTCGGGGGCCCGGCAATGATGTTGGTCGTCGCGGCCTGGCTTATTCAAGGTGGCAACTTGATGGTCTGGACGTTCGCCGAGTCGATCGGGGAGCATGCTGCGCTCTCTGCGCAGTCCACCGCAAACTTTTTGGGGCTCTCCCAGCTGATGGGATTGGTCGGCGCGGGAGTCACTCTGGCGTTTGGCGCAAAGATCAACAAAATGTTCCTCGTCGTCCCGGCTGTACTTACGCTGGCAATCGGGAATCTGTTTGTCGGTACCGCCACCAACCCGCCGCAGTTCATTGTCGGGTTTCTCGCTGTCAGCGTTGCCTACTTTTGCCTCATTCCTTTGCTGCTGGCCCTGGCAGCCGAACTCGACACCCATTCGGGCCAACTGGTTGTTCTGGTTGGCGCGGGAGCGTTGGTGGCTGGCGGCATTGCCCCGGCCGTCGGTGGCTGGATAGCCGGGACGGCCGAACACTGGCCCCGGCTGGGCCTGACCGCCTTGGCCGCAGTGTTGTTGGCACTTCCCCTGATGGTCGCTCCAGTCCGCCTCGCACGGCGACGAATGGCCATGGCCGACATGGTCTCCCAGGATTGATAAACCGCGGGCTCAGCCCCGGCCGTCCGCCCTGAACATGACATAAGCACTGATCAGCGCATCGATCCAAAGAATCTTCGCGCTTGCGTGATCCGCTGAGACAGAGGTCGGCGACGTGAGCATGCCCATAGTCGCTCTGCAGAACCGTCGTCGTCTGTCACGATGGGGTGATTGGTCCAGAGGAGACGTCGCATATGAGCGAGTTGAAGTTTTTGGAGCTGCACGGTGATCGCGTCGCCTACCGGGACGCCGGCAGTGGCGACGAAGCATTGCTGTTGATCCACGGTATGGCGGGCAGCTCGGAGACGTGGCGTGCGGTGATACCGCAGCTGTCGAAGAAATACCGGGTCATCGCACCAGACCTGTTGGGACATGGTCAGTCGGCCAAGCCCCGCAGTGACTACTCACTCGGTGCATTCGCGGTGCTGTTGCGCGACCTTCTGGACGAGCTGGGCATCACATGCGCGACCGTTATCGGTCAGTCGCTCGGCGGCGGTGTGGCAATGCAATTCGCCTACCAGCATCGCGATTACTGCCAACGGCTGGTGCTGATCAGCAGCGGCGGCCTCGGCCCGGATGTCGGCTGGACCCTTCGCCTGCTGTCCGCTCCCGGAGCCGAGCTGATACTGCCAGTCGTTGCGCCATCAAAGGTGGTAAGCGCTGGCAACAAGATACGGTCGTGGTTCTCGACGAGCGGCATCCAGTCACCGCGCGGAGCCGAAATGTGGAGCGCGTATTCATCGTTGTCTGACAAGCAGACACGCCAGGCATTCCTCAAGACGCTACGGTCGGTGGTCGACTACCGCGGGCAATCGGTGAGCGCCCTGAGCAAGCTCAATCTGACATCCACCGTTCCGACCATGATCATCTGGGGCGATATAGATCGAATTATTCCGATCGAGCACGGCTACGCCGTACGCGATGCACGACCGGGCTGTCGCCTTGAGGTGCTCGAAGGCGTGGGCCACTTCCCGCACGTGGAAACACCGAACGCTGTAGTGGAATTGATCGATGATTTCATCGACTCGGCGGGGTGCTCCGACCAAGCGGTCGAATCTCCAGTTGCCGAGCAACCGAACGAGCCATGACCTCAGCGGGGGCCGTGCCTGACGATGCTGACGTCCGAGTGGCCTACCAGTTACTCTGCGAATAGTCCTTCAAGAAGCAGCCGTGAAGATCCTCGCCGGCCTCGCCGCGCACAATAGGGTCATACACGCGGGCAGCACCGTCGACGAGATCCAGTGGAGCATGAAAACCCTCGTGCGCCAGACGCAGTTTGGTGGGGTGGGGGCGCTCGTCGGTGATCCATCCGGTGTCGACGGCAGTCATCAGGATTCCATCGCGCTCCAACATCTCCGCCGCGCTTGTGCGGGTAAGCATGTTCAACGCAGCCTTAGCCATGTTGGTATGCGGGTGACCCGGCCCTTTGTATCCGCGACCGAACTGCCCCTCCATCGCAGAGACGTTGACGACGTATTTGCGGTGGGCCGACGAGGCAGCCAGCGCCGGGCGCAGCCGGCTCACCAGGATGAAAGGCGCAGTCTGGTTGCACAATTGCACCTCCAGCAATTCCATCGCATCGACCTCGTGCACACGCTGCGTCCAGCTATTTACCGCACTGGTATCGGGCAGCAGACCACCCGCGTCGATAGCGGTGCCAGCGGAAATACGCTCCGGCGAGGCACTGCGGGCAGCCAACGCCAACTCAGTCACCGCGTGGGGTGTCTGGTGCTCGGCGAAGCTCGCGGAAAGCGCAGCCGGATGGGCGTCGCTGACGTGGTCAAACGTAACGACATCCACCAGTTCCGTCGGTTGGGTGCGCTCCGCTTCCACCAGCGCCGTGTACGAGCCGGGCGGGCGTCGAACCGTCTGTGCCGCGTTGTTGATCAGGATGTCCAACGGACCCCGCGCCGCCACCATGTCGGCCAGCGCCACTACCTGGGCGGGATCGCGTAGGTCAATTCCCACGATGCGCAGCCGGTGCAGCCAGTCCGCGCTGTCGGTCATCGCAGCAAACCGGCGCACGGCATCGTTGGGAAACCGGGTGGTGATGGTCGTGTGCGCACCATCGCGCAGCAGCCGCAGCGCGATATACATCCCGATCTTGGCTCGCCCCCCGGTGAGTAGGGCGGTCCGACCGATCAGATCCGTTCGAGCGTTGCGCTTGACCCGGTTGAAAGCGGCGCAGCTCGGACAGAGCTGGTGGTAGAACGCATCGACTACCAAGTAGCGGCTCTTGCACATATAGCAGGCCCGTGAACGCATTAGCGTGCCCGCACTGGCTCCAACGGCAGTGGATACCAGCGGAAGACCCTGGGTCTCATCGTCGATGCGGCCTGGCGCTCCGGTAGCGGTGGCTGCCGTAACGGCGCGGTCGGCAGCCGCCACCAAGTCGCGCTTGGCCTTGCGGCGGGCCAGCTTCACCGACTTGAAGATGCCAGCCGTTGCCCGACGTACAGCCACGGCATCAGGATGCTCGGGAGGTAAGGCCTCAACCTGGGACAGCACCCGCAGACACGTGCTGAGCTGCTCGGGATCGATCGCGGTCACCGTCGAAGGGTACGGCCGCCGCACGTTGTTCAGCTAAACCGGCACGATAACGGCTACAGCCCGCATGATCCTAAGCAGCCCGCCATCGCGCTGATTACGATCCGCGACGATGCCTTCTGAAGTAGTGTTATTTGATGGTGCGCGCCACCAAGATGGCGGTGTTGGACATGGGCAGAGAATCCGTGAGCAACCTATGCCGCCGCCGCCAGGAGACAGAGCACATTAACCGGGGCGCACGCATCCGTGTCCCACCGGGAAATACAACAAACCGGCTGCCAACGGCGTAAGTTGGTCCAGATCGGGCCAGGCGGGAGGAGGTGGATCCGGATGAGCACTTCAACACGTGTGGCACTCACGACTGGATTCGCTGCGCTGAGCCTCGCTGCGCTGGCGGTAACCACTGCGGTACCCCCGATGGCAATGAAGACTATCCAGGTCGTACGGCCTGCAACGTTTACCGCCGATGTCGCCGCGGATGCTTCAGGTACGCCCACGGAGTCACCGCCATCGGAGGATGACGTGGACTCCGCGCTGGCACTGATCGAACAGCTGGCTACGGTGGCGGACGGTCGAGTACTCACAGTCAGGTTGGACGGTGGCAAGGCCCCCAGTCACGTCACCATCGCGCCGGCGACGCCGAACGCCCAGGGTGGTTCAGCCAACAACGTCGGCCAGGGGGCGCTCGAGGGCCCAGGGACCCAAAACGCCGAGTCAGAACTCATCGATGCCGTCTATTCAGTCACGCGGTACTGGGCCAACTACGTCTCCACGGAACTCGGCCCCTCACTGATCAACTGGGTTCCCCTCGGATACCTACTCTCCGACCAGATCCTCATCTGGTACCCGGACTTCGTCCTACCCACGGTCGACAGCTTCGTCTACGACTTCTTGGATCCGGTGGTCAATGATCCGCTGGATCTGACTGTCTGGGTCGACGGTGTCAGCGACATCCTCAATACCGCCGCCACTGGGATTTCCGACGCGATCTCCAGCGAGATCAACTACATCGTGACGCTCGGCTGGTGGCCGTTCCCATTGCCGCCCCCGCCCGACGTCCCACTGGCCGGGCCCGCACCGGTATCTGTGGCGGCGCCGACTGCCACGGAGCCGCCCCCCTCGGCCGATACCCCTGGCACGGTTCTAGCGCCGGAGGCCGTGATCGAACCGGCCGACGCAGTCACCGACGAGGAGGCGGCAACCGAACCGGCCGAAACCGTCGCCGAAGACGAGGCGGCCACCGAGGACGAGGCAGCGACCGAGGACGAAGCGGTGGCGGCCGAGGACGAGGCAGCGACCGAGGCCGAAGCGGTGGCGGCCGAGGACGCAGCGGCAGACGAGGCGGCGGACGAAGCCGAAGCCCTGGAGAAGGCGGCCGGAGAAGATTCGGAAACGCCCGCCGAGGATGCCGATGAACCAGCCTCAGACGCCGATGAGGCCGATGAGGCCGCTTTGGAGGCCGATGAGGCCGATGAGGCCGATTCCGCTGACGAGTCCGACGCCACTGAGCAGTCCGGTAACGACGCGGACGGCAGCGTGACTACCCAGCAGGACAGTGCTCCGGGCGCGGGCGGGGAGTCTGGGGACAACGACAGCGGCGGCGCCGGGCCGAACGCGTCCGCTTCGGACGGCAGCTGATACCTGCGGGGAAACCCGCGGCCATTCTCTCGTCGAGGGTGCCTCGCGGCAGTCATTCTGAATACTGGTTTACTCGCCATGTGATCCGGAGGCCGCGATGATCCGTAGCGTTGGACACGTCGGACCCCTCAAAGTTGTGGGGCTTGTGCTGTGGCAACTGAGATACAACATCCTCGCGATCCTGATAGTCGCCGCGATCCTGGTGCCGATTCCCGACAAGATCCAGATGGACAACTCGGTGGCCGGGTTGAACGTCTTGGGCATTGCCGCCTCGATCTTCATCGGATTCCGAAACACAACTGCCTACAACCGATGGTGGGAGGCACGCACCCTCTGGGGCGCGGTCATCAACGACTCTCGGGCGTGGCACAACGACTTAGCCGCCGTCGACACCGGGTCGTCGGTCATGGCTGGCTTCCTGGACCGCATGCGTCGCCGACAGGTCCGATACGCCTGGCAGTTGGCCGCTGAACTGCGAGGCGTCACTCCGCCCTCGGGGACTGCTGAGCTCACCGAGGAGGACCCACCCAACGCAACTGCTAACGAACTGCTCAACCTCCAAGGGCGCGACGTTCAAAAGCTATTGTCCGATGGTCATATCGACTTTCAGGCCAGAGTGATGCTGATGTCGGTCAATACCGCACTCGCCGCTTCGCAGGGTGGGCTTGAACGTATACGCAATCAGCCCATCCCAGCCCACTACGACATGTTCATTCGGGCAATGACGTGGCTATTCGCCATCGTGGCCTTCAACCGTTTCGATGCCAACCACCAAGTTGTCAGCGTCGGCTTGGGACTGTTGCTCATGCTGGCATTCATCAGCGCCGAGCGACTTGGCTACTATTTCGAGCAGCCGATGAACAACAGTATCTTCGACCTGCCGATGTACCGGTTCTGCGCCACTATCACGGGCAATCTGCTCGGTCGCCGCCATCCGATGGCGGCACCCCGAGAACCCGACACGGCCACAATCTGGATGTAGGTCACCCGAGGTCAAACACCCTCTGAAGTGGGGAGAGCGGGGCAGAACTGTCAAGCGTCAGCGCCACCGGCGCGCGCTACCGTCGTGGCACTGCAGACCGGTTCTGGTTTTCCGGGAATTGAATGAGCCACCCCAGGGGTTCGAACGGCTCAAACCAATGGCCTGCCAGCCATCTGACCCGACCCAACTCGGCCCGGCCTCGTTAGTCCTTTGCATCGGCGTGCCGTGGTCGGTGTCTCTGACCTCGGATGTGCTCAGTGTGCCGCTGCTGACGTCGCAGTGGTTGGCACCGGAGACGGAGTGAGCCTGACGCGAGCTCACGTCTCCGTCGGCGCCCACTCGGTCCATGCCCGGATCGTTGGGGCTCGCACCAGCGATTCCAGCGCCGGATGTCAGGGCCGCCACGCTGACGGTGAAGGCGCCGATGGCAAGGGCGCCCAGCTTTGCGGATCTGTCGAAGATCGCGGCCATCATCCCGCCTCTTTTTGTGTCGACTGGCTTCATGTGGGTCACGCCCTTCTGTTCGTGGCTCGATCACGAAACCAACCCGAGCGCCTGCTATGTATTCGCCGCACACACGGGAACCGTTACACCCCCTACTCACATAGCTCCGGTGGGCTCGAATTGCCCTACCCTCGGTCGCAGCGACACACTTAGCGTCATGACAGCCACACCAGCAGCGCGCGACCCTCGCTGCGGCGGCTGGGGATGCCGCCTCACCGCCGTCGCGTCAATCGTGCTGGTGTCTGCGGCCGCAGGGTGCTCGAACTCCACCAACCCCACGGCTGGGGAGCCCACGGCGGCGGACTGCAATAGGGTCAATTACCCGCTAATCGACATCCCCCCACGGTCAGGGGACGCACCCACGATGCAGATCCCCCAACCACCCGGGTGGGAGGTAGGCCAGACCGACGAGAAGGAGCATCAGCGGCTTCGATTCGTCCAAACAAACCAGGCCCTCGCCGCCAACCATTACGCTCCCACCGCTGCCGTCACCCTGGGTTCCCATCCCGGCCAATGGCCAGCACAAGATTTGTTCGATGAGGCGAACTCCGCGCTCATCGATTCGGGTTTCGCGGAAGGGATCCAATCGAAGCCTGCCACCGTGTGTGGGCAAACGGCCGAAATCAGCGACTACACCATGACGCTGGACGGCGTGAGCGCCCCGATGTCCGCCAAGGCGCTAATGGCGGTAGCCGAATCCGGAAACGAGACCTATCTAGCCGTGCTGACCATTACGACCACAGAACCCGAAAATCCCATCTACCAGCGCGACAGCCAAGTCATTTTGGACGGGTTCGCCATTGTCATAAAAGACGAATAAACGCCGAGTTGACCGAGGAACCTGGCAAAAACAAACACTGAGTGGGGCGGGCGGGGCTCGAACCCGCGACCAATGGATTATGAGTCCACGGCTCTAACCAACTGAGCTACCGCCCCGAC
>JAHZKD010000329.1 GCA_022600605.1 Actinomycetes bacterium
ACCACGCGCCCCTTCTCAAGGTGCCTTCGAGCCCGCAACGGGATATAGGGTTCGGCCACCTGGCCCATCGTGATGGCGGTCTGCACGCGGGTCTGGATACCTTCCTGTTCCAGGAAGTCCTGCAGCGCAAGGCTGTTCATGACAGTGCCGAGCATGCCCATGTAGTCCGAGCGGGTGCGTTCCATGCCCCGATGCTGCAATTGTGCGCCGCGGAAGAAATTGCCGCCGCCGATGACGACGGCCACCTGGGCGCCGCTACGCACCACTTCCGCGATTTGGCGGGCGACCAGTGCGACCACGTCAGGATCGAGGCCGACTTGTCCGCCGCCGAACATCTCGCCCCCCAGCTTGAGCAGCACTCGGGAGTAAGCGGGCCGGATCTCCGACAACGAGCCTTCACCATTGGGACTCGTGGATTCCGCCATCCGACTCCTTCACTTCCTCACATGCAATCGCCGCCCCGGAGGCCTGTGGACAGCTGCGCGACCGCCTCAATCCTGCCTCATCGCGACCAACGCACCACGTCGGGGTGCGGTTGGCAATCCCGACGTGTCGATCGCCTTGAGACTGCGCGCAGTGTCCTGCAGCCGTGTCCTGCAGCCGTGTCCTGCACGCGACGAAGTACAGACGCACTACATAAGGTGCTCGTCAGCTTCGCAGATCGCTGGATTCAACCCTGGATTCTCCGCCAGGGGCTGGCCTCCTCGAGTTCGTAGGCCAGCTCAAGCAGGCGAGCATCCTGTCCGACGGCGGCGGAGAACATCATCCCGACCGGCAGCCCCGACGCCGATTCAGCCAGCGGCAACGAAATGGACGGCTCGCCAGTCGCATTCTGCAACGGAGTGAACGCCACCCAGTCAACGAGCCGGTCAATAACCTGCTGATAGTTCGCGGTCGGATCGAGATGGCCGATGCGGGGGGTGGCGGCGGCCACCGTCGGCGTCAGCAGCACGTCGAAAGTCGACATCGCGTTCGACGCGCTCTGGCGCACCCGCGACAGCCGGGCGATCGCCAAAGGTAGCCGGTGCACGTTGCGAGATGCGTGGCGCTCGAGGCCGAGAGTGAGATTGTCGAGCTTGTCGCGATCGAAACTCTCCCCGAACGTGCGGCGACCACCCCGCACGAGAGCGAAGGCCAGAAACGACCAATACAGCAGGAAATCATCGGTGAAGCGATGCGGGACCGGGTTATCGATCACGCTCACCCGGTGACCGAGTTCCTCAAGCAGGGCCGACGTCTTGAACGTCAACTCAGTCACCTCGGGACTGGCTTCGCGGGCGACCGACTGTGTGCAGACCGCGATGCGCAGTCGCTGCTTTCCCGGTGCGCTGACGTCGCCGACAGGCGGCAACTTCGGGTTGGCGGTGACCCGTTCCATCTCACGGTAGAACGCGGCGGTGTCGCGGACCGAGCGAGTGAGGACACCGTTGTGGACGATGCGCAGCGGCATCAGCCGCATGTCCTTATCGAGCGGAAGCCTTCCCCGGGACGGTTTCAGGCCCACCAAACCGTTGCAGGACGCGGGAATCCGGATCGAACCGCCACCGTCATTTGCGTGTGCGATCGGCACCGCCCCAGCAGCCACGAACGCCCCAGACCCCGACGACGACGCACCGGCGGTGTGCTCGACGTTCCACGGATTGCGCACCGGCCCAAGCCGCGGGTGCTCCGCCGAGGCGCTGAAGCCGAACTCCGAGAGCCGGGTCTTGCCCAGCGCCACCAACCCGGTCCCCAGAAACGCGCGAGCGAAGTCGCCATCGAATTCAGCGGGTTTCGGGTCCCAGGCGTCGGTACCGCTCATCGTCGGCATGCCGGCCACAGCAACGTTGTCCTTGATGAACGTCGGCACCCCGTCGAAGTATCCGCCGTAGGGCCGCCGCATCTGCGCGCGCGCCCTGGCCCTGTCGAAGACTTCGCAGGCCAGACCGTTGAGTGTGGGGTTCACCGCCTCGGTGCGGGCGATCGCGGCATCGACGATTTCGCGCGCCGACACCTTTCCAGCCCGCAGCGCTTCCACGACGCCCACAGCATCAAGGTCACCCAGGGCATCTCCGGAGAATTCTTCGCCGAAAGCATGAATGCTGTCCATCAGTCCGACGGTACCAAAGCGTACCGCCTCGCTCGGCGGCAGCGACAGACAACAGCACGAGGCCCCCGCGACCGCAGTCTCGGGGGCCTGGCGCTGACTAAGCGATCAGGCCTGGCCGACCTCGAAGCGGACAAACCGCGTCACCGTCACGCCGGCCTCGTCGAGCTGTGCTTTGACAGACTTCTTGTTGTCCGACACCGAGGGTTGATCCAACAGCACGACATCCTTGTAGAAACCGCTCACGCGACCCTGGACGATCTTGGACAGCGCCTGCTCTGGCTTGCCCTCGTTGCGTGCAGTCTCCTCGGCGATGCGCTGCTCATTGGCGACGACGTCCTCGGGCACATCCTCACGCGTGAGGTAGCGGGCCTTCAGTGCGGCGATCTGCAGAGCAACTGCGTGAGCTGCCTCTTTGGCCTTGTCCGCATCGGCGCCGGTGTACTCGACCAGGACACCGACCGCAGGCGGCAAATCGGCAGCCCGTTTGTGCAGGTAGGCCTCGGTGGCGCCGTCGAAATAGGCGACGCGCCGCAGTTCCAACTTCTCGCCGATTTTCGCCGATAGGTCGGCGATGGTCTGCTCCACGGTGCTATCCCCGACCTTGGCAGCCTTGAGCGCGTCGACGTCCGTCGCCTTCGAGGCAGCCGCAGCGGCCACGATCTGGTCAGCGACGGCTTGGAACTCGGCGTTCTTAGCGACGAAATCGGTTTCGGAGTTGAGCTCGATCAGCGCGCCGTCCTTAGCGGCCACCAGCCCTTCGGCGGTAGCGCGCTCGGCACGCTTGCCGACATCTTTGGCGCCCTTAATGCGCAGCAGCTCGACGGCCTTGTCAAAGTCGCCGTCGGAATCGACCAGCGCGTTCTTCGAGGCCAGCATTCCGGCGCCGGTCAGCTCCCGGAGCCGCTTGACGTCGGCGGCGGTGTAGTTACCCATAGAAGCCCTTCCTTATGGAGACGAAGCAGAAGTCGAAGCATGGAGACGAAGCAGAAGTCGAAGCGATTAGGAGGTCGGTTCCGCTGCTGCCTCTACCGGCGCGGAAGCGGGCGGCGCGGTGGCTGTCGCGGCGGCGGCCGCGGTGGCTGTCGTGGCACCGGCCAGCAGCTCCTGCTCCCACTCGGCGAGCGGTTCGGCTGCCAGCCCATCTTGGCCAGTCGCCGGCTTGTCGGCACCCGCGCTCGCGCCCGAGCGGGCCTGCAGCCCCTCAGCGACGGCTGAAGCCACCACCTTGGTCAGCAGCGCAGCCGAACGGATGGCGTCATCGTTGCCCGGAATGGGGTAGTCGACGAGATCGGGATCGCAGTTGGTGTCCAAGATCGCGATGATCGGGATGTTCAGCTTGCGAGCCTCGGCGACTGCGAGGTGCTCCTTGTTCGTGTCGACGACCCAGATCGCCGACGGCACCTTCTGCATGTCCCTGATGCCGCCCAGAGACCGTTCGAGCTTGTTCTTCTCGCGGGTCAGCATCAGGATCTCTTTCTTAGTGCGACCCTCGAAACCACCGGTCTGCTCCATCGCCTCAAGCTCCTTGAGGCGCTGCAGACGCTTATGCACAGTGGAGAAGTTGGTGAGCATGCCACCAAGCCAGCGCTGGTTCACGTACGGCATGCCGACGCGGGTGGCCTCTTCGGCGATGGACTCCTGCGCCTGCTTTTTGGTTCCCACGAACATGATGGACCCACCGTGGGCGACCGTCTCCTTGACGAATTCGTACGCCT
>JAHZKD010000330.1 GCA_022600605.1 Actinomycetes bacterium
CCGGCGGATGCCGGGCGGACCGTGTCGATTTCGATCGCGAGCCTGAACGCGCACTATGGCATCGGAAGCGACAGCTTGCCATTCGACATGGTCGCCGTTTGCAAGTCCCTGGACGCGGACGTGATTGCCCTCCAAGAGGTCTGGTGGCCGGACGCGCAAGACGGGTGGCTGTATGAGCTCCGTCGCGAGGGCTACCACATAGCCGAGCTTCGACAGGCACGGGCCGGCCTGTCGCCCACCCTCGCCGTCAACCCCGGCCCCGGGAACGCCACCGGGTGGTGGGGCATGGCCGTAGCGAGCAGGATTCCGCTGTCCAGCCCGGAGCCGATCGACATGGGTAGGACGCCGCTGGACCCTGTCGGGCGCCGTGCGGCATTACGCGTTCGGGTGAGCGTCGGGGATGCGGGACACATCTCGGTGACAACTCTGCACGCAACCCACTACTTCGCGCTCGCGCCCCTGCATCACCGTCGCCTCGCCGCAGGGTTGCGCGGGTCCACGAGATCGGTGGTCTGCGGAGACTTCAACCTTTGGGGCCCACTTACCGGGCTCGCGTTTAGGGGTTGGCAGAGGCCGGTGCGGGGTCGCAGCTATCCCGCGCACCGACCTCACAGTCAGATCGACCACCTGTTCGCCACCAGGGACCTGGTGGTCGAGCACGCTGAAGTTCTCGGCGACGTCGGTTCCGACCACCGTCCGATACGGGCGCGGGTCGCTGTCCCGAACGCGCCGTCCTGAGAGTTGGGCCCCACATCTTGACCATTTCTTGAGGCTGCCCATCGGACTCGCTTGAAGACCACCCCCGACCATAAGAACGTGGCAATCATCGCATCACCTCGGGTCGCGAGATCAGCTCTTGCGCAGGAGTCCGTGGCACGTCCCGTTGCGCCTGCCGAGACAGGAGCCAAGCCCCGAGCCGGTACAGACGCCGCCCGCCAGCAGTTGAGCGGCGCGCTGATCCTCAGTGTGACGATGCTCGGGGTAAGTGCGGCCAACTACCTGCTCAACCTGCTGCTCGCCCGTTTCCTGTCTCCGGCGGAGTTCGGCGACGCCAACCTCGCGGTGAACTTGGTACTGGCCGCCGCAGCAGCGGCAGCGATGCTGCAATTGCTGTCGGCCCGCAGCGGCGCGATCGACGACCCGGAAGGGATCGAGTCACGTCGCAGGCTGGCACGCTGGGCATGGGGTATCGGGGGCGCCCTCGGGGTGGGACTGGCGATAGGCTCTTCGAACCTCGCCCACACCTTCAACACCTCCACACCCGTTCTGTTTGTCGTGATCGGGATCGGCCTTCCGGTCTACCTGGCGCAGGCCGTCATGCGCGGAGCGTTGCAGGGGGACCTGCGGCTAGGGCGGCTGGCCGTCAGCTACGCCGTCGAGGCCGCTACCAGGGTCGGGATCGCGCTCGTGATGCTGGCGCTCGGCTTCGGCGTGATCGGGGCCGCGGTGGCCATCTCGCTGTCGTTCGTGGCGTCGGCGATCGCCGCCCGACATCGAGTCGCGCGCACCACAGCGGGCCAGCGCGGCAGCGACGTTGCCACCAAGACCGACGAGGGCGGATTGGCGGCGGTGTCGGTAGCAGCGACCATCCTGCTGGTAGGACAGGTCGTGATCGCCAACGGGGACATCGTGCTGGCCAAAGCCGTGATGGCTCCGGACGAAGCGGGCTCGTATGCCGCGGCCGCCGTCATCGGGCGGGGCCTGTACTTCCTGTCGTGGGCCGTCGTCCACAGCACGTTTCCCGTCTTCGCGCGGGCCAGTGGCCCCCAGGAGCGGCGCAGGGCAATGATCCGGGCCCTTTCGATGGTCGTGTCCACCTGCGTAGTCGGTGTCGCCGGACTCGCGCTCCTGGGCAATCAACTCGCTCCGCTGCTGCTGGGCGATGGCTATGCGGCTGCGGCCGAAGTGCTCGTTCCCTACGCGATAGCGACCGCTCTGTTCGCCGTAGGCAACCTCGTTGCCAGCCTGGACCTCGCCATCGGCCGCTGGCGCGCACCTGGTGCCCTGCTACTGGGTGCCGCGCTGCAGACGCTTCTGCTGCTGGCTTTCGGTGCGACGCCGATGTCCATGGCAATTGCGCAGATGATCGCGATGGCCCTTACCGCGGTGCTGGTGGGCGCCGCCCACCTCTGCGACAATCGATCCGACCTGCGGAGCGCCCGTTCGAAGAAGACAGCAACATCAAAGAAGATAGCGACGAATTCGGAGACGATGAGATGACCGCCACCGGAAGCGGTGCGCCCGAGATTGCCGGGTTTCCGGTCACCACCTCCGACTCGACCCCGCAGGAACGGCGCAGGGTCCTGTTCCTCGGCACTCACGGCCAGGCCAACGTTGGCGACGAGCTATTGCTCGACACCTTTCTCACCGAGCTCGGCCCGGGCAACACCTATGCAGTCAACTCCTACGAACCGGCTGCCACGACCACGCAGCTGGCCGACCGGTTCGACGTGACGGTGTTCGATACCGGCTCGGACCACCTCGGGCTACTCCGGAACCTGTTGCGCTGCAACGTCGTCGTGTTCGGCGGCGGGAACATCCTCAAGGAGCTCTACCGCTCGGTTGGCAGGTGGAAATACTCGACACTGACCATGGTCCTTGCGGTTGTGCTGCTGGCCCGGCTGACGGGGAAGCCGGTTCTGATGGCCAATGTCGGCATCGGTCCCGTGGAATCCGCGCCCGGCAGGCTGTTGGTGCGGGTCATCCTGCGACTTGTCTGGCTCATCTCGGTACGCGACGAGGGTTCCTATCGTCTGGCCGTGTCGGTGGGCGGTGCCGGGCACAAACTGCTACTGGTACCCGACGCCGTGTGGGTTCGCGATCCAGATTCCCTTCGCGGCGCACCGGATCGAGAACAGCGCGGCGACGACGGTACCCTCCGGATCGCTCTGAATCTGAACAAGGACGTTGACGTCGCCGACGAGTGGGAACGGTTTCTGGATCGGCTCGTCGCTGCGCTGGGCGAGGTGGCCGATGCACGACCCGTCGAGTTCCACGCGCTCCCCATGCAGTGCGGTTTCAAGAGCGGAACCGACCTCGAGATCTTGGAGGAGGTGCTGGGCCGCCTGGACGCTCCCGTATGCATTCATGCGCCGGCCGATCACCACGAGGTCGCCTCGATAATCGCCGGGTGTGACCTCGTTGTCAGCGAGCGGCTGCACGCGATCATCCTCTCGGTAGTCATCGGATGCCCGGTCGTGGCCCTCCCGTACGACGTCAAGGTGCGTGAGCTCGCCTCCCAACTCGGGATCGAGGAACGCTCCTTCGATGTTTCCGCCGACCTGGATCCGGGCGCCCTGGCAGCAGCGATCCTGCGAGCTGTTGACGACTCGGGTGCAGAACGGGACCGGATGGCTGCCCTAGCGGCTGCCAAGCGGCACGACGCCGCCTCCGGTTTCGCTGCGCTGCGTTCCTGGGTTGCAGCCCCCAGACGAACTTGGGAGCTTTCCAGCGCGTGACGCCCGACGCCAAGCCGCCCCGAGACACCACTTCCACCGGGCGGCGGCTTGTGCACGACGAGGTCGGCGACTCCGTCGGTCGGCACCGATCCAGCTACGCCTCAGACCGATTCGCCCACCAGCGCATCGCAATCGTGGTCTGCGCGCTGTACTTCGTCGCGAGCTTCGTGATCTTCCGCGACGTACTCTTAGCGATACCAGACATCCTGTCGGGCAAACGGGTGCTTGTCGGCGACGAGCTGGTGCCGTACTTCAACCCCAGCAGCCAGTTGATCGAGCAAGCCCAGGGCCAGTTCAACGAACTCACGAACGGATACGAGTTCAGGGTCAGGTACTCGTTCCTCACCACCTGGTTGCGGCACTACATGGTGCTCCCCTTCGCGGTGTTGCTCGTGCTCCCTGCGATCGTCAGCACCGCCTACCTCACCACCGCGTGGTTCATGCGCCGCAGTTTCCCATTCCTGCCCGCGACCACGGTGTATCTCGCGACCGCGGCGCCCACCGCCTTGGTCTACCTGATCATGATCTATGCCAAGGTCACGCACTTCTACACGTTGGTGCTGGGTCTTTGCCTGATGACGGTCAGCGCCTTCCTGATGCTGGACGCGTTGTTGTTCAGGAAAGCGCGGTGGGGCCGCCGGATGATCGCCGCCTGCCTGGTGACCCTGTTCAATCCGGCGGTGCACTACCTGATTCTTTTCGCGCTGTTCATGGGCCTGGCCGTGGTGACACTCGTGATCGGCGAGACAGCCAAGTTCGTTCGCTCGGGCGGGTCGGGGAGGCTCTGGCGTGCACTACGGGTGCCGGTGCAGACCCGTCGAGCCCAGGTTCACAAATTCACCATCTTCGCGAGGCGCAAGAGCAGGTGGCGCGCACTGCTGGTGAGGATGAACGAGACGACGACCATGAAGTGCGGATGGGCAATGACCGCACTTGTTGTGTTCGCCCTCGTGCCCTACGCCCTGTTCGTGAATTTCGTCGCGCTGCGGGGTGTAGCCGACCTCTCCGAGACGGTGCCGGGGGACTATTACTTCATCCGTGACGCGTCGGTGTCGCTGATTCACATCCTGTCCTGGGACCTCGCCGGGATCATGGACAAGATCAACTTCGGCGACTATCTCGCCAAGATC
>JAHZKD010000331.1 GCA_022600605.1 Actinomycetes bacterium
AGTCAGACCTTCGAGGAATGGGTTGGTGCGGCGTTCGGCGCCGATGGTGCTTCGCTCGCCGTGCCCCGGTAGTACCAGAGTGTCATCGTCGAGCACCAGGAGTTTATTCACGATCGACTGCAGTAGATCACGACCGCTGCCGCCGGGGAGATCGGTGCGACCCACCGATTGGCGGAACAACGTATCGCCGGTGAAGGCCACCGAACGACCTGACATGCCGGAAAGACCCGACATGCCGGAAAGACCCGACATGCCCGACACCCCGGTACCAGCTGCACCGGCTTCCAGGCCGATACCCCCGTCGACGCGATAGACCACCGAACCTGCGGTATGGCCGGGTGTGTGATCCACGACCACGGTGATGGCGTCCAGCTCGATTTTGTCGCCATCGCGATCCAGCTCAATGACCTGCCCGGGCTCGCGAAACATCGCACCGAACGCCATCTGCGCCAGCTTGGGACCGAAACCCCTGATCGGGTCGGTGAGCATGAAGCGGTCCGCTGGATGGATGTACACAGGACAGCCATAGGTGTCTGCGACCTTCTGGGCGGACCACATGTGGTCGATATGGCCGTGGGTGAGCAGCACCGCCGCCGGCGTGAGGCGATGTTCGTCCAGAATCCCGCGCAGCGGACCCATGGCCCGCTGGCCCGGATCGACGACGATGGCGTCCGCGCCGGCCCGAGGGGCCAACACATAGCAGTTGCACGCCAACATGCCGGCCGGGAATCCGGTGATCAACACGGTTCCAGCTTCCCACGTCCACTTCGCGCCACTGTTCGCGAGGGTCGCGGCACCGGCGCCCGGCAACAGCTGGCACACTCGGTGCCGACCAGATCGAACGCGAGGAGGACACCGGCGGTGCCGACCAACGAACAACGGCGTGCGACAGCCAAGCGCAAGCTCGAGCGACAACTCGAACGACGGGCCGAGAACGAGCGCAAACGCCGTCTCTACACGATCATCGGATCAGCAGTGGCCGCGGTGGTCGTGATCGGCGCCGTAGTGGCGACCATTGTGGTCACCAACCGTGATTCGGGCGGCCAGACCGCATCGGCGACCAGCACAACCTCGAGCGCGCCGGAGACCCCACTGCCTGACGGTGGCGGACCGGTACAGCTCGGAGCGCTGCCCGCCTTCCAAGCACCAGAAGGGCTAGGCGCCGATTGTCAGTATCCCGCGTCGCCTGCGGAGGCCAGTAAGCCCGCCGAGGCCCCGCGCGCCGGCAAGGTACCGACCGAACCAGCCCAGGTCAGCGCCAGCATGACGACCAACCAGGGCAACATCGGCCTCCAGCTCGACAACGGCAAGTCGCCGTGCACCGTCAACAGCTTCGCCAGCCTGGCCCAACAGGGTTTCTTCAACGACACCCCATGCCACCGGCTGACCACGAGCGAATCGTTGGCCGTCCTGCAGTGTGGCGACCCGACGGGCGTGGGTACCGGCGGTCCGGGATACCAGTTCGTCAACGAATACCCGACCGACCAATACGCGCCGAATGATCCGAAGTTGATGGATCCGGTGACCTACCCGCGGGGCACGCTGGCGATGGCCAATGCGGGGCCAGGCACCAACGGTAGCCAGTTCTTCCTGGTGTTCCAGGACTCCCAGCTGCCGCCGAACTACACAGTGTTCGGCACCATCGACGAAACCGGGCTGGAGACACTGGACAAGATCGCCGCCGAAGGTACCGCCGAGGGTGGGCCCGATGGCGCGCCGAAGGTCGACGTCAATGTGAAGTCGATCGCCCTGGATTGACCCTGGATTAACCCCGGGGCCGCGGTACATTTCGCGTCAGTCCGCCTCGACTGGCGGCGGGGAAGGCTGGAAGCTCAGGCCGCCGAGGTGATGCGGTAGACGTCGTAGACGCCTTCCACATTGCGCACCACGTTGAGCACGTGGCCGAGATGCTTGGGGTCGCCCATCTCGAAAGTGAACCGGCTGATCGCCACTCGGTCATTGGAGGTCGTCACCGAGGCCGACAGAATATTGACCTTCTCGTCGGCCAGAACGCGGGTGACATCGGACAACAGCCGGTGCCGGTCCAGCGCCTCCACCTGGATCGCGACCAGGAACACCGACGACGGCGACGGCGCCCACTGGACTTCGATGATCCGTTCGGGCTGTTCCTGCAATGAGTTGGCGTTCGTGCAATCCGTGCGATGCACACTGACGCCACCACCACGGGTGACGAACCCCAGGATGTTGTCCCCCGGCACCGGGGTACAGCACTTGGCCAGCTTCGTCAGCACGCCCGACGCCCCCGGCACCGCAACACCGACGTCGTCGGTGCCGCGCTGGCGCATCGGCATGGTCGCGGGCGTGGACCGCTCGGCCAACTCGTCGGCGGCCTCGTCGTCACCTCCGAGTTGTGCGACGAGTCGCTGCACCACGTGACGGGCCGACACGTGCCCCTCGCCCACCGCGGTGTAGAGCGCGGAGACATCGAGGTAATGCAGCTCGCGCGCCAAGGCGCCCATCGAATCGCCAGTCATCAAACGCTGCAACGGAAGCCCGCCGCGTCGCACTTCGCGAACTATCGCTTCCTTGCCGCTCTCGAGCGCCTCTTCGCGCCGCTCCTTGGCGAACCACTGCCGGATCTTGGCCTTCGCCCGAGGTGACACCACGAACGTCTGCCAGTCCCGCGACGGCCCGGCGTTGGGGGCCTTGGAGGTGAAAATCTCTACCAATTCGCCGTTTTCGAGCGTGCGCTCCAACGCCACCAGTCGACCGTTGACCCGAGCGCCGATACAGCGGTGACCGACCTCGGTGTGCACGGCGTAGGCGAAATCCACCGGCGTGGACCCGGCGGGCAGGGTGATCACGTCGCCCTTGGGCGTGAACACGAAGATTTCTTTTACCGCCAGGTCGTAACGCAGCGACTCGAGGAACTCGCCGGGATCAGCCGCCTCCCGCTGCCAGTCGAGCAGCTGGCGCATCCAGGCCATGTCGTCGACCTCGGTGGCAGCGTGCCCAGTGGGCAATGCGTTGCGCCCCTTGACCTCCTTGTAACGCCAATGAGCGGCGATGCCGTATTCGGCGGTGCGGTGCATGTCGCGGGTACGGATCTGCACTTCTAGAGGCTTGCCCTCCGGCCCGACGACCGTGGTGTGCAACGACTGATACACGCCATAGCGTGGTTGAGCGATGTAGTCCTTGAAACGACCTGCCATCGGCTGCCACAGGGAGTGCACCACCCCGACCGCGGCGTAGCAGTCTCTGATCTCGTCGCACAGAATTCGAACCCCGACGAGATCGTGGATGTCGTCGAAGTCGCGCCCCTTGAGGATCATCTTCTGATTGATCGACCAATAGTGCTTGGGTCTTCCCTCGACGGTGGCATTGATCTTCGACTTGGTCAGCGTGTTGACGATCTCATCGCGCACCTTGGCCAGATAGGTGTCGCGGGAGGGCGCACGGTCAGCGACCAGTCGCACGATTTCCTCGTACTTCTTCGGATGCAGGATCGCGAACGAGAGGTCTTCGAGTTCCCATTTGACCGTTGCCATACCGAGGCGATGAGCCAGCGGTGCAATCACTTCCAGTGTTTCGCCGGCCTTGCGTGCTTGCTTTTCCGGAGGTAGGAACCGCATCGTGCGCATGTTGTGCAGCCGGTCGGCGACTTTGATCACCAGCACCCGCGGATCACGCGCCATGGCCATGATCATCTTGCGGATGGTCTCACTTTCGGCTGCGGTACCCAGCGTCACCTTGTCCAGCTTGGTGACACCGTCGACGAGATGACCGACCTCCGCGCCGAACTCCTCAGTGAGCGCCTCCAGCGTGTAGCCGGTGTCCTCCACTGTGTCGTGCAACAGTGCCGCGATCAGAGTGGTGGTATCCATCTCGAGCTCGGCCAGGATCGTGGCGACCGCCAGCGGATGGGTGATGTACGGGTCACCGGAGTGCCGCAGCTGCTCACCGTGCCGCTCCTCGGCGACCTCGTAGGCGCGCTGCAGCAGCGTCAGATCTGCTTTCGGGTAGACCTCGCGGTGCATCGCTACCAGCGGCTCGAGCACCGGGTTGACCGCGCTGCGTTGGGCGGTCATCCGGCGGGCGAGACGGGCCCGCACCCGCCGCGATGCGCTTGTCCCCGCCTTTGGTCCGTCGGTCTTCGGGATCGACAGTGGCTGGGTTTCAGGGGGGGAAGGGTTCTCGCCGGATGGTGATTGCACGGCCTGGCCCGGCTCGGGGTCAGCGCGGATCTCGCTGGCCATCACTCACCTCCGATACGTGTCCTCTTCGCAGGATATCCGTTCAGACGATGTACAGGCTCTCGACGGGCAAGGGGTCGAGGACCGCGCGACCGCCCAGCGCGGCGAGTTCGAGCATCACCACCGCCCCGGTCACCTGCGCACCTGCTGCGGTAAGCAATTGAGTAGTGGCGGACAGCGTTCCCCCGGTGGCAAGCACATCATCGATCACCACGACGGAACGGCCCGCCAAGTCGATGCCCTTCGCGGGGACCTCCAGAGTGGCGGTGCCGTATTCGAGGCTATAGGTCTCGCTAAGCACCGGAGGCGGCAGTTTGCCGCCCTTACGTACCGCTAGCACGCCGATGCCCAGCTTGAGGGCTACGGCGCCACCGAGCAGGAATCCCCGGGCATCAACGCCAGCCACCAGATCCGCGCCACTGGCCAGTTCGGCAATCGCGGCGCTGACCTCGGCAAGCCCCAGGGCATCGGCAAGCACCGGCGTCAGGTCCTTGAATTGGACGCCCGGCTCCGGAAAGTCGGGCACCTCGCGCAGCAGCGATGCGATGAGCTGGGCCACGGAGCCATCCGATGTCGCCGGCCGACCGGCTCCGGTATCCGATGTCGCCGGCGGACCGGCTCCGGTATCCGATGTCGCCGGCCGACCGGCTCCGGTGCTCACTCGCTCAGTTTCCAACGGTCCATGTTCCATCCTGCACCCCAACGCGTCGGATTGCCGATCACCGCAAACATATTTGCCGACGTCAGCAAGGTCCGCTGCTGACGGTACAGCGGCAGTGTTGGCATGTCGGCCCACAGGATCGGCCCTGCCTCACCGAGTAGCCGGGCCAGTTCCTTGGGGTCGAACGTCACTGCCAGGGTGGCGATGATCCCGTCGATACGTCCGTTGGCGTAGCGCCCAAGGTTATTGCCGTTACCGCTGTGCAGGCTGTAGCTGTCCATCACCGACGATCCCGACGAGCCACTTCCGGCCGCGCCTCCGGTACTCGCGATCAGCACATCGATCTCGCCGTTGGGCAGCGCCAGCGGGCCGACGGTCTCGCCGGCGACGTCCTCGACCGTAATGCCCGCGGGCGCGCAGGACTTCGCGATGGAGCCCACAGTGGCGGCGAGCCGGGCGTTCGGTGTCTGATAACCGATCCGGACGGTCAGGGGCTGATTATCGAGTGCGGCCCTGGCGGCATCGGCGTTGCCGACTGCGAACTGTCCGGCCTCCGGAACGTTTTCGGCAGCTCCGTATGCGTCCTCGGATGCGGGGTTCAGCCGCGAGTTGAACACCGGCGTCGACGCATTACGCGCGATGGTGTCGCGGGGAGTGCACAGCGCCAGCGCCCGCCGGGCGGGCACCGCCGACAGCGGGCCCTGCGGGGCGAAGATCAGCTGCTCCACACCCGACGACGGCGCATCGGTGCGCGTGTAGTCGTCGGGCAGATTGAGGGTGCCCAGCGATCCGGACGCGATGTCTACGACGTCATAGGCGCCCTCATTCACCCGGTCCTGCATGTCGGCGCTGCGGGGCCATACGGTGATCTTGCCGGTGACCGGTTTGGTGCCCCACCACTTGTCGTTAGCGACCAGAACCACCGCACCGTCGGCAGTCACTGAGTCCAGCTTGTAGGGCCCCGACGACGGGAACCGTTTGATATCCAGGTCTGGCGCCAACTTCCAGGTGTTATTCCAGACCTGGGCGATGCGCTCGACGGTAGGCCCGTCGTTGTCGAGCAACGCCTTGGTGACCCCGCCGTCGCCGAGGCCCAGCACGTCGGCGATGACGTGCGAGGGCATCATCGACGTCGCTGAGAACAACTGACCGTATTCGGTGAAGGCCCGGTCCTGCGCGAAGGACACCCGCGCCTTCTGCTGCCCCGGCTCACAGTCGATCTTGGCGATGTCGGCATATCCGGCCCGGTTGGCCGCCTCGAACCGCGGGAACCTACCCGACTGCGATGACCAGGCGAGCACCATGTCGTCGCAGGTGATTGGCTTACCGTCCGAATACACAGCGCCAGGGTTGATTTCGTAGTCAAGAACCAGCGGCGTGCGGCCCACCACAGAGATACTGCCGAAGTCGTGGTCGCCGACGATTTGACCTTGTGGACCGTGGTAGGTGAATCCCGTCAGCACCCGAGCGAAGGCCTGCGGCCCGCCCGACGCGGCTCCGGCCACTGTGTTGGTGTTGTAGCTGATCAGGTTGCCGTCGACTGCGTAATCGATCGAGCCCGCCGCGTCTCCCGAACACGAGATCAGACCGAGCGAGCCCACCAACGCCAGCACCGCCGACAGCACCGTTGCGCGCCGCGCAGTGCGGCGTGCACGAGGCTGGACGGAACCTCGCAGGGCCCAACGGCGAGGCATCGGCGCTAACCCTTCCGTGGCTTTCGCTTACCCGAGGGCCGTCCGGTCCTGCTGGAGGTGGGCCGGACGGGACGGGCACCCGGCCCTGGCTTGTCCGGCGGCGGAGATGCGGGCGCGGCCGCTACCGTCACCGACGCCGGCTCAGGATCCACGCGGTCGGGACCATCCTCGGCGTCGGCCGCCGGCTCGCCCGCCCTGGCTGCCGCGGTCTTGCGGCGGCTCAGCACCCGATTGGTGTGCTTGCGCACCAGTTCGGTGCGTTCCCGAAGACTCACCAGCAAAGGAGTGGCGAAAAAGATCGACGAGTACGTTCCGACGATCACGCCGACGAGCTGAACCAGCGCCAGGTCCATCAGGGTCCCGACGCCCAGCAGCCACACCGCGATCACCATCAGCGCCACGATCGGCAGCACCGAGATCAGGCTGGTGTTGATCGACCGCATGAACGTCTGATTGACGGCAAGATTGGCCTGTTCGGCGAAGGTGCGCCTGGTGGCGTGCTCGAAACCTTCGGTGTTCTCCTCCACCTTGTCGAACACGATGACGGTGTCATAGAGCGAGAAGCCCAAGATCGTTAACAACCCGATCACCGTGGCCGGCGTGACCTCGAACCCGACCAGCGCGTACACACCCGCGGTGACCACGAGGTCGAACACCAGCGTCGTCAGTGCGGCAATCGCCATGTACCGCTCGTAACGCAGGGCGATATAGATGGAGGCCAGCGCGAGGAAGACCACTAGCGCGATGAGGGCCTTCTGGGTGATCTGGCCACCCCAGGTTTCCGACACAGCCGAGTCGCTGACGGCCTGCTTGCTCGGCTGACCGTCGGAACCGAGGGGCTGGAACTCGTCGAACAGCACTGTCCGAAGGTTTTCGGTCTCTTCGTTGGTCAGCGTCTCGGAACGAATCTGGTATGTGGCGGAGTCTCCGCTACCGACGATGACCACCGACTCCGGCGGCTCACCGATCGCGTTACCGAAGGCCGTTTCAACCTGCTGCGGGGTGATCTGCCCCTCGCCGCGCGGGAATGACACCTTCGTGCCACCCTCGAAGTCGATACCGAAAGTGAAGCCCCGCAACAGAATCGCCCCGACTGCTATGGCCACGATGAGTGCGCTGGCCGCGTACCAAGCCTTGCGCTGACCCATCACCTCGAAGGCGCCGGTCCCGGTGTAGAGCCTGACGAAGAAGCCATGCCGTGGGACATCCGCCTCGGCGGATTCGAGGTCGGGGGCCTCGACGGCTTGCGAGGTGGGCGTCTTTCCTGACTGGTGCTTTGCGGCCATGTGCTATCCCCGTCCCACCGTTTGCGCGGCCGCTCGGCGTTCACGTGCGATCTGCTGCACGGCTCCCAAACCGTTGAGGGCCGGTTTGGCCATCGTCGCCGACTTCGATGCCATGTAGGCCAGCGGCCAGGTCACCAGGAACACGACGACAACGTCCAGAATGGTGGTCAAACCGAGGGTGAACGCGAAGCCCTTCACCTGGCCGACCGCCAAGAAGTACAAGACCGCTGCGGCCAGGAATGTCACGGCGTTGCCCGACAGGATGGTCTTGCGGGCCCGGGCCCAACCGCGGGGAACCGCAGACCGGAACGACCGGCCCTCGCGGATCTCGTCCTTGATGCGTTCGAAGAACACCACGAACGAGTCCGCCGTCATGCCGATACCGATGATCAGACCAGCAATACCGGCCAAGTCCAGGGTGTAGCCGATATATCTGCCGAGCAGCACAAGGATCGCGAAGACCATCGCCCCTGACGCGACCAGCGACAGCGCAACCAGCAAGCCCAGCGTCCGGTAATAGAGCAGGGAGTACAGCAGCACTGCGGCCAGCCCGACCGCGCCGGCAATGAGCCCCGCCCGCAGCGATGACAATCCCAGCGAGGCCGAGACGGTCTCGGCCTCCGAGGACTCGAACGACAGCGGCAGCGAACCGTACTTCAGCACGTTGGCCAGTTCGCGCGCTGAGTCGGCGGTGAACTGTCCGGTGATCTGCGTACGGCCACCGGGAATGGGCTCCACGATCTGCGGTGCGCTGACCACCTGCGAGTCGAGAACGAATGCGGTTTGGATACCAACGTTGGCCGTGGTGAATTCCGCCCAGACCTTGGTGGCGTCGCTTTTGAATTCCAAGTCGACGACGTGCTCGCCGCGCTGCTGGTCAAGCCCGGAGGTGGCGTTCTTGATCTCCTCACCGCTGATGAGCGACTTGTCCAGCAGAAAGACCCGCAGGCCGTCAGTAGAACAGGTGACCAAAGGCAGGTTGGGATCATCATTGCCCGCCAGCACGTCCTCGTCGCCACAGCGGGTGGCTTGGACCTGCATGGCCAGGATCTGGATTGCCTGTTCTTCGCTTTGGCGTAGCCGCTTCTCGTTCTGGATGCGGGTTGCCAGCGGCAGGTCTTCGTCGTTCGCGGGCGCGGGCGCCCCGGGAGGCGCGGCATCCGGGCCGGGGGGTTCCTCCGTGCCCGGCGCCGGGCTTGGGCTGGGCGCCGGACTGGGAGCCGGTTGTTCCGGGAAGGGCCGCGGCTGTGGGGTCGGGGGGGTATCCGGGGTGACCGCGCCCGGCGGCATCCCCGGAACCGCGCCCGGCGGCAGCCCCGGGACCGCGCCCGGCGGCATACCTGGAACCGCGCCCGGCGGCATACCTGGAACCGCACCTGGCGGCAACCCTGGGATGGCACCCGGCGGGCCTCCCGGCTGGGGCCCTTCCTGTGGCGGTCCCGCACCGCTGGCGGGAATTGAATGGATCACCGGCCGGATGTAGAGCCGTGCTGTCTGGCCGAGGCTGCGGGCCTCACTGCCCTCGTTGCCCGGCACGGTGATCACCAGGTTCTGACCGTCGATGATGACCTCGGAACCCGAGACACCGAGGCCGTCGACACGGGCGCTGATGATCTGCTGGGCCTGGAGCAGCGCGTCCCGGGTGGGCGGCGAGCCGTCCGGGGTGCGCGCAGTCAACGTGACCCTGGTGCCGCCCTGCAGATCAATGCCGAGCTTGGCGTCGGGCTGTTTGTCCCCTGTGAGGAATACCAGCAGATAGGAGCCGATGACCAGCACCAGGAACAGGGTCAGGTAGCGGGCAGGGTGCACCGGCGTCGAAGACGATGCCACGTGTCAGGGTCTCCTTGAGATCAATTCGTCAAATACCGCACAGGCGCGCGAAGACACGCAAAGAGTACGTGCTGTCGCTGAAATCTCAGCTATCTGTCTTCGTGTTGGGTCTATCGGTGATCTCGGTGGCCGTCATTTGCGACTCCCATTGCGCCTCGGAACTCGACTCCTCGAAGTCTTCCTCGTCCTCGATGTCATCGGTGACACGGTCACGCACTGCCAGCTTCATCCAGGTGGTGACCACCCCGGGCGCGATCTCCAGGTCTACATATTCGTCGCCGATGGAGGTGATCGTCGCCTGCAGCCCCGATGTGGTGTGGATCAGGTCCCCGACTTGAAGAGAGTTGTGCAGGTCGACCGTGGCCTGCATGGCCTTCTTCTGGCGCCGGGACGCGAAGAACATGAACGCGCCCATGACGATGAGCAGTGGAAGGAAGATGACCAGATCCATGGCAGCAGTGTCTCTCTTGAGTCTTTCGTATCGGTTTCGCGGTCACAGCCCCGAAAACCTGAAGTCAGGGCCGCATCCTTGAAGAAGTTATTGACCAGTGTGCCATTGCTGCCCACGGACTGTGTCCCCCCGGGGGTCGGCTATTGCCGCTCCGCGACCGCGGCGAGCGGACTCCGGCCACCGCTGCTGGCCCCAACGCAACGAAATTCGCGGTCGCTGGCCGGTGTCCTCGACGATCGCGGCAAGAGCTAGCACGGTTCCCGACGGATCGAGCCCTCCAGCAGTTAGGCTCAAGCGGCCACGCGGCACTCAGATTCTCCGTTTCCACACGGGCACGTAGGAGGTCTCCAGTTGAGCACCCTCGAGCAGAGCCGCTACCTGGCGACCGCCATTCCTGGCCCGCTCTCAGCTGAACTGCTCGCGCGAAAGAGCGCGGCCGTAGCCCGTGGGGTCGGCACCACGATGCCCATCTACGCGGCGCGGGCCTCCGGCGGCATCGTCGAAGACGTCGATGGCAACCGGCTGATCGACCTGGGTTCGGGCATCGCAGTCACCACGATCGGCAACTCCTCACCGCGAGTCGTCAAGGCAGTCTCCGAGCAGGCGGCCAAGTTCACCCATACATGTTTCATGGTCACCCCGTATGAGAAGTACGTCGCCGTCGCCGAGGCCCTCAACAGGCTCACCCCCGGCACCGACGAGAAACGCTCGGCATTGTTCAACTCCGGCTCGGAGGGCGTCGAGAATGCCGTCAAGATCGCCAGGACTTACACCCGAAAACAGGCCGTGGTCTCCTTTGACCACGCCTATCACGGTCGGACCAACCTGACGATGGCACTGACCGCCAAGTCGATGCCCTACAAGCACGGGTTCGGCCCGTTCGCCCCGGAGATCTACCGCGCACCGATGTCCTATCCGTACCGAGACGCCGAGTTCGGCAAGGAGCTGGCTACCGACGGCGAACTCGCCGCCCAACGAGCCATCGGTGTGATGGACAAGCAGGTCGGCGCCGCGAACCTGGCCGCGGTGATCATTGAACCGATCCAGGGCGAGGGCGGCTTCATCGTCCCCGCAGCGGGCTTCCTGCGCACATTGCTGGACTGGTGTCGCGCCAACAACGTCGTCTTCATCGCCGACGAGGTGCAGACCGGATTCGCCCGCACGGGCGCGATGTTCGCCTGCGAACACGAGGGCATCGTGCCGGATCTGATCGTGACGGCCAAGGGCATCGCCGACGGGATGCCTCTCTCGGGGGTCACCGGCCGGGCCGACATCATGGACGCCCCGCACGTCAGCGGCCTCGGCGGCACCTACGGCGGCAACCCCGTCGCATGCGCCGCTGCACTGGCGACTATCGAAACCATCGAGGCCGACGGCCTGGTGCAGCGCGCAGCTCACATCGAATTCTTGATGAAGGACAAACTGGGCCGAATTCAAGCCGAAGACGACCGCGTCGGTGATGTCCGCGGGCGCGGTGCGATGATCGCTGTGGAGCTGGTGAAGTCCGGTACCACCGAACCGGATCCGGAGTTGACCAAGAAGCTCTGCTCGGCGGCCCATCACGCAGGCGTGATCGTGCTCTCGTGCGGAACGTTCGGCAACGTACTGCGCTTCCTGCCGCCGTTGACCATCAGCGACGACCTTCTCCTCGAAGGCCTTGACGTGCTCGCCCACAAACTCGCCGACCTCTGATTCACCACCCCCCCTATCGGAGCCACTGATATGACCAACGTCCAGAATTTCATCGGAGGCGAGCCCGTCGACTCGGTAAGTGGAGCGACCATGCCGTTGGTCGACCCGAGCACCGGCGAGGAGTACGGCACCTCCCCGGTCTCCAACGAACAAGACATCGACGACG
>JAHZKD010000332.1 GCA_022600605.1 Actinomycetes bacterium
GCGAACCCCTACCTGGCCTCAGCCGCAATCCTCGGCCTGGCGCTCGACGGCATCGACCGCGGGCTGGCACTACCCGACCAGGTGACCGTCGACCCAGCCACGCTCAGCGATGCCCAGCGCAAGGAGGCTGGCATCGTCGCGCTGACGCGAAACCAATCCGAGGCGATCGAGACACTCGACCGATCCTCGCTGTTGCGCGGTGTTCTCGGGGACGAGGTGGTCGACGCTGTAGTCGCGGTTCGACGGTATGAACATGACAGCTATGCCGATCTGCCGCCCACTGAGCTTGCCGAGAAGTTCCGCCTCGCCTGGAGTGTGTAAGCGACGGCGCTGCGTGAGCAGCATCAGTTATCCCTCACACCAGGCCGGTGGCATCGAAGACCCACGACATGTCGGCCTTGGCGAAGTCGTCCAGCCACGTCGGCGGCGCATGGTCGGCTAACGCGCCCAAATCCCAGTAGTCCTTCCACAGTGAGATCTTGCCGTCCTCGACACGATGTACGGTGACGAACTCCAGAATCGCAGATTCACCTGTCTCCCAATGCCATTCCTCCCGATGCTCATACATGACGTCAACGCCGTTGCTGACCATCAGGCCGGTGAAGTTCTCATAGGAGGCCAACGGTTCCAGCCCGATCTTCAGACGTTTCACTATGTCGGCTGGTCCGCGCGCCGCCGCAGCAGGCCCCACCGGCATATCGAGATAGAGGCAATCCTGTGACAGGTAGCTCTTCACCGCCTGCCAGTCACGGTCTGACAGCGCCGCCCACATCCCGTAGACGGCTGCTTCGACCTGCGTCTCTTGACTGCTCTCAACCGAAATGGGCCAACGCGCCTTCCTGCTCCGTCACCGCAGGGGCGCTACGCCCGGCGCGCAGAAACCTTCCGGTGCGCTGTGTTCCGACCACTGCTGTCGGATGACCGTCGAGAAATACCGCCCTGCCTCCAACAAATACCGCTGTCACGGTGTCGTTATTGCGGTTCACCATCCGGGGCAGGCCGCCGTATTGATCGACCGGCTCCTCGGCGTAGGCGTCCAGAACCGAATCCAGGTGTTCGGGGTCGATGATGACGAGATCGGCACGATCACCGACGCGCAGGTGGCCTGCATCGATGCGGTACCAGTCCGCCAGCTCACCGG
Organism: Actinomycetes bacterium; assembly: GCA_022600605.1. Classification (GTDB taxonomy): domain Bacteria; phylum Actinomycetota; class Actinomycetes; order Mycobacteriales; family Mycobacteriaceae; genus Mycobacterium. The sequence continues at coordinate 1,142 of JAHZKD010000332.1, forward strand.
TAAGCCTGTGCACTGCCTGCTCCATGCTCATGAACGGGGCACCTGATCGCTCGGAGTCCCGCACGTGGCGCAGTAGTCGCAGCCCCATGTTGTAGAAAGCCATGTTGCGCAGGTGGGCGCCGGCGTCGGAGAACCCCATCTGGATGCCGGAGTCGCTGGCGAGCTTCTTGAGTACCTCTGGGCGGTGGTTAGAAATGGTCGTACGCCATCGCAGCGCACTGCCATGTTCGAGCACCAGATCGAGGAATGCATCGACCGGGTGCACACCACCGCGGTCACGGCCCACCTCACCGAACGACTTTCCGATCACCGATTCGTCTGGGCAGCACATTATTTCGGCATCGAAGAAGTCACGGTGCCACACGCGCAGACCAAACTTGCTGTCATATTCCTTCCTGAACTGCCGACGGTAGGCTTCGTTGCGCATCAATTCGTCTCGCTCTAAAGCGTCTCGCAGATGAAGAGCCTCCGCACCTGAACCGAGCTCCTCGAAGATGACGAGGTCGATACCGTCGGCGTAGACCTCGAACGGCACGGGTAGGTGTTGCCAACGAAAGTTGCCACCCAACTTGTTGATCAGCCGGGCAACGGGTCCCAGCATCTTCACCGCGAGCGGATTGGACTTGACGTCGGCGGCGGAAAGCAGGCTGGTCTTGAGCGAATTACGGAAAAAGCCGAGCGACTGAGCGGCCTGAGAAACCAAGTTGAGCGGGTTCTCGACGTCGGGCCCGGACTGCAAGATCCGTCCGGACCGGCGCAACAGCGCCTTCAGGCGGCGCAACTCGCGCGGTTTCGCATAGGTCGACGGCAAAGTGCGTGAGCGGCAGACCTCTCCGTCCACTTTGTCGAAAAGTAGCTGCTGAGAAGACATTCCGACGAAGCCGGCGCGCAGTGCCTCGGCGAGCATGCGCTCCATTTGCTCCTGTTCACTCCTGGTCGGACGCTCTTCCTTGCGGGTTGCCCGGTCTAGCCCCATCGTCGCGGCACGCATATCGGAGTGGCCGATGAATGCCGCGAGGTTGGGCCCGAGCGGGCGTGACTCCAGAGCCGTGATGTAATCCTGGCCGTTCGCCCAGTTCTTGTGCTGATCGACCGCGTCGATGACGTATTCACGGGGGATGGCTTCCACGCGACCGAACAGATCCCCGGCGTCCACCCCGTCGACATAGACGGTCGATAGCGAGCACGACCCGAGTAGCACGGTAGTCACGCCGTGGCGTAGCGATTCCGAGAGTGACGGCCCACCTAACACTTCGACGTCGTAGTGCGTGTGGATATCGAGCATGCCGGGCAGCACCCACTTACCCCTGGCATCGATCACTTGAGGGCAGTCGGCCTCGTCTATTTCGCCAGGAGTGATCGATGCGACGTGCCCGTCGCGGATGCCGAGGTTGCGAACCGCCGACGCCGCTCCGGTGCCATCGAACCAACGGCCATTACGGATGATCGTGTCGTATCTCGCCTCGGTGCTCACAATGCCCAATCGAACAGCGCAGGCAGGCAAGTGTCAACGAAATCAGTGAACAGATTTCTTGTTATGTCTATTGCCTCGGTGACCTGCGGCGACGCCATTCGCCGACATTGGGGCCCCGATGTGACTTACCATCCATGAATGTTTCGGACGTTCATTGTGTTGGCAGCCTCCGCGCTGGTTCTCGGCTCGACTTCAGTAGTAGCCGGTGCCCAGCCGGACCAGTCGGACCAGCCCGCCCAGTCACCGTGCAATTACACACTGACCCCACCCACCGTGGTGAACGTGTCGGGTACCGACATGGTGACCGCCACGGTGTCGATAGGGGCATGCGACGGGGCGACCCCCTTCCAGACGGTGGCTTGCCTCAAGATGCAGGGCGGCGATGGCCCGGGCCAGTGCGCAAAAGGACGTGGTCTGGTTCCCGCGCAGGTCTTCTACCAGCCCTACCACCCGGGCGCTACTTACACCTCGACCGGGCGCGGCTGCGCTTCCATGGGGAACCCTCCGCAGAAGTACTGCCAAGAGACCGGGCCGACCGCCGCCACGCTCTGAAGCGCGCGCCAGCGCTTTAAACTTTCCACGACACCGGCAGCCGTTTAATCCCGTGGATGAACGCTGAGTGGAGCCGGTCGGGTTCCTCGGTGGCGTGAATGTCGGGAATTCGCCGATGCAGTTCCTCGAAGGCCACGGTAATCTCGCGTCGCGCCAGGTTGGCGCCGAGACAGAAATGTGCGCCGCCGCCACCGAACCCGACGTGCGGGTTGGGGTGCCGGCGAACGTCGAATCTCCACGGATCGGCGAACTTGGACTCGTCACGGTTGGCCGAGCCGTACCACAGCGTGACCTTTTCTCCCGCAGCTATTTTCACGTCGCCCATCTCTACATCGCAGGTCGTGGTGCGACGCATGTAGGCCACCGGGGAAGCCCACCGCACGATCTCATCGACCGCGGTCGGGGCGACCACGCGGTAATCCGACCACCACAGTTCGCGCTGCTCGGGATACCGGCTGAGCGCCAGCACGCCGTGGCTGATCGCATTGCGGGTGGTCTCGTTGCCCGCGACGACCAACAGGATGAAGAACGAGGCCACTTCAGACGACGACAACCGCTGGCCGTCGAGTTCCGCCTGAACCAGGCTGGTGGTCAGGTCGCCGCTAGGCCGTTCCCGACGATCCTCAGCCAGCTGTTTGGCGTAGGCTCCGATCGCCCTCGCGACCGAGACAAATTCCTTGTAGTCGGTAGCGATACCGGGGTCACCGAAGCCCAGAATCACGTTGGTCCAATGGAAGACCCGGGCGTGGTCCTGCTCTGGTATGCCCATCATGTCGCAGATGATCTGCAGTGGTAGCGGACCGGCCAGCTCCGAAACCAACTCGCCGTGCCCGTCGGGGTGCCTGATAACCATCTCCTCGACCAGGCGTCGCGCACGCCGCCGCACCGAATCCTCGATGAGCGCGAGCACTTTGGGGGTGAATGCGCTGCGCACGATATTGCGCAGCCGGCTGTGCCGCGGGTCATCCATCGCAATCATTGAGCCGAAGTACTCGTTCAGGGCGGCGGCCTGGTCACCGATCGTGATGCCGCTGGCTGAGCTGAACAGCTCGGGATGTCGACTGGCGTAGAACACGTCGTCGTAGCGGGTGAGCGCCCAGTGCCCGGCGACCTCAGCGTTGCCGCCGACAAGGACGATTGCGTCGTGGAACGTTATCGGCGCTTCTCGGCGAAGCGTGGCAAATGCCCCGTCGCGGATGTCGTCGTCCAGGCCCCAGAACTCCCAACTGCCCAGGTCGATGCCGGACAATGGAACCTTGGGTGGAGCGACCCCATTGGTTCGGATTACACCCGCTCTTGAGCCCATGTAGGCCTAGCGTATCCGCGCGGCGCGGAGTTGGTGACCCCGTAGCAGATCCGCAGGTGCCGTACCCGTGGACTCGTCGCCCATCAGGCCTCCGCGACGGCCTTGATGCGCTCAAGGGTCTTGCGCATGTCCCGAATGTTCCGGCGCCGTCGAAGTTGACCCCCGAGCACCGAGTACAGCGACATCAGCAGGTTTTGGTCCAAGCGGAACGACTCCGTGACCTCGGTGACCGAACCCAATGGCGTAAGCCGATAGTGCCAATTGTTGACCGGTCGGTCGCCTGCGAGTACCTCGAACCCGAACTCGCGGCCCGGGTCGCACGCCGTGACCCGACACGTCGTCCAGTAGACCGGACCGATCTCGTTTCGCCGCACATGTCCGCGGAAGCGCGCACCCAGCGCCGGCCCGGTGGCTCCGTCAAGCCATTCCGCTTCGAACGTCTCTGGCGAGAACCTGCCGATGTTGGACACGTCCGCGATGAGTTCCCAAATCTGCTCCGCCGGTGCCGCCATCGACACCGTGACTGAACCCTCCATCATCGCGCTCCTCTGCACTGTCTTCACGCCCTTGCACTGTCTTCCATGCTACGACCGCCACATTCGGGAAGGTCGCCACAGACGCGAAAAAGCCCTGAGACCGCGCATTGCCGACCACCTATGCGTTCCCTCACCGACCGCGCCGAACTCCCCGACACGGATACATGACATCTACAGAGACTGCCCTCACGAAGGGCTGATGTCGGGATACGCGCGCGCCGGCGGCCCCGGCTCATCCTTGGCCGCATCTCGGCGCCGGGCGGCCATCCCGGCAAGTGCCTCCAAAACGACCCGGTGGGCGGCATTGACCGTCAGTTCGGCGTGGTCATAGGCAGGTGCCACCTCGACGACATCCACGCCGGCAACATCGTGCTGATAGCACAGTTGGCGGACCATGCGCAGCAGGTCCACGGTCGTGATGCCGCCCGGCTCCGGGGTACCTGTGCCCGGTGCGTGCGCCGGGTCAAGTACGTCGATGTCGACCGAGACGTAGAGCTTGTCGGCTTTGGCCAAGGCTTCACCCACCGCATCGCGCATGACGTCTTTGAAGCCGCGCTCCCAAATTTCCTGCATGGTGTGCCATGTCATTCCCTGTTCGAGCATCCACTCGAACGTGTCTTGGGGTGGCCAGTATCCGCGCAAACCGACCTGGACGAAATGAGTCCCAGGTACGGCGCCGGATTCGATCAGTCGGCGCATCGGTGTGCCATGGCTTGCCAGGTTGCCCTCGATCTCGTCGGCGGTGTCCGCGTGGGCGTCGAAGTGCACAATGCCAACGTTGCCGTACCCGTGCACGTCGGCCACCGCGGTAGCGGCCGGCCAAGTGATCGAATGATCGCCGCCGAGGATCACCGGGACGATCCCGCGCTCAGCAAGTGCGCGAACGCGCTCGCGAATGTTGCTGTGCGACAGCTCAGTCTGGCCGTGCGGACAATATGCGTCGCCGAAATCGACAACCTCCAGCCAATCAAAGATCTCAAGTCCGAGGTCCAGGTGGTAGGTACCGGGCTCATAAGCCGTCGCACGGATCGCGCGCGGGCCGAAACGTGCCCCTGGCCGATTAGTTGTGCCGAGGTCGAAGGGTGCGCCAACGATCGCGGCATCCGGTTTCCACGCATCGAGCTGTTCGACCTCTGTCAGAAAGGGTCGGTGACCGAAAGACGCCAGGCCGGCGTGGGCCAGATCAAGTTGCTCGGCCATCCCAGGCGGAAGCTCGCGCTGATGGTCGTGACCGTGCCCCATGAGAAGACCGTACCGGGCATCGAGTTACCCGGAGGCTCGATGTCAGCTAGTCGCGGACTTACTCAGCGCATCGCGCAACGCCTCAGGAATCGGCTGTTTCGTCCAGTCCTCGGTAGACACCACGACATAGACATTGTGCCCGTGCACGGCGATCTGCTCGTCGGCCCCAGGTGCCTTGCGGCGCACACCGAATCCCACAGTGAAGCTTGTGACGCCGATCCGGGTGCACTCCGCGGTGACGCGCACCCCGTCGCGCCACCGCACCGGTGCCAAGAAGTCAATTTCACTGTGCACCACCTGGAAGTCGTAGCCAGCCGACGTCAATTCCGGATATGTCAGGCCGAGGTCCGCGATGAGCCCGGTGCACGCCTCATCGAACCAAGTCAGGTAGTGACCGTTAAAAACCACGCCCTGCTGATCGATCTCGGCGTATCGAGGCACGATCGGCAGCGAAAAGGCGGTCACAGAAATCACACTAGCCACCGGTGTCGACCAAACGGCCCGCGCTGACAAGTGTTGAATCTCACGTTCGCCCATCTGCAGCGGCCCCCCGACGGGATGGCCCCCGTGGCCCAGGACGGGCCCAGGACGAGGTCCGCTCGACACGAAGCGGATTGGCATAAACCAGCCCATCTGGTCAAAAGCACCCCGCGGAGCACCAACGATGGCCGCCAAGCGCCAGGGCCCGACACCGCCCGGAGCAACCGTGGTGATCCCTTCTAGGCGGCAATATCGGCCCGAAGATGCCCCCGAACATCCCGCCTGAATCGCTGCCAGGGGGATTCCACAGGTGTGCAATTTCGGTTAGGTAACGGGTATCGTCGCCCGGAATTGCGCCACATCGTCCCACTGGAGGACCGTGGACGTTCGAAGGAGTGTTTTGTGGACGCAGTACTAGGCTTATCGGTGACCCCGTCTGCCGTCGGTCTGGTTCTTGTACAAGGACAGGGCGCCGACAGCACAACGGTGGACGGCGCGGGCTTCGAGCTCGATGGCTTGGGCTCGTCGAGCGCACTTCAGACATCTGACCAGGCAGCTGCGGCGGTGTTGCGCAGCGAGGCGATGGCCGCAGACCGGGGGCACCGGGTGCACTCCATCGGCGTGACCTGGAGCGACGAATCCGACGCCGAGGCTTCCCTGCTGCTGAGGTCCCTGAGCGATTCCGGCTTCGACAACGTCGTGCCTGTCCGACTTTCAGAGGCCACAGACGCGCTGGCCCGGGGAGTTGCCGGGATCATGGGGTATCAGACCACCGCGGTGTGCGTCATTGAACCCGAGCAACTCATCGCGTTGATCGTCCAGACCGATGAAGGCGCGGTACAGACCGCGGTCAATCACGCCGTCGTGACCGAAGAGGATCTCGTCGGATGGTTGAGCGCGGTGTTCACCAAAGCCGATTGGCAGCCCGAGGCGCTCGTGCTGCTCGGCTCCGCTGAGGATCTCGAGGGATTGTTGCCCGTCCTCGAGGAAGCGCTCTCGGTACCTGTGTTCAGCCCCGCCGAGGCGCAGCTCGCGCTGGCACGAGGTGCTGCCCTGGCCTGCGCGCAGAACGCGGATTTGAGGTTGGCCGGCACTGGACGGGAGGGCACTGTCGAGACCAAGAAGCCCACCACGGCGCAGCCGACAGTCCGGCGCCTTGTTGCGGTGGGCCCGGCAGCCATGCTGGCCGCTGCGATCGTCACGTTCGTGGTGTCGGCGTCCGCTGCGCTCGCATTGCACGCGACCCCCGAACGGTGGTCCGGGCCGCAAACGCGCCTGTCCGCTGATGACTCCGCTCAGGTGCCCGTCGCGGTAAGTAGCCCCGCACCCGCGCCACAGCAGTCGGCAACGCCGCTGCCCGAACCGGCCGCTCTCCCCGCCTCCGAAATCGCAGAAGTGCCGCCGCCGCAGGCCGAACCGGCCCCGCAGGCCGAGCTGCCTGCCCCGGAAGCACCGCTGGCCGAACCGCCTGCCCCGGAAGCACCGCTGGCACGCACGATTCTCCCGCAACCTGACGTCGTTGCTCCTGCGCTAGATGCGCCGCTGGACGGGACGGCGCCGGGCTTACCAGGGCCGGAAATGATGCCGCCGCCGGAGCCTGAAGAATCCGCGGAGATTCCCGAGGGGGCAGGCGCCATCGATGGCGACCCGCCGCCGCCCGGGACCCCGTTGCTGCCTTAAAGCCATCCGGCTATTGCCTTAGGGCCATCCGGCTGCTGCCTTAAAGCTATCGGCGTTTCTGCGCGCGCCGATGTGCTGTGAAACGTTCTGTCGCGCGAGTTCGATAACTGATCAGAAGCAACCAGAAATCAACTTCGGTTCGCCCAGCGACAGTAACGCTGGCGCCGAACCTGAACGACGGACTAGGATGGCAAGGTGCGCAGCGCTCGCCTGCAGCGAACTAAACCCCCGCACGGGGTCATGCAACACGTGGGGGCGGTCCTGAGTGCTGTACTGGTGCTCACGGTGTTATCCACAGTGGGACCGGTGCCCTCAGGCTGGGCCGCCTCGACGTCCCCGGCAACTGTTGCAAGCGTGTCGCCCCTAGGGGGTCAGACCGTCGGCGTGGTGCACCCAGTAACCGTGACATTCACCGGCCCCGTCAATGACCGGGCCGCGACCGAACGCATGATCACCGTCACGCCCGCGAGCACTTCCGATCCAGCCTCCGGGTCATTCGCCTGGCTCGACGACCACGTCGTCGAGTGGACTCCCGCCGAGTTCTTCCCGGCCTACACGCCGATCAACGTCGCAGTCGGCGCGTTCGCCACCAGCTTCCAAACCGGTGCATCTGTGGTCAGCGTTGCCGATATCAGCGCATACACGTTCACCGTGAGCATCGACGGGGTGACTGCGCGGCAGATGCCCACCTCGATGGGCAAACCCGGGTTCGCCACCCCGATCGGCCGATTCTCCGCGCTCAGCAAGGAACGCAGGGTCACATTCGATTCCCGCACCATCGGGATTCCACTTGACCACCCCGAGGGCTACTTGATCAAAGGGGAGTACGGCGTCCGGGTGAACTGGGGCGGTGTATACGTGCATTCAGCGCCGTGGTCGGTGGGCTCGCAAGGTTATGCAAACGTCAGCCACGGATGCATCAACCTCAGCCCCGACAACGCTGCCTGGTACTTCAACACCGTCCGCCTGGGTGACCCGATCATCGTGCAGGCCTGAGCCTGCCCGCCACAGCCTGACCGCCACACCCTGCCGGCCACAGCCTTCCCACCACGGAAGTGCCGATGCACGATGTAACGATTTCAGGGCTATCGCAGATGCAC
>JAHZKD010000037.1 GCA_022600605.1 Actinomycetes bacterium
CCGACGCGCCACGGTCAGCAGCCACCACACCTCCGGACCAGTGAAGCGAATCAACAGGCCCGCACCCGCCGGCCACAGCACGCACAGCGCGGCCGCGGCGGTACCGATGACTGTGATCAGCGGGATGACCGGCGCCACCAGCAGGTTCGCCGCGACGGCCACCAGGCTCAGCGACCCGGAGATACCTGCCACCAAAGGCGCTGTGACCAGCTGCGCGGCGACTGCGATGCTCACCGCATCCGCGAGTGGTCGTGGCCAGCCGCGATCGACCAAACGGTGCGACCACATCGGAGCGACAAGCACGAGTGCAACGGTGGCCGACGCCGAGAGGGCGAACCCGGCGTCCACGGCGAGCTGCGGGTCGGCGACCATCAGGATGATCACGGTCGCCGACAACGCCGGCAGCGCCAATCTGCGCCGATGCGTCAGGACCGCCAGCAGAGTGATCGCGCCCATCACCGCTGCGCGCAGCACGCTAGCCGAGGGTTGCACCACCACGACGAACACCAACAGGGTGACCGCTGCCAGCCCGACAGCTGCCCGAGGCCCGATCAACATTCCCGTCAACAGCACTGCGCCGCAGACGATCGTCACGTTTGCCCCCGATACCGCCGTCAAGTGCGTCAGACCCGAGGTCCGGAAGTCAGCGGTTGTCTGACCCGACACGCTCGAGGTGTCCCCGAGGACAAGCGCAGGCAGCAAGGCCGACTGATCGGGCGGCAGCGCCGTGCGAGACGCCTGCGCGAAGCGTTGGCGGACATGGTGAGCCGCGCGATGTATCGGCGCCGCGGCGCCGGTGGTGGGCTCCCCTTTTGCCGCCAACACCGCGACGGTCAGGTCGCGTCGTTTCGGGGCGCCAACCTGAGCGCGAAATGCGGCGGGCTGTCCGGCGATGAGACGCGAGAACCCGCCACCCGAAGCGAAAACGACTACCTTGCCAGAGGATGGGGCCCCATCCAGCACTCGCAAAGTGCCACGAAACATCGCCCGGCCGCCGCGTAGCGCACGGGGCGTTTCGGTCGGGATGACCACGACGGCGACGACCTCCCCCAGGTGACCCACGACGGGGTGGTGGCGAACCTCGCTGGCACGCAGCGCCACCGCTACCGCAAAACCCACGCCCACCATGAGCACCGCCGCGACCCCGGCCCCCAGCGCCCGCCTATCCGCCAGCCGCCTGCCACGGCTGCCCCACCAGCCGGCGGCTGCGGTGGTCGCCACCGCGACCGCAATCCCGACGAGCGAACCGACCGGAGCCCACAGGATGCCTGCGGCCGTAACTATCCAGCTCGTGAGTGCCGCTGGGACCAGCCGCAGATCCAGGGGCAGCGGAGCGCCGGCGGGCGCAGACCTCACCGTTGTCAAACCCGAACATGATCGCGCAGCTTGTCCAGGCGCGCCGGTCCGATGCCGTCGACGGCGCCCAGCTGATCCACGCTGCGGAATCGACCGTTGGCCTCGCGCCAGGTGAGGATCGCCGCAGCGGTCACCGGCCCCACCCCGGGCAATGCGTCGAACTCATCGGCTGTGGCACGGTTCAGGTCGATCAACGTTTTTGAACCCGAAGGGTTTTCAGCAGACGAAGGACCGGTGGATGACAATCCCGGATCCGACACGATCGAGCTGCCCATCTCCACCGGCCGACCAGGCGGCGCACCGACTCCGACCACGATCTGCTCGCCGTCCGCGAGACGTCGGGCCATGTTCAGGCCCGCCACGTCGGCGCTATCGAGCGCGCCACCGGCGGCGTCCAGCGCATCTGCGACCCGGGCCCCTGAAGGCAGCGTCACCAGGCTAGGGGTGTTGACAAGGCCGATCACGCTGACAACGAGGGGCGGCGGACCGTCTACCGGCGAGTCTGATGCCGAAGAAGACGACGAAACCACCTCCACTGGAGGGAGTTTGGCCGAGACGACCGCTGCCGGCCGATCCCAGATCACGCTCAGCACCGTCACCAGCACAGCCGCCCCGCCAACGATGCCCAGCGCAACTACGCCGGCACGGCCAGGGTCCGCCCTAATCGTCGAGATCCAGCCAGCCGAGTTCGTCGATGTGGATTCCGGAAGCCACCGGGACAGCGATGTGTCCGCTAGCTCCTCGCCGTCGATGCCGGTATGGGCTTCATGGTCGCCTTCGTGGTCGCCTTCTTTGCTCACACCTAGTCGCTGACGCAGCCGCTGGGCGGGCAGTTCGATTGACATGCGCTTACGGTAAGTGCGGCCGATGACCTCAGGCGGCCGCGCTGCGGGGCACCGGCGCAGCCTGGGGATGGTGGCAGCATTGGGGATGATGGGTGACTACCATTGCTCCCTAACATGAACCGGCCCACCGGCCAACTGGAGACTGATGGCACTCCCACGCGTGGTTCCCCATTCGGCGGTCGACCCGTCCAATAACGAAGAGCTGCGGAACGAGGTCCGACAGTTCCTCGCCGGCCAGGTCGCCGCCGGGGCGTTTGTTCCGGCCGTCGATGCCTGGCTCTGCGGTTGGGACGAGGACTTCACCGCCAAGCTGGCCGCGCGCGGCTGGTTGGGCATGACTGTGCCCCCGGCCTATGGCGGGCACGGGCGCTCATTCCTCGAACGCTTCGTCGTCACCGAGGAACTCCTTGCCGCAGGTGCACCCGTGGCGGCCCACTGGATCGCCGACCGGCAGATCGTGCCCGCACTGCTCAAGTACGGCACCGAGTTCCAAAGATCGGAGTTCCTGCCCAGGATCGTGCGGGGCGAGTGCTTTTTCGGCATCGGCATGAGCGAACCGGATTCGGGCTCCGATCTCGCCAGCGTTCGTACCCGCGCTGAGCGGGTGGACGACGGCTGGACGCTGACCGGCACCAAAGTCTGGACCTCAGGCGCCCATCGCGCACACGCGTTCATCGCGCTCGCGCGTACCGAACCCGTCGATCCCACTGATCGCCACGCCGGGCTCAGCCAATTCATCGTCGACCTGCGCGGGCCGGGGGTCGACATCCGGCCCATCGTCTCGATGAACGGTGCGCACCACTTCAATGAGGTGATCCTTGACGGGGCGTTCGTTCCCGACACGATGGTGTTCGGCGAGATCGGTCAAGGCTGGAAGCAGGTGACTGCCGAACTCAGTTTCGAGCGCAGCGGCCCGGAGCGGTTTCTGTCGACGTTTATCTTGCTCGATGCCTACGCTGAACATGTTTCTTTGCAACGTATTCCACGTTCTACAGAACTTGGGCGCCTGGTGGCACGCATCGCCGGGTTGCATCAGATGTCCACTGCGGTCGCAGGTGCGTTGGAACGCCACGAATCGGCCGACCTGCCTGCCGCGGTAGTCAAGCTCCTGGGCACAACCACCGAGGGGGACATCGCTGAGTTCGCCCACATCACCAGCGATCACACCGCAGGGCAGCATTTCTCAGACCTCGCTTGCGCGGCCGTGGATCAACGTCCGGGCTTCACGCTGCGCGGTGGCACCAACGAGGTGCTGCGCGGCGTGATCGCGCGCGGATTGGGGATGCGATGACCGGTCCCAAGGTCGATCCCGCACTGTCGGACATGATGGATTCCGTTTTCGCCCTGCACCACCAACAAAACGCACCCACGATTGCCCTGGGCCGAGACAGCGGCCTATGGCAGCAACTCGACGCGCTCGGATTGATCCGCCTCACCGGTGCCGAACAGCTCGGTGGCAGCGGTGCCGGCTGGCATGAAGCCGCGGAGCTCCTGGCCGCCGCGGTCCGACACGGGGTACGAATCCCGTTGGCCGAACATGATCTGCTGGCATGCTGGCTCTTGGAATCCGCCGGATGCAGCGTGGACGGCGCGGTGCGCACGCTGTGTCTGCTCGACGAGGACGGCCGTGCCTCAGAGGTGCCGTGGGCTTCCTCTGCCGAGCGGATCGTGTTGGTGTGGCAGCGGGCCGGCGAGTATCTGGCAACCGATGCAGAGCTCGGCCAGTGCGATATCAGGACTGGAACGAACCTGATCGGCGAACCGAGGGACTCCGTAGCCGTCGATCTCGAGTACCTCACCGGTATCCCGGTCGGCGCCGATCTTGTCGCTCAGCTACGGATGAAGTCTGCTCTCGTGCGATCGATCCAGGTGTGCGCCGCGCTGGACAAAGCACTGGAACTGTCGATCGACCATGCGACGTCGCGCGAGCAGTTCGGTCGTCCGCTGGCGAAGTTCCAGGCCGTTACGCACCTCGTCTCCGACATCGCCGCCGAAGCCGCGCTCGCCCGGTCCGCGACCGAGGCGGCATTGTCGGCAGCGGTCCTCAGCGATTGGGCCGCTCCTCATCTGGAATTCCTTGTGGCAGCGGCACGGTCGTGCGCGGGCCATGCCACGTCAGTCGTCGTGCGCAACGCCCATCAAGTGCACGGTGCGATCGGAACCACCAACGAACATCGGCTACACCAGTTCACCCGGGCCGCGTTGGCCTGGCGTTCGGAATTCGGTTCGGTGCAGTACTGGGATGACCGGGTCACCGACATGACGCTGCAGGCGGGAGCCAACCGGCTGTGGGGCCTGATCAGCCCCTGACCAACATCGCACAACCTGTCACCGCACGACTCGTCACCGCACCACCCCTCACCGCACCACCCCTCACCGCACCACGATGGCACTCGGTGTCCGCGGGGCTCCGAGCATCTCGCGGTGCGAGGGCGGCGTGCGGCCACCCTCGTCGGTGATGCCGTACTGCTGCCCCAACTCTGCCCCGATCAACGTCTGGCCACTCAAGTCGGCCAGGGCCGGATCGTTGTACAGCGCGTCGATCAGATGACCGGTGAACTCCGGCGTCTCCGCATGCTCGGCGAACCCGGCCAGTGCCTCGGGTTTCCCCTTGAACGCCGAGCGCAACTTGTCGGTCAGCAGGATCCCCAACCAGATCGACACCGTAGACACCGAGGTGCCGCGGAAGTCCACCGCCATGTCGGCCGCCATCTTGTCGACACCCGCCTTCTGCGCCCCGTAGGCCGGGCCGTGCATGTAGCAGACCGCACCCGGGGACGAGGTGAATACGATCAGGCCACGCTCGCCGGCCAACATCAGCGGCGCTGCGTGCCATGCCGCGACATAGGACGACCGCAGTCCGACATCCAGCACGTCGGCCAGGCCACGTGGTTTCTCCCAGAACGGCTGCGAGCCGACCAGATCGTCGGAGATGACCGCGGCGTTGTTGACGAGTAGATCCAGCCGGCCGCATTCCTGCCTGATTCGCTCAAACATTCGGCCGACGGCATCGTCGTCGCGATGATCCAGTTGGACTGCGACCCCCCCGGGGGGTGCATCGGAAATTGTGCGACCCGTCCCGTACACCTGCCAGCCCCTGGCAGCCAGCGCAGCCGCAATGCCGTGCCCGGCACCGCGGCTTGCGCCGGTCACCACAGCCACTGGCGCGTCGTCAGTCATGTCGCCAACCCTAAGGGCAGTAGCTTGATCTGTTGAACCACGCCCGATTCTGTTGAACCACGCCCGATAAGGAAATGCCATGAACGCACCGGCCACCAATCGACCTCTTCGTGTCATCCAGTGGACGACGGGCAACATCGGACGCCGGTCGCTGCACGCCATCATCGGCCGCGACGACATGGAACTGGTCGGCGTGTACGCCCATGGCGCCGAAAAGGTCGGAACCGACGCCGCCGAACTCTCCGGGTGGCCAGAACCCACCGGAGTGAAGGCCACCAACGACATCGAGAAGCTGGTGGCGCTGCGGCCCGACGCCTGCTGCTACAACCCGTTGTGGCCCAGTGTCGATGAGCTGGTCCGCCTGCTGGAATCAGGGATCAACATCTGTTCCAGTGCCGCCTGGATTACCGGCGGCAAGCAATCTACCGAGAATTTGCACCGGATTCGACAAGCCTGCGAGAAAGGCAATTCCACAATCTTCGGCAGCGGTGCCCACCCCGGGATGAGCAACCTGGTAGGGATGGTTCTGTCCGGCGCATGCGAGCGGGTCGACGAGATCCGCATCACCGAATCGGTCGACTGCTCCACCTATGAATCCGCGGGCACCCAGACCGCGATGGGATTCGGACAGAACCCTGACACCCCCGGGCTGGCCGAGAGCGTACGCCGAGAGAGCGAGGTGTTCGCCGAGTCCGCCGCGATGATGGCCGACGCCATTGGGGCCACGCTGGACCGAATTACATTCGACGTCACATTCACCGCGGCAACCGGCGACAGCGACCTCGGCTTCATGCAGATCCCCGAGGGCACCGTCGCCGGCGTGCACGGCTATCACCGGGGCTGGGTCGGTCACCGCAATGCGGTCAGCGTCGGGTTTAACTGGATCATGGGATCGCATATAACCCCGCCCAAGCCACTCGAGCATGGCCACGTCGTCCAGGTATTCGGACTGCCCAACATGCGTACCGTGGTGCACTGCCTGCCGCCCAAAGATTGGACCGAACCGGGGTTCATGGGTTTGGGCATGATCTACACCGCTATGCCGGTGACTAACGCCGTGCCCGCGGTGGTCGCAGCACCCCCGGGCATCGTGACACTGGCTGATCTGCCGCCGATCACCGGACGCGCTGCGGTGTGACTGGCCCACCGACCTGAACGGCCGCATCAAGGTTGCGTTGTGTGGGGGACCAGTTCAGCGGCTGTAGTCGCCGACTAGAGGTGGACGCGACCCATCCTGGCCCGCGTCTGAAGCAGAGTTCGGCGCCGCTGAGGACTACGGCGCAGCGACCTGGACCGCCACCCCGACCGCTCCGCCTCCAACATGCACTGACAGCAACGGCCCCATATCAGCGACGCGCAGCGACGAGAGCTGCGGAAGTCGTTGCGTCAGAGCTGCACCCAGCGCATCGGCGGCGTCATGATTGTCGACGTGATGCACGACAAGGTCGGCCGAGCTCTCCCCCACCACCTCGGCCACCCGATCCACCATTGCCGCATGGGCCCTCGTCACGGTGCGGATGCGTTGGTCGAGCACCAGCCGCCCGTCGATATCGAGACGCAATAGGGGCTTGAGGGACAGCGCAGTTCCCAACCAGGAGGCGGTTGCGCGAATCCGTCCGCTGCGCCGGAGATTGTCCAAGCGGTGGACGACGAGGAACACATGGGCCCGGCTCAACGCCGACCTTGCGGTGGCTTCGACAGCACCGATATCGCCACCCGAGCGCGCACAGTGTGCGGCTGCCATGGCAACGAAGCCGACACCCATTGCCGCCGAACGTGAGTTGACTACACGAACCGAAGAGCCGAACTCCCGCGCTGCCATGACTGCCGCGCTGTAGGTGCTCGACAACGCGGCTGACAGATGGACCGCCACCACACCGTCGCCACCACTGTCGGTCAGTGCCTGTCGGTAAGTATCGACAAGCTCGACCGGCGTCGCCGCGGCCGTCGTCACTTTGGGCCGGTCATGGATGTCATACGGAATGTCGTCGATGCCGTCGCGCAGGTCTCTGCCGTCCACCAGCACGTGCAATGGCACCTCACGAATGTCACAGTCCTCGCGCTCATCAGGGTGCAAGCGCGATGACGAATCGGTGACCACCACAACGGACATGAGTGACTGCTAACCGCTCGAATCGGGCAGCTGCACACCCGCTTCGGCGAGTCCTTTGATCATCAGTTCAGCCACTGCTCGGTGTGCCTCGAAATTCCAGTGAATGCCGTCGGGATTTCCGCGACCGCTCATCACCTGTTCACCCACCGCCGCCCCGAGGTCGACGAGCGGCACACCCTGCTCAGCGGCCCACCGTGTGATCGCTGCAACCGTTCCCGGTCTACCGTGGTGAGCCTTCCCGTAGGTAGCAGCCATATGCACCGACGGCAACGACGCCACAATCGGAATACCCGGACGGTTGAAGTCAATTGCCGCCCTGGTCATTTCAAGATATTCAGCGGTCAGGTGCGGCGGTAGCGCCGCCCGCGCAACTGGTGAAAACCTCGGCAGCGCCCAGCCGAAGCCGTCGCGCACCCAGCGGCGTAACAAAGGCGGCCGCACATATCGGATCAGCTCACGTACGGCGGTGGGCAACGGCGAGGGCAGCGAATCCATCCCCGAGGTCGCGAAGATCACCGCACCTGCTCGCGGCAGCGCCGCCCACGCCCGCGGGTCCTGGGTCGCCGCCCACCACACGTCGCGACTTGTCCAGCCGATCCGGCCGATCAGCTCAAGATCCCAACCAAGCTGGCCAGCAACGATATTGGGCCAGATCCGGGGATCATCTGATGGTAATCCG
>JAHZKD010000333.1 GCA_022600605.1 Actinomycetes bacterium
CTCAGCGACGACAAACACGCCGAAATCACGTGTCCAGTAGCGTCGGCGAGGTGAATTTGGCTTATGACGAACGCGGCTCGGGGGAGCCGGTGTTGTTCATCGCGGGTCGTGGGGGTGCCGGTCGCACCTGGCACCTGCACCAGGTGCCTGTTTTCGCCCGCGCCGGGTACCGCTGCGTCACGTTCGACAATCGCGGTACCGGCGCCACCGAGAACGCCGAGGGATTCACCACCGAGACGATGGTCGGTGACGTCGCTGACCTGATCGACGAGCTCGGGCTCGCCCCGGTACGGATCGTGGGGGTCTCGATGGGCTCCTACATCGCCCAAGAGCTCATGGTGACGCGGCCCGAGCTGGTCAGATCAGCAGTGCTGATGGCCACCCGCGGCCGCCACGACCGCACCCGCGACTTCTTCTGGTCCGGTGAGCGGGCGCTCGCGGAATCCGGTTTGCAGTTGCCTGTCGAGTTCGAAGCGAAAGTCCGACTGTTGGAGAGTTTTTCGCCAAAGACGTTGAACGACGACCGCGCGGTTCGCGACTGGATCGAAATGTTCACGATGTGGCCACAGAAACCAACCCCCGGTATGCGCACCCACCTCAAGATCGCCCCGCAGAGCAGCCGGCTCGCCGCCTACCAGAACGTGGCGACCCCAACACTGGTCATCGGTTTCGCCGACGACGTGGTGTTGCCCTCATATCTGGGCCGCGAGGTGGCCCAGGCGCTGCCCAACGGTCGCTTCCTGGAGATTCCCGGCACCGGTCACCTCGGTTTCATCGAGAAGCCGCAGGTGGTCAACGCCGAGATCCTGAATTTCTTCGCCGATAGTCTGTAGAGATGAACCCGTCGACGACACAGTCGCGCGTGGTCGTCGACGAACTGATCCGCGGCGGCGTACGCGACGTGGTGCTGAGTCCGGGCTCGCGCAATGCTCCGTTGGCGTTCGCGCTGCACGACGCCGACCGCGCTGGTCGTTTGCGGCTGCACGTCCGAATCGACGAACGTACGGCGGGTTTCCTGGCGATCGGGTTGGCGTCGTCCGAGCGTGCTCCGGTGTGTGTGGCCATGACGTCAGGTACCGCCGTGGCCAACCTGGGCCCGGCGGTGGTGGAGGCGAACTACGCCCGCGTGCCGCTGATCGTGTTATCGGCCAACAGGCCCTACGAACTGCTGGGCACCGGGGCCAACCAGACTTTCGAGCAGCTGGGTTACTTCGGCACTCAGGTGCGCGCCAATGTCAGCCTCGGGCTGGCGCCCGACCTTCGCGGTTCGGCGCCCGGCGAACTCGATGCGCTCAACGCACAGTGGCGGTCAGTGACTTGCCGGGTGCTGGTGGCGGCCAGGGGGTCTCGGTCGGCTAATGCCGGCCCGGTGCAGTTCGACATCCCCCTGCGCGAGCCGCTGGTCCCCGCTCTCGACGACTCTGAGGCGCCCGGCCGGCCTTATGCCCCCGAAGGCCGGCCGGACGGTAAACCTTGGACCTACACGCCGCCGGCCAGGTTCGACCAGCCGCTGGAGATCGACGTCACCGCCGACACGGTGGTCATCGCCGGGCACGGGGCCGGCGCTCACCGGAATCTGGCGCATCTGCCGACCGTCGCCGAGCCGACGGCGCCGGCTGCGCAGAACCCGTTACATCCATTTGCATTGCCGCTGCTGCATCCCAAGCAGGTCATCATGTTGGGCCGCCCGACACTGCACCGTCAGGTCTCCACGCTGCTGGCTGATGCGTCGGTCCCCGTCTTTGCGCTGACCACAGGTCCGCGTTGGCCCGACGTGTCGGGAAACTCACAGGCCACCGGCACCCGTGCGGTCACCTCGGGCGCTCCGTCCGCCGACTGGCTGGGCCGCTGCGCGCAGGCCAACAGCCACGCCGTCGCCGCGGTGCGCGACCAGCTTGCCGTCCACTCGCTGACCACCGGCCTGCACGTCGCGGCGGCACTGGCAGATGCGGTGCGGCCCGGCGATCAGCTGGTGCTGGGTGCGTCAAACCCCGTCCGCGATCTGGCACTGGTGGGATTCACCGGCTCCGGGGTAAAGGTGCGGTCCAACCGCGGTGTGGCGGGTATCGACGGAACGGTGTCGACGGCGATCGGAGCCGCCTTGGCTTTTGAACGCGAGGCGGTGATTGAGGGCGCCGGAGTTGGACGGACCATCGCGCTGATCGGCGACTTGACCTTCGTGCATGACAGCTCGGGTCTGCTGATCGGACCGACGGAACCGACGCCGCGCAATCTCACGATCGTGGTGTCAAATGACAACGGCGGTGGCATCTTCGAACTGCTCGAGCAGGGTGACCCGCGGTTCACCGACGTGTCCTCGCGCATCTTCGGCACGCCACACGATGTCGACGTCGGTGCGCTGTGCCGCGCCTACCATGTCGAGAGCCGGCAGATTGAGGCCGGTGACCTGGCCGGAGCTCTGGGCGAGCCGTTCGAAGGCATGCGGGTGCTGGAGGTCAAGGCTGACAGATCGTCCTTGCGGGCGCTGCACGCTTCGATAAAGGCATCCCTGTGAGCGAAGCGAACAAGACTTCCCCTGTGAGCGAAGCGAACAAGACTTCAACTGTGAGCGAAGCGAGAATCGCGGCTGCTTGGTCTGCACTACTCGATCGTCTGAAAGTGCTGTGGCGCATTGTCGTTCCCCACCTCTCCGGACTGCCCGGTGAGACTCGTGGCGGCAGGATCGTGCGTCGGATCCGGATCGGCATCGTGGTGGTGGCATGTCTGGTGACGTTGCAATCGGTGCTGCTGGTGCTCGGCGCGTGGCGCAACGACCGTCAGATCGAACGTCACCTCGGGGTGGCTCAAGCCAATGTGCTGGACGCGGGTCCGCGGCGTTCGACCATCGAGTTCGTCACGCCAGACCGGGTGACGTACCGTCCGGTCCTAGGAGTGCTGTACCCGTCAGAACTTGACACTGGCATGCGGATTTATGTCGAGTACGACACCAATGATCCCGACCTGGTCCGTGTGCAGGGCCGCAACGCCACGCTGGCGATCATTCCTGCGGGTTCGATCGCCGTCCTCGGATGGCTGGTGGCCGGGGCCGCGCTCGGCGCATCCGGGTGGGTTGAGCGACGCCTCGATCAGCGGGCGACC
>JAHZKD010000334.1 GCA_022600605.1 Actinomycetes bacterium
CACCGCAGCACCTTCCGCAGGCTTGGTGCCTGAGTCGCACGGCAGCGGGAGCAACGCCAGCTGCACATGCCTCTGACCGTCGAGCAAGCAATACAACGGAAACCGCAGACCGCCCTAGCCGGATCAGGCCCGCATCTCATATGCGCCGTCGTAGCCCTTTACCTGCTCCCACACCCGGTCGAAGCGCGCCGAGTCCGCTGCCGGTTTGCGTACGGCCGACACCGCCCACGCCTGCTGTGCGGGCGTGGAGCTCGGTTTGCCGTGCAACGCGATGGCGTATGCGGAGAAGTCCCGGATCTGGATGTCGAATATCTGGTCCACAAGATCGCGATCGAGGCTGGTCAGCTCGGCCTGCTCAAGGATCAGCTGGCCATATACGACCAGCGTGAACAGGTGCCCGATCACGAGGACGAAGTCGAGGTCGCCCTGCTGGTCGGTGTCGGGAGCCGCGGAGATCAGTAGTTCCTTGAGCGCCTGCACCTGTTCGTAGAAGCGGGCCACGTTCGGGATGTCCGAGTATTTCTCGTAGACCGCGGCCCAGTCCGCGAACTGCACTTTCGACGCGCCGCGGGCCGGGCCCTGTGACCAGAAGAACACGTCGTCTGCTGGGTCGTTGCGGGTGCCGATCTGCGGGTATTCGGTCGGGTTGAACATGTAGTTCGGCATGAACTTCAGGATCTGCGCCACGTTGACGTGCACGGTGCCCTCTAGCCGCGGCAGCGCCCCGATGAGGCGTGCGGCCTCGCAGAAATAGGTGTTCTTCTCGAAGCCTTTGGCGGCCAGCACGTCCCACAGCAAGGTGACTACCTTCTCGCCTTCGGAGGTGACCTTGGCTTTGGTGACGGGATTGAACAGCAGGTAGCGTCGGTCCTCGAGGCTGGCACTGCGGAAGTAGTCGATCGCGCGGTCACTGAATGCTTTCATCGCGATCAGCCTGGCGTAGGCGTCGACGAAGCTGGCCCGAACGTGCGGAAAATCGGTGACGGGGTTGCCGTAGAGGATGCGATTATTCGCGTGCGTGATGGCTTCGTAGAACGCGTGCTCGCACATGCCGATCGAACCGCTGCATAAGTTGAATTTTCCGACGTTTACGGTGTTCAGGGCGGCCGAGAACGCATCAGGACCGGTGCAGAGGATGTCCTCTTCGTGCACTGGGTAGTCGTTCAGCTTGAAATTGCTCACGAACATCTGGCCGTGCACCACGTTGCCGAGCAGCTCGTAGTTCTCGTGGCCGCTGTCGGCGACGAACCACACATATTTTTCCGCGCCGTCGTTCCCCTCGATATCGGTGCGGCGAGAGAACACCGACACCATCCCCGCCACATTGCCGTTGCCGATGTAGTACTTCTCGCCGGTCGCGCGAAACACGACGCCGTCGTCATCGTCGGCGGCTGCCGGCGTCAGCACCATGTCGGTGTTGTAGATGTCGGCACCGTGCTCTCGCTCGGATAGGGCGAACGCCATCACGCCGCCCGCCTCGAGCTGTGCCGCGGCCCGCTCCTTGGCCTTGATGTTGTCGCTCTGCCAGATCGGCCCCAGGCCCAGGATGGTGACCTGCTCGGCGTACCAGTACGCCAGCCCGTAGAACCCGAGAATCTCACTCAGGATGGCGTTGCGCGAGGTATCCCAGCGCTTGTTGGCGTCGCCTTGGGCGAACTCAGACGGGGTGAGGAAGGTGGCGAACAGCCGCTCCTGCTTGACGAAGTCCAGGAAGTCGGTGACCCATGTGGCTTCTAGATCGTCGCGAAGCAGCCTTTTCTTCCCCCGCTCCTCGAACCAGTCGATCAAGGCGCGCAGCTGGCGCCGGGATTCCGGATCGAGCTGCTGCGGGTCGAATCTGTTCGGGTCCAGCAACAGTCCGCTGGAAGGCGACATGGTCGGCATAATTCTGGCCTTTCGTCGAGGCGGGTCCGGCGTCGAATCTAGCGCGTGGACCAGCGAAATCGAAGTGTACTTCGACCTTGACAACTGGATTCAGGCATGCACGTTGCGCATGCCGACTGCGTTGCGAAGACCTGAGCAGTTCACGCAACCCACGCAGCCGATGCAGTCTGAGCACCCAACGCATCCCACGCATGCCCGGCACTCCGTGCAGGCGATGCAGCCCAGGCAGGCAGCGCATCGGCGGCAGGCCACGGAGAACAGCGTGAGAATGCTGTCGGCGACGCCCACGCTTGCGGCGGTGGCGATTGATCCTGCAACGCCCGTGCTTGCGGCGGTGGCGATTGAACCGGCAACACCCGCGCTTGCGGTCGTGGCGATGGATCCGGCGACGCCCGCACTTGCGTTGGTGGCGATTGAACCGGCAACACCCGCGCTTGCGGTCGTGGCGATTGATCCGGCGACGCCGGCGCTGTCGGTCGTTGCGAAGGAACTCACGACACCGAGTTCGGCTCCCTCTGGCAGCTGTTGCTCCACACTCACGGTAGCTAACCCCTGCGGAAGAGCTTGTTGCCCAGCCAGACGATCGGGTCGTACATTCGGTCGGCTGCGCGTTCCTTCATCGGGATCAGGGCGTTGTCGGTGATCTTGATGTGCTCGGGGCACACCTCGGTGCAACACTTGGTGATGTTGCAGTAGCCTAGGCCGTTTTCCTCCTGTGCCTGCTCAGGGCGTCGGTCCAGGGTGTCCAGCGGGTGCATGTCTAGTTCGGCCTGACGCATCAAGTAGCGCGGTCCCGAGAAGGCCGTCTTGTTTTCCTCATGGTCACGCACCACGTGGCAGGTGTTCTGGCACAGGAAGCACTCGATGCATTTTCGGAACTCCTGAGACCGGTTGACGTCCTCCTGCTGCATCCGGAAATCGCCGGGCTGAAGATCCTTCGGCGGTGTGAACGACGGAATCTCTCTGGCCTTCTCGTAGTTGAACGATACGTCGGTCACCAGGTCGCGCATCACCGGGAATGTGCGCAGCGGTGTCACGGTCACCGTCTCGTTCTGGTCGAAGGTCGACATTCGGGTCATGCACATCAGCCGTGGCCTGCCGTTGATCTCAGCGGAGCAGGAACCGCACTTGCCCGCCTTGCAGTTCCAGCGCACCGCCAGATCCGGTGTTTGGGTGGCCTGCAGCCGGTGGATGATGTCCAGAACTACCTCGCCGTCGTTCACCTCGACGGTGAAATCGTCCAGTCCGCCGCCGCTCACGTCGCCGCGCCAGACCCGGAGATTCACGTTGTATTTTCCGGTGGAGCCTGCCATCTTCAGCCCTTCCGTCCGGGGTGCTCAGTGAGCTCGGCATCGGTGTAGTACTTCTCGAGTTCGGAGAGTTCGAAACACTCCAGCAGGTCCGGCCGCATTTGGCTCTGTTTTTCTGCGGTTACCTCCACACCGGGAACCAGTGCGTCGCCGGTGGCAGCCTCGGTCGTGCGGCACACCAGCAGCGTATTGCGCCAGTTTGCGTCCATCTGCGGGTGGTCATCGCGGGTGTGGCCGCCGCGGCTCTCGGTGCGCTGCAGCGCGGCCTTGGCCACACATTCGCTGACCAGCAGCATGTTGCGCATGTCGATCGCCAGGTGCCAGCCCGGGTTGTACACCCGTCCACCTTCGACGGAGACGTTCTGCACGAGCGCCCTGAGTTCGTCGAGTTTGGCCAGCGCCGCCTGGATCTCATCTTCCTTGCGGATGATGCCGACCAAGTCGTTCATCGACTGCTGCAGCTCAGAGTGCAGCGTGTACGGGTTCTCCGGGTTGGCATGCGCTGCGAAGGGCGCCAACGCCATCTTCGTCGCCGTGTCGACGGCTTCCTGGTGGACACTGGGCCGATCGGACAAAGCGCTCACGTACTCGGACGCGCCGAGGCCCGCGCGGCGGCCGAATACCAGGAGGTCCGACAGCGAGTTGCCGCCCAGCCGATTGGAGCCGTGCATGCCGCCTGCGCACTCGCCTGCGGCGAATAGCCCCGGGGTCTTGGCGGCGCCGGTGTCCGGGTCGACCTCGATACCGCCCATCACGTAGTGACAGGTCGGGCCGACCTCCATCTCGTCTTTGGTGATGTCGACCTCGGCCAGCTCGATGAACTGGTGGTACATCGAGGGCAGCCGACGCCTGATCTCCTCTGTGGGCATCCGTGAGGCGATATCGAGGTAGACCCCGCCATGGGGGGTCCCACGGCCTGCCTTGACCTCGGCGACGATGGCCCGCGCGACCTCGTCGCGGGGCAGCAGGTCAGGGGTGCGGCGGGCGGAATCGTTGTCCTTGAGCCACTGATCGGCTTCTTCTTCGGTCTCGGCGTACTGCCCCTTGAACACCGGGGGGATGTAGTCGAACATGAACCGTTTGCCGTCGGAGTTTTTCAGTACTCCGCCGTCGCCGCGGACTCCCTCGGTGACGAGGATGCCCTTCACCGACAGTGGCCACACCATGCCGGTCGGGTGGAATTGGATGAACTCCATGTTGATCAGGTTCGACCCGGCCCGCAGTGCCAGGGCGTGTCCGTCGCCGGTGTACTCCCAGGAATTGGACGACACCTTGAACGACTTCCCGATGCCGCCGGTCGCCAGCACCACCGCCGGTGCCTCGAAGAGGATGAAGTTGCCGGTTTCACGCCAATAGCCGAATGCTCCGGCGATCTTCCCCGATCCTTCCCCCGTCGCTCCGCTCGCCCCCTCGTCCAAGATCAGATCGGTGATCGAGCATTCGTGGAAGACCCGGATGCGTGCTTCGTAGTCGCCGAGTTCCTCCTTGTCCTGCTGCTGCAGCGAGACGATCTTCTGCTGCAGGGTTCGGATGATCTCCAGCCCGGTGCGATCACCGACGTGGGCCAGACGAGGATAGGTGTGCCCGCCGAAGTTCCGCTGGCTGATTTTGCCGTCCTTGGTGCGGTCGAACAGCGCACCGTAGGTCTCCAGCTCCCAGACACGGTCGGGGGCTTCCTGAGCGTGCAGTTCGGCCATCCGCCAGTTATTCAGGAACTTGCCGCCGCGCATCGTGTCACCGAAGTGCACCTGCCAGGAATCCTTGGTGTTGACGTTGCGCATCGCGGCCGCGCAGCCGCCCTCGGCCATCACGGTGTGTGCCTTGCCGAACAGCGACTTGGTCACCACCGCAACCCGCAGACCGTGCTCGCGCGCTTCGATCACCGCGCGCAGACCAGCGCCCCCGGCGCCGATGACCACCACGTCGTATTGGTGGCGTTCCGGGGCCGATGCGCCGCTTGGGCCGAGACCGTCCTGCGAAGCTTCGTGCGAAGCCATCAAACCTCACTTGTATTTCGGATTGACCTTGCGAACAAACTTGCTAGCCAATGAATCTCAGGTCAGAGATAGTGCCGCTGGCTACCAACATGATGTAGAAGTCGGTCAGCATCAGAGTGCCCAGGGTGATCCAGGCGAACTGCTTGTGCCGCACGTTGAGCTTGCTGATCTGTGTCCACATCCAGTAGCGGACAGGGTGGTTGGAGAAGTGTTTGAGCCGGCCGCCTGCGACGTGCCTGCAGGAGTGGCAGGACACCGTGTAGACCCAGAGCATCACGACGTTCCCGACAAGAATGACGTTGCCCAAACCGAACCCGAAGCCAGACGGGGAGTGAAAGGCTTTGATCGCGTCGTAGGTGTTGATCACCGAGATGATCACCGCGATGTAGAAGAAGTACCGGTGGCTGTTCTGGATGATCAGCGGGAGACGCGTCTCTCCGGTGTACGTCGCGTGTGGCTCTGCGACCGCGCAGGCTGTCGGGGCTTGCCATACCGTGCGGTAGTAAGCGCCGCGGTAGTAGTAGCAGGTCAGCCGGAATAGCAGCAGGAACGGAAGCGACAACGCCGCGAACGGCAGCCACCACACGTCGGGCAGGAACTGTCCGAAGTGGCTGGCCTCCGGAGTGCAGCCC
The DNA here is from genome assembly GCA_022600605.1 of Actinomycetes bacterium. GTDB lineage: Bacteria > Actinomycetota > Actinomycetes > Mycobacteriales > Mycobacteriaceae > Mycobacterium. Next base: position 5,824 of record JAHZKD010000334.1, read on the forward strand.
AAACTGACACACGGCGAGTAAAACGGGGTCAGGTAGTGGTACTCGGGGACGAAATAGTTGTTCTGCAGAAACGCTCGCACCGTCGCGTAGATGACGAAGGCGGCGAACCCGAGGTCGATGATGATGGGCGACTTCAGCCAGTTGTCGGTGCGCAGTGTGCGTTGCGGGATCTGCGCGCGGCCAGGCGAAAAGACGCCGGTCGCTTTGCGGTCGGCGGTGGGTGCGCTCACTGTTGCCTTTCTATGTTGTTGTAGCCGCGGTTCGTGTCCCGTAGTTCACGAACCACCGCACTCAGCGCGTCCCGCCGAGACCTTCGTCGTCCACGCCGCGCCAGAAATCCGTATCGTACTGGGTGTCCGGAATCGCAATGCGTTCGCCGACCTGATGGTGCGCACTGACGCCGCTGCCGAGTTCCAGCTCTTCGGCATCGATATCGAGTCGGTCGATGTCGTTGAAGATGCGTTCGGCGTCGTTGACGACGCGGCGGGTAGCTGGGCTATCGCCGTACCGTGCCGCGAGCGAGGTGACACATCGCCGTAGGCTTCCGATCAATTCGTGAAGTTCGGCGAGCTCGGTGCTCCTGGACATTGGACCTCCCTGGGCTGAAGGTGTCTCGGATCACAGTACGCAATCGATGCTATTCACAACACCAAAGTGATGGTGAGAGAGGTCACGTTGATGAGTCCAGAAGAGCCCGTCGCACGTGACGAAGTGAAGGGCCGCGCTGCGCTCACGGTAGGCAGTCACCCGGTCGCCGATCCGATCGGCAGGGCCGACAACGAGGGGATGACGTTCGACGAACTGCTGGCCCGGGTCGCGCGGATCTCCGGGGCAGTCGATGTGCCCGTCTCGGTCGACATTGAGGCCGGATATGGATAGACACCGGTCCGACTTGTCGAAGGACTGTTGTCCGTCGGCGCTGTCGGACTCAACATCGAGGACACTGTGCGCAGCATCGAGGACACTGTGCGCAGCGACGGCGGGCGGCTACGGTCGGCGGGCGAGCATGGGCATGGTGCTGGTGAATGTGCAGAACCGGCGGTCCCGGGTGGGAGCCGCCGGCTCTACAACTCGGCGGCGCTATCTGTTTTCGATCGCGATGCGCTGAGCTTCGGCACCTTTGTGGGCTCCGGCCACCCTTACGGTCAGCACTCCAGCCTCATAGGCCGCCGAGACGGCCTCGCCGGTGACGTGGGCTGGCAGCGCGAACGAACGGTGGAAGGAGCCGTAGCGCACCTCGCTGAGCTTGCGGAACGCGCCTTCTTCGGATGTCTCTTCTACGCGCTCGTCACGGCGCTCGCCACGGAGAACGAGCCGGCCTTTGTCCACCTCGACGTTGACGTCTTTCTCGGCGTCCACGCCGGGAAGATCCACCCGAATCACCGCATCGTCCCCGTCCCTTGCGACCTCGACCGCGGGGTGGATACCCAGATTGCGGTCTGTTGCCCAATCGTTGGCGGTGGCTGGGCCGAAGAAGTCGCGCACCCATCGGTCGGTGTTCCACACCGGTTGGGTCCACAGGGTCACATTGCTCATGTCTTGCCTCCTACTTGCCGTCGACCGGTTCGATACCGGTACGTCCACCACGTAGAACTTGCGTCGACCACGCTCATGTTCCTTCCAGTGCGTTCGCTGTGAGAAAACTGACTCACAATTCCAGTTCTTCACAGGTGAGGACACCGTGATGGGCGCTTCACATGGGGCGACACGGAGGCAATATCGGCTACCTAGCCTGGTCTCATGCCAAATTTGCATGTAGTGGTCGTCGGCCACGGCATGGTCGGTCATCGATTCGTCGAGGCCCTCCGGTCACGAGATGCCGATGGCAACTGGAAAGTGACCGTCCTCGCGGAGGAGGCTGATGCCGCCTACGACCGCGTCGGCCTGACCGGCTACACCGAACATTGGGACCGTGCCAAGCTGGCGTTGCCCGGTAACGACTACCCCGGCGATTCCCTGGTCGACGTACGGCTGGGAAGTCGAGTCACCGCACTCGACCCGGAGGCCAAGTCCCTGACGACCTGCGACGGGAAGCGAATCGACTACGACGCGCTGGTACTGGCGACGGGCTCGTCCGCCTTCGTTCCGCCGGTGCCCGGACGTGATCTGCCGACCTGTCACGTCTACCGCACCCTCGATGACCTGGACGCGATTCGTGCCGACGCTGAGTGCGCCGGCCAGGCCCGTCGGGCGCCGGTGGGGGTCGTGATCGGTGGCGGTCTGCTTGGACTGGAGGCCGCGAACGCGCTGCGCGCTTTCGGCCTGCAACCTCACGTCGTCGAGAAGGCGCCTCAGCTGATGGCCCAGCAGCTCGACGAAGCCGGCGGTGCGCTGCTGGTCAGAATGATCACCGAGTTGGGCATCACGGTGCATACCGATGTCGGGACTGAATCAATTCAGCCGACACAGCGTCATCGGCCTGTCCGGCGGTCCGCTGAGGACGACTCCGTACGGGTGACGCTCAGCGACGGCGAGTTCATCGACGCCGGTCTTGTCATCTTCGCCGCCGGTGTGCGGCCCCGCGACGAGCTGGCCCGCGAGGCCGGGCTCAAGATTGCCGACCGAGGTGGCGTACTTACCGACCTAACGTGCGTCACCAGCGACCCGAGCATCTATGCGATCGGAGAGGTCGCCGCCATCGAGGGCCGGTGTTACGGCCTCGTGGGCCCGGGATACACCAGCGCCGAAGTGGTGGCGGATCAGCTGTTGGGTGGTGCCGCAGAGTTCCCCGGGGCCGATATGTCGACCAAACTCAAGCTCCTCGGTGTGGACGTCGCCAGTTTCGGCGACGCACAGGGCGTCACACCACACTCCCTTGACGTAGTGGTCAACGACGCGGTCAATAAGACCTACGCCAAGCTGGTGCTTTCCGATGACGCCAAGACGCTGCTCGGCGGCGTCCTGGTCGGAGACGCGACGGCTTACGGAGTGCTGCGTCCGATGGTCGGGGAGCAGCTGCCCGGTGATCCGCTGGCACTGATCTCCCCGGCCGGAGCCGAGGGCGGCACAAGTCAACTTGGATTGGGGGCGCTGCCCGACGCCGCGCAGATCTGCTCCTGCAACAACGTCACCAAGGGCGAGCTGACCGAGGCGATCGGGTCCGGCTGCTGCGATGTCCCCGAACTGAAGAAATGCACACAGGCCGGCACCTCGTGCGGATCATGTGTGCCGCTGCTCAAGCAGCTGCTGGAAGCCGAGGGCGTGGAGCAGTCCAAGGCGTTGTGCGAACACTTCACCCAGTCGCGCGCCGAGCTATTCGACATCGTCACCGCCACCAACATCCGCACGTTCTCTGGCCTCATCGAGCGGTTCGGCACCGGAAAAGGATGTGACATTTGCAAGCCCGCCGTCGCCTCGATCCTGGCATCGACGGGCTCCGATCACATCCTCGACGGCGAGCAAGCGTCCCTGCAGGACTCCAACGACCATTTTTTGGCCAACATCCAGCGCAACGGCAGCTACTCGGTGGTGCCCCGGGTGCCCGGCGGTGACATCACCCCCGAACACCTCATTCTGATCGGCGAGATCGCCAGAGATTTCGACCTCTACACCAAGATCACCGGCGGGCAGCGCATCGACATGTTCGGCGCGCGGGTCGACCAGCTCCCCGAGATCTGGCGCCGTCTCGTGGAGGGCGGCATGGAGTCCGGTCATGCGTACGGCAAGGCGCTGCGCACGGTGAAAAGCTGCGTCGGCAGTGACTGGTGCCGCTACGGCCAGCAGGATTCGGTCCAGATGGCCATCAACCTGGAGCTGCGGTATCGCGGCCTACGAGCCCCGCACAAGATCAAAATGGGGGTATCCGGGTGCGCCCGTGAGTGCGCTGAGGCGCGCGGCAAAGACGTCGGCGTCATCGCCACCGAGACCGGATGGAATCTCTATGTCGGCGGCAACGGCGGTATGACGCCCAGGCATGCCGAGCTGCTGGCCGGTGACCTTGATGACGAAACCCTGGTGCGCTACATCGATCGGTTTCTGGTGTTCTACGTCCGCACCGCCGACCGTCTGCAACGCACGGCCCCGTGGGTGGAGCAGCACGGGCTGGAGCATCTGCGCGAGGTTGTCTGCGACGACTCGCTGGGGCTGGCGGCCGAGTTCGAGGCGCAGATCGCCCGGCACGTCGAGAACTACGCGTGCGAGTGGAAGGGCGTGCTGGAGGATCCGGACAAACTGTCGCGATTCGTCTCGTTCGTCAACGCACCTGACGTCGCCGACCCCACCGTGACCTTCGCACAGAGTTCCGGCCGAAAGGTGCCGACGCCGATCGGCATGCCGACGATAGGAGGGCCAAGGTAATGACTCTTGTCAACGACACCCAGGTCTGGACCACGGCGTGCAGTTACCATCTCTTGCGGCCGGGTCGCGGAGTAGGGGTGTTGCTGCCGGATGGATCACAGGCCGCCTTGTTTCGGCTCGACGACGGAACCCTGCACGCAGTCGGCAACATCGACCCCTTCTCCGGTGCTGCGGTGATGTCGCGCGGCATCGTCGGCGACCGCGCGGGCCGTCCAGCAGTGCAGTCCCCGATCAAAAAACAGACGTTCGCCCTGGACGACGGCACTTGTCTGGACAGCCCCGATGTCTCGCTGCCGGTGTATGCCACGCGGCTGACTGCTGATGGCGAGGTCCAGGTCGGGTCATAGCGTTCCTCGTCGGCTCGTAGCCGGCGCTCACTTGAGTCTGCACTCTTGTCTCGAAAATCACCCTGTCTCGAAATCACCCTGTTCCGAAATCGGTGGTCACGACACGAGCTAGCAGGAATGCGTGTTCGCCGACGTGCGTTCGCCGAAATAAAGGACTTTTGGCCCCATGACTCCGACGGGCAAGCTGCATACCGTTGTCGCCATGACCTACGTGATCGGTAGCGCATGTGTGGATATCGTCGACAAATCCTGTGTACAGGAATGCCCCGCAGACTGCATCTACGAGGGCGCCCGGGCGATGTACATCAACCCCAACGAGTGCGTGGACTGCGGCGCATGCAGCCTCGCCTGCCGGGTGGATGCCATCTATTACGAGGCCGACCTGCCTGAAGAGCAGTCGGAATACCTCCAGGACAATGCTGCTTTCTTCACTTCGCCGCTGCCCGGGCGCGACGAACCACTCGGCGATCCCGGCGGCGCGGAGCAGCTCGGCCGGGTAGGAGCTGACACCCCATTGGTGGCCAGTCTGCCGTCGTCATCGATTACGCACCCCTAGGCAATACAACGGGCCTGGCGACAACCGGCCTGGCGCTCGACCGTCTGGCCGCGTGGGCGCGCAGAAACCGGCTAGCGATCAAGCGCGCCACGCCGGGATGTGTGCCCAGCGGCTCGGTCACAACGTCGGCCCCACTAGCCCGCAGCCGATCCTGGAACAGTCCATCGGACAGCAAATACGACGCAACAACGACCCGGCTGCCCCGATGTGGGCGCTGCCAGCGCAACGCCGCGACCGCGTCTGCCACTTTCGGCTCACCGGTGGCGGCGAACGCCAGCTCAACGCGCGACCCGATCGTCGCCGATAGCCATGTCGCCGTCGTATGCAGATCTCGCATGGCCAACGGGTCCGAGGTGCCCGCGGCAGCGAGGAGCACCGAGTCCTGAGGCTGCCAACCGGATTCGATCAGTCGGTCGACCAGTACCCGGATCAGCTGCGGGTCGGGGCCAAGTGCGCGGGTGATCATCACATCGCGGTGCCCACTGGACTGTACGTGGGCCGGGATATCTCCGCCGACGTGGAATCCACGGGCCAGGAAGGCGGGCACCAGCACCGTCGGCTGATCCAGCGTCGCGGAGAGCAGCTCGTGGGGCGTCGGGCCGAGGACGTCGACGAACGCGACGTGCACCGGTCGGTCCAGTGCGTCTGAAACCTGCGCCGCGAGATCGCCGATCAGCGATACGCCTCGGTGCTTCCGGGTGCCGTGCGCCACCAATACGAGGTTCACGGCGCGGGCGCCCCGTCCGGATCGCCCGGATCGTCCGGATCGCCCGGATCGTCTAGGGACAGCCGGTAGCCACGTTTGACCACGGTGGACACCATCTGCTTGTCGCCTAACGCTGCCCGCAGCCGCAAGACTGCTGTTTCGACCGCGTGGGTGTCGGTGCTGGTACCAGGCAGTGCCCCCAGCAGGTCCGCCCGCGATACCACCGCACCGGGGTGGTGTGCCAACGCTCGGATCGTCGCCATCGCAGCCGGGGACAATTCCTTGACCTCACCATCGACGAGGACACACGTGCCGCGGATCTCGAGCAGGTGGCCCGCCACTCCGATCGTGCGTGACTGCAACAGGGGCAGTTCGTCGGTGATGTGTCGAGCCAGCGCACCCAACCGCATCCGATCGGGCGCCGACGTCGGCACCCCCAACCGCACCAGCGGCCGCGCGGTCACCGGGCCCACACACATCGCGTGCCCACTGTTGCGCAGTGCCGAGAGGACCTGGTCTTCGATACCTAGCTCCGCGGCGCGCATCAGGACCGACGCGACGGCGGGCGCCGAGGTGAAACTCACCGCGTCGAACTTCTCTTCGGCGATACCGGCCACCAGCTGGTCGAACTCGCCATTTCGAGGCGGCGAATGCCAGCGGTACACCCGGATCGGTACTACTTCGGCGCCGGCCGCGCGTAGTTCGTCGAGGAATTCGGGGAACGGATCCCAATCCGCGGTGGCCCCGTGCAACTGCACGGCGATGCGGGCTCCGGAGATGCCGCCTTCCACTAGGTAGTGCAGCACCTCGCGCGAGGACTCCGATTCGGGCGACCATTCCTCGGGCAGGCCGCCGGCACGTAGTGCACCGGTGGCTTTCGGGCCGCGGGATACGACGCGGGCCTTGCTGAGGGACGCGGTCAACTCGTTGGCCAGGCCCCATCCGTCGGCCGCCGCGATCCAGCCTCGAAAGCCGATGCCCGTGGTGGCGATCACGATGTCCGGCGGGTCGTCGATCAGCGATTGGGTGCGCTGGCGCAGCTCTTCATCATCGGGCAGCGCCACCATCTCGATCGCGGCCGCACAGGTCACCGTCGCGCCGCGGCGCTTCAGCAATGCCGCGAGTTCGTCGGCGCGCCGCGCTGATGTCACCGCGACTCGGAATCCAGTGAGAGGCGACCAGCCCGGCTCACTCGTGCCCGGCTCACTCGTGCCCGGCTCACTCATGCCCACTGTCTATTCAGAGCTTGTTTCGTCGCGATTAACCCGTCGTTGCGTGACCATGTCATGCATGGTCAAGCAAGAATATTCGACTCACCCGCGTGTCTGGTCCATTGTGAGGTCGATCACCAAACTTCGCCCCCGCGCCAGTCGCAGGTGATCGCGCTGCTCATGTCCAGCATCACCATGGGCGGTAGCTCGCCAGGGCCACCAATGCGTCGCCATTCGTGACGAAATTCATCGACATCAGATCTGCGCGGCGTACGGAAGGTGAAAGCTCCAGCGCATCGCCTCGCTGATCGGGTGCTTCGCCGCGGTTCCGAATATTTGGCGCCACCAGCGTTTCCAGGGCGATTCAGTTGTCTATTTGAAACGAACTTTTTGGCGTCACCGGCCGATCTTGTCGCGCTACTGGCGCTATCGTGTCAGAGCACTTGAAGGGTACGCATGTTGTTGGAAATCGTGCACGACCGTCGGCGGGCCTATTTGACTGGGGGAGATGTGACGATAGATGCCTGGTTCACCCTCGGGGTGGTAGGCGTCACTGTTGGCCTGCTCATTCTGGACCGATTCAATCCGACACTGGTTGTCGGCGGCGCGGTGCTGACTTTGTACATGCTGGGCGTGATCGACCAGGACCAGATGCTGGCCGGCTTCTCACATCAGGCACTTGCCATCGTCGCAGCGTTGTACGTGCTGGCCGGCGCAGCCGATGCCACCGGGGCATTCGAGGGG
>JAHZKD010000335.1 GCA_022600605.1 Actinomycetes bacterium
CGTCTGGCCGTGCTTGGCAGCTAGTTCGCGCAGGTGGGCAGTAGTCACCTTTAGTGCTTCGCGGGACATATGGTGAGGTCTCCTGCTCAGTTATAGAGGCGGCCGCGTCGCGGCCGCTGGAACGTGCGGCCTCAGCGGCTCAGGTGTATTCGTCTGCTGAGGCCGCAACTCTGCGGACTCGGCGACGATCTCGGGCGTGGTGTGGCCGCCATCGTGACCAGCCAGAGCCGTGGAGTCGTCCAAGGCACGGTCGTCTTCAGATTCGGTAGCCGGCATTTCCTCGTCGAGCGCCATCGCACCGACCTCGCCTGCCGCGGCGGCATCTGTCGTCAGCATCGACAGTGACTGCCCGGCCGCCCCGGCAGCCCCGGCGGCCCCGGTCAGCACGGCCGCCAGGGGGGCCACTACCGACCCGACCATTCCGCCGAGTGCGCTGAACGCCGGGGTCAACTCCGACATCATCCCCGTCGCCGCAGCGGGCGCCGTGACGGCGGGCCCAACGGCTGGTGTCGCGGCTCTCTGGGCAAGTGGACCTGCTGGCGGGAGCGCTACCCCCGCAGAAGCGGGCGCCCCGCCGAGCGCTCCTGACGGTGCAGGAGTCGGCGGCAAGCCTGGAACCAGGGTCGGGGCGGGCCTTCCTGACGCCGATTGATCCGACTGGCCGGGCCTCGGTGGCCCGCCTGATACCGGTGGTGACCCAGGCGCATCGCCAAGGTCGGGCGGAGCTGTCCTCAGGCTCAACGCCGAGTACTCCTCGGCAAGCTCGCGCAGCTGTCCGGCGTTCTCACCTGCCTCCTGGGAAAGTTGGTAGAGCGTGTAGCCGCACGCGCTCAGGGCGGCGCTCACCGCGGCGAGCTCGACAATGGTCTTCATCGCCGCTCCGATACCGGGGATGAGGGCCATCGCCCAGGTCACGTGGCTCAGGTCGCCCAGGTAGCCCGATTGCTCCTCCAGATTGTCGCGGCTCATTGCGACCTGGTATGCCTGCCGCTCGATCACTCTCTCCACGTTGCGGTCCAGCGTGGCCATCGACTCGGTGTGGTCGGCCTGGCGGCGATTTGCCGTTGCGTAGGCCCGAGATCCCACCCCCTGCCACTCGTCGGATGGGTATGACGACGTCACAGTTTCGCCGGCGCGCAAGAACCGTGCTGAACCTTGCCCGAACGACTCGCCCCGTACAGGGTCTCCCCAGCCGGTAGTCAGGCGCATGCCGTCGATCAGCACCTGCCCGGCTTTCAGGATTGGGGAACCGAACGCACTCCTGGCTTTCCCTATTTTCTCCCGAGTGGTCTGGGGCAGTGACTGCGGGATGGGGCTGGGGGGCGCTGCCGGGCGCCCGATGTGGCTATCGGTGAGGCTGCCGATGGCTTTGCCAGCGTATTCAGTGCCATTGGACACACCCATGCGGTGACCTCCTTCCTGTGGCAGCGTACCAGCGGAGAAACGCCCTTCTCGCAGTAATTCAGTGGGCTCAGGCCGCCGTAACCAGGCCCTTCGCAGCCCACTTCAGCCAACGTGTAACCGGCTTCTGAACTGCCGATACACCTGATCGGACGCGTCCTTCGCTGCACGGCGGCGCTGTTTGCCGCGGGCCGCCACTGCGGTCTCAGTGAAGCTGATAGACATGCCATCCTGTTACAGCCATCACACTCACCAACGCTGCCTGGCTGTAGATGTGAACCTACTGATAGTTTGCTGGGAGTCCCGGGCAAGCCGGCCTGGCGGATGCTGAGTGCCAGCAACTGCCTCAGTCCCATCCAGGGGAGACGTTCTGTGACCGATCGCGATGTCGCGGCCCAATTCCCATCCCAAGACGATGGGCAGCGCGGCCGGCGCTGAGCCCGGCGCTCAGTGGATCTGGGCGATCAGTTCATCGATGGCCGCGGCCTCGGCACTGGAAACTGGCTCTTCGGCCTCGGCCTGCCGGATCGCATTCTCGGAAATGCCTGCGGCCTGTGCGGTTTCCGGCACCGTCAGGTTCGCTGCCCGTCGCGCCGAATACAGCCGCTGCCCCAGCGTGGCATTTGGTGCGCTCGCTGCCAGCACCATCAGATCGTCATAGTGTCTGCGCACGGTGCTGAGCGCCTTGATCAGCGTCGGTGTCAGCCGGCCGATCCGTGCCGCTCGCGCTGCCACGGCTTCGAGTTGTCGCAGATCCGACAGAATCGCCGTCACGCGGGGAGTGAAGGCGGGGTCGTGCACGGGTGGCAGGGATGTGATCGTTGAGCTGACCGTGCCGACGGCGGTTACGACGGCCTGTGCGATCAACGACACCTCGTTGCTGCTCGCATCGGACGGAGTCGCGGACGCGGGACCACCATGTTGCGGCGGTTCGCCCTTGCGCAGCCTCGTGATTGTCCCGGGCGGCCAGCGCAGTACCTCCTCGAGCTTTACCCTGGTGCGTTCCCTGGGCCAACTTCGGCCCTTCTCGAAGGCGATCAACGCACCGGCATTGATGATCCCGGCGGCGGCAAGGCTGCGTTGGCTGATGTCGAGTTCGCGTCGCCGGGCGGCCGCCGCAGCCCCGGCCCTGGCCATTCCGGTATCCGGTACATCGGTCGATTCGTCGACCGACTCCACGTTGGTCATCTACCCGGATTCCTCGTGCTGGCTGGCTCGAATCGGCGCGAGCCCAACCCTGCGGGCCTGGTTCGGTGGCCCGGCTCAGTTCGGCAGAACGCCGTAGTTCCGTATCAAAGCTACACCTTTTTGAGCAGCAAAACTGCATCGACGCGACGGAATTCGCGTACCAATCTGCGCATGCTGCCCCGGCGAGTAGGCCCAGGAAAGAGCGAGGTCAGTTGGCGAAATGGCCGCACCTTAGGCTCCTATCGCGTCCGCGGAGGGCGGCAAAGCCGCCATTCCGTTGCGCTAACTGTTGCAACGCTACGGTTTGTGCGCTAGCGTTCTGCGTCACGGCGGCGAACCTCGCCCGCACACAGAGGAGCGACACGGATGAACGCAGTTCCGCAGGACGAAATACCGATCGGGGCCTGCACCAGGGAGCCCGAGCGGTGGACCACCACCGCCGATGACGAGGCGAAAGCCATCTGCCGGTC
>JAHZKD010000336.1 GCA_022600605.1 Actinomycetes bacterium
ACCGAAGAGCCGTTGGGTGAGGCGGCCGACGCCACCGGAGACGACATGGACCGCGCGGTGGCCGCCGCTCGTCGAGCGTTCGACGAATCGGACTGGTCGCGCGATGTTGAGCTGAGGGTGCAGTGCCTGCGACAGCTGCGTGCAGCGTTGATCGGGGAGATCGAGCCATTACGTGCGGTGACCGTCGCGGAGGTGGGTGCGCCCATCGCTTTGACGTACAAGGGGCAACTGGAGGTGCCGGTCAATGACCTTGAGATTCCGGCTGCCACCGCCGAAAACTATTCCTGGCGTGAAGATTTAGGTGCAGCCGCCCCGCTGGGCGTCCACACCGGGCGCACGATCGTGCGCGAGCCCTTTGGCGTCGTCGGCGCGGTCACGCCCTGGAACTTTCCGCACCAGATCAACTTGGCCAAGCTCGGACCGGCATTGGCCGCTGGCAACACCGTGGTGCTTAAACCTGCTCCCGATACGCCGTGGTGCGCCGCGGAGGTAGCTCGCCTCATCGCCGAAAAAACCGACTTCCCGCCCGGGGTGGTCAACGTCGTGACGTCGAGTGACCATCAAGTCGGCGCCCAGCTTGTGGGAGATACGCGGGTTGACCTGGTGTCGTTCACCGGGTCGACGGCAACTGGCCGAACGGTGATGACCACAGCGGCGCAGACGATCAAGAAGGTATCTCTGGAGTTAGGCGGCAAGTCCGCCTTCATCGTGCTGGACGATGCAGACCTGGCCTCAGCTTGTATGGCGGCGGCAATGACGGTCTGCACGCACGCGGGGCAGGGTTGTGCGTTGACGACGCGGCTGGTGGTGCCGCGGGAACACTACGACGAGGCGGTGGGAATGACGGCTGCCACCATGGCGAGTATCCCGACCGGTGATCCCACTGACCCCAAAACCGTCTGCGGCCCATTGATTTCTGCCAAACAGCGGGATCGAGTGCAGGGTTACCTCGACCTGGCGCTGCAGGAGGGCGGTACTTTCGCGTGCGGGGGCGGGCGTCCGGCGAGCTTGTCCTCGGGCTTCTACATCGAGCCAACCGTGATCAGTGGCCTGAGCAATGATGCGCGCGTAGCGCGCGAGGAGATTTTTGGCCCCGTGTTGGTGGTGTTGCCCCACGACGGCGATGCGGACGCACTCCGAATCGCCAACGACTCGCCGTTCGGCTTGTCGGGCACGGTGTTTGGCAACGATCGGGTTCGTATCGACTGGGTGGTGTCTCGCTTGCGTGCGGGGACGATCAATGTCAATGGCGGCGTGTGGTATTCGGGCGATGTCCCGTTCGGCGGCTATAAACAGTCCGGCGTCGGCCGCGAGATGGGACTGGCCGGATTCGAGGAATGCTTGCAGATCAAGGCCGTCGCCGAGGGCCTCCGATAGCCCAGGCATCCGTATCGACGGGGGCGCGACGGGCTCACCCAATCGAACCGGCGACGTCGGGTGTGGCGCGCTGGGGGGTAGCCCGAAACAGAGTTCCCCTAATGAGTTGCTTAGCCGAGAGCAGGTTTGCGCGGTGAGTCTGTCTGGGACAGTTCGCCGCCTGTTCGGTCAACCCCCGGGTTAGCGCGTAGATGGCGTTCACCGCTGCCTCAGGATCGGTGCTAGCGGGCAACAGTCCCTGCGCGGCGGTGTCGTCGATGATGTCGGCGATGACATCGCGCAGCGCCTTGAACCCCAATTGTTGCCCCCCGTCACGGCGCAGCTGTGGGCCGCTTTCGGCGCGGATCGCGCGCTCGAAGTCGGCAAGGTGGGGATACTCGCACATGAGCCGTGCCGACTCGTCCAACACTGCTTCGAGCCGGTCGACGACGTCGTGGCTGTCCTCTGCAGCTGCGCGCAGCCGCGGGAACACGATGTCGTCGATGGTGGTCGCGGTGGCCTTTAGCAGCTCCGATTTGTTTGGAAAGTAGTGATAAAGGCTGCCGCTGGTCATGCCGGCGATGCGGGCAATCCCGCGAATTGTGGCCTGCGAGTAGCCCATCTCAGCGACGCACCGCATCGCGGCATTGATGATCCGAGTCCGGGTCGCCTCGCCGCTGGCCCCGACCGGTCTCCCCAATTGCGAAGTGGCCGTCACAAAAATATCCTCATCGTCAGCACCGGAGGGTGCGACACTAATCGATCACTTGATCACATCAAGCTAGCATGGCCGAGCCCTTGATTGTCATAGCTCGGCGGCGAGGGCGTCGTCAGGCCATAGCGCCGCAGAAGCGTGCCCCAGCAACAGCTTCGTGTAGTAGACGGGGGCGAACCACGGCGCTGCGGGCGACGAACCGAGAGCGGTGCCCAGCACAACTCCCCCGAGCGTTAAGGCTGGTCCCAGCAATCGACGCTGCCGGGGTGCCGAGCGGATCGTCAATGTCGCGGCGATCAGGTAACTGTAATGGGTTCCTGCCCAGAGCCATCCGGGCGTTCGGCGTGATGCTCTGGGACGATCCATCCACGCTAAGACCATGGGATGCAGATGCATGGCGGCAAACTTCAGATGATCGGTATCGGACTGACCCGGGCGTTCGTACCAACGCGCGCAAGCCTTCGTGTTGTTCACCCAGGCCCCGCCCCACAAGTCGGATGCCAGCAGCCGCAAGATCAAGCGATCGCCGAGATGCGTTCCCCGCCGGGCATGGGTCACATACGGTGCAGCCAAGGCTCCCAATGCCGAGAACCCGAGGGCGATGGTGGTGTCTGTGGCCGTGGCCTCCGGGCCGATCAACTCGCTCCACGCCGAACCAACCCGCTCCGACACTCGGACAGTCATCGTCCTTTCACCCCCCTGAGTAGTTCCAGTCTGATACCGCATCCCACAGCGTAGGCGGTAGATTTGCTCCTATGCAGCACGTAGTCGTGAGGCTAGGCGGCGGAAGCGGGTGAATAGTAAAGTCGGCGCCGATTCAAGCGTGGGAAGCTGTGTGGATCGGAGTTGCGATGAGCAAGCCCTTCGCCGCCCGAGCCCATAGACGCTGTTCCCTCGTCCACGTGGTGAACCTCCCACTCAGACAGAGCTGTCCGCGCGCGCGGTGCGGCTCGATTTGGGCGGCAATCAGCACTGAATGTGCCGTATCCAGAGAGTTGAGACAGATCAAGGCCGGTTCACTGTGGACTTTGGGCGCCTTTTGCGCGGATGATGCAAGGGTGTTGCTCGACTGCACGAAGCCGGTTCAGCCCGGCACTTCTGTGAAGGGTTTCGACTCAACGAGGTGAGTTTGTGATGGGCACTGCTGAGGAACGCGCCGAGCAGCTCGCGTTGGTTTCCAGGCTCCAGGCTACGTATCCGGAGGTCCCGGAATGGCCGGCTCCTGATCAGGTGACTCACGATCACTACCTGGCGTACATGAAGACCAGCCACGATGTCGGTGGCGAGTTGGATGTGCCGCACACCTATGAGGACAAGGAAGAAGAGCAGTGGGAGCTGATGACCTATGCCCTCTGCGAGGTTCTCGGGTGGCGGGGCATTTGGGTTTCTGAAGAACGCCGGCGGATTGGCAACGTCGATGTAGGGCGGGCGATTTATCTGGGTCTTCCCTATTACTCCCGCTGGCTGTGGGCAGTCGGTCGGCTCCTGATTGAGAAGGGGCACATCACTTGGGGGGAGCTGACTGATCGATTGGCCGAGGTTCAGGACCGCTACGTCGGTGGACTCAACGGGCGGACGCCGGAGGCGCAGCCGAAGTTCGAAGGTGACGGTTCGAATGTCAGGCGCAACAAGCACCACCTCGATGCGGTCGGTGTTGGTGATCCGCAGATCTTTGCCGGCAAGGCTGGCCCGGCTGAGTTCAAGGTCGGTGATCGGGTGAAGGTGCGCGAGTTGCCCGCATTGTTCTACACCCGCACCCCGGAGTACGTGCGCGGGGCTGAAGGGATGATCGCCGAGGTCACGTATGAGAGTCCGGCTCCGGAGGACGAGGCTTGGGACCGTGAGGACGCCAAGCCTGAGTGGCTCTACATCGTCCGGTTCAACCAGTCCGAGTTATGGGACTCCTACACCGGGCCTACGAATGACACCTTGCAGACGGAGATCCCTGAGCGCTGGCTGGAATCCGCCGGCTGATTCCCTCGCGGTTCCCGACTCGTCATTGACGCTCTCGTCTGAAAGGAATACCCATTAGCCATGTCTGATCACGATCACGATCACGCACGCACCGTCAAACCGATGGTCGAGGAGATCACTGACTTTGAGGTTCTCGAGATCGCGCTGCGCGAGTTGTGCGTCGAGAAGGGCCTGTTCACCGCCGCAGAACACCGCGTATTCACCGAGTACGCCGAGCAGATCGGCCCGACACCCGCGGCCCGGTTGGTGGCCAAGGCATGGCGAGACCCGGAGTTCATGAAGCTGGCCCTGACCGATGCGAACAGCGCGAGCAAGGAAGTAGGGGTCGACTGGCTGGACCCCACCGGCTTCGGCACGCCCAGCGACTTTGTTGCATTCAAGATTCTTGAGAACACCCCAAAGGTGCACCACGTGATCGTCTGCGCGCTTTGCTCGTGCTATCCGCGCCCCATTCTTGGCAATTCACCGGAGTGGTATCGCACCCCGAACTACCGGCGTCGGATCGTGCGGTGGCCACGGCAGGTGCTCTCCGAGTTCGGCCTTGAGCTGCCAGACGAAGTCGAAGTGCGAGTGGAGGACTCCAACCAGAAGCACCGGTTCATGGTCATGCCCATGCGCCCCGAGGGTACGGAAGGCTGGACCGAGGACCAGTTGGCCGAAATCATTACCCGCGACTGCCTGATCGGTGTCGCCTTGCCCAAGCCTGGCGTCACCAGCAACGTGATCACCAAAACCCGCCCGGCCATCCGCCCGATTGCCGAGTGACCGAAGTGAGGAACAAGGACTTGGGTGACTCAGAAGAATCGCGGTCACGGGAGAGCATCACCATCGACCTACTTGATGACATCGTGGAACGCAACCAAGTTTGGCCGGTCATGGCGGCCAAGTACGGCGTCGAGAACCCGCTGCCGCCGTGGAAGACCAGTCTGGACGGTTTATGTGATGTCCTCGACCGCTCTTG
>JAHZKD010000337.1 GCA_022600605.1 Actinomycetes bacterium
CGCCTCCGAGCCACCCGCGCCTCACGAGCACGGACACAATCAGCCCAACCGGCTCAATCAGGTCCTGGCCTGGGTTGGCATCGTCGCTGGTGTGCTCTTCATCGTTGCGGCGATCTTCTTCTCCGGGCTCTTCATCGGCAGCACAACCGGGGGCGACTACGACTGGCATCGCGGTTACGAAGCCGGCCAGATGGAGCGAGGAGGATCGATGGGCAGCTGCCCAATGAAGAGCCCCGGGGGAATGATGGGACACGGCGGAATGAAGGGACCCGGCGGAATGATGGGACCCGGCGGAATGATGAGACCAGGTCAAGGGGGGCCAGGCGAACCCTCGCCGAGATCCCCGGCGCCCACCACGCCGCCACGTCCCTAAGCCTCGTGGAGATGCGCTGCTGGATGATCCGGTGTTTTTCAATCGGCTCGCAACGTAATTCAGTACCCGGATCGATCGTCAGTCGACCCCGATAAGGACGGCTGTTCACCGGTTCAAGTCCACACCGGCATCATCACACGGCACTTGCTAGGGGCGACCTCGATGGTGGCCATCATTTCGGTGTCTTCGTGGTCGAGGGTGTGACAGTGATACACGCTGCGACCGGCGAAGTCGGCAAAGTGCAAACGAGGCCGTGCCCAGCCTCGAGCCGGAACCAGCACCACGTCGTGAAGGCTCTGCTCAGCACCTGGGGCGTGCTGGTGGCGAGTACCTGGAACGGCCAAACGTGAGGGTGGAAGGGGTGGTCCATGGAGCTGGTATTGGTCACCATCCACTCTTCCGTCGCACCGAGCCGTACGGCTGGATCGGTGCGCTAGGCATTGAAGACGCGTCCGCCGATGGTCCATCTCATGCCACCGGCGGCCATGCCCATCTGCATTTCGAAGCGCACCGTGCGTTGCGCGTTGACGGGCCCGGATGGCAACGCCGGGGCGGGCCAGCGCCGCTGGCAGCGGCGGGGTTGTTCTGTTGCTCCCTGACACCGCAGCCGTGGCCAGCGCAACCGGGCCGCTGGCTGTGGTCGAGCCGCCACCGCCCAGCATGCCCAGGATGCCCAGGATGCCGCGATCGTAGGGGTCGGTCCACAGCGCGAACCGGCCCTGCGCCGACGGGTCAACCACAAAGTCGGCACGGTTGCCCGGAGCCGGCAGGAAGTGACCGTCACCAGCGATCTGGGTCAACTGGTGGCCTTCAAGGCGCAGCGATAGCACCCGTGAGGTGCAGGTGTTAATCAGCCGCCACTGCTCGGCCACGCCGGCTCGCCACCGGCCACATCGCCCAGACCATCGCCCGGTCTGCCGAGCCCGGTCATCCAGCCTGCCACGCCCGCAGCCACACCGGCCGACCCGACGACCAACAAGCCCAACGCTCGGCGACGATCGATGGTATTGCCGCTCATGGCAATTCAGCGCGCCGGCGACGAACTCCTTCCTCGTCGATCTCGCCGCGCGCGAACTGTTCGTCCAAGATCCGGCGGGCGCCTGCCACACTGTCCAGCGGCTCGAGCCCCACCCTCGCGACCACAGCACTGCCTCGGCGGCGATGACAATCAGCCCAACGAGCACCAAGACGGGCCACACCCACATCCAGCCCTTCGCCCAACCATTCATCACGACAATCACGCCCCAATCTGACACATCAGGACTTGGGGGCCGGTCTGCCTGGTCACCGGGTTAAACGCATTGACTACGTGGTCGCCGCGTACGGAATCACACAGTCAGTGCCGGTTTCGATGATGTTGCTCGCTGTGCTATCGCAAACGCATTAGTGCCGACGGGCCGATCCGATTATCACCCCGAGCTGGCCGACGCTCATGCGGCCAGCAGGCCCGCCCCCACCACTCCACGACCCGGCTGGTGAACCGATGTGAAGCCTCATCCAGGAACCCGAAGGCAGCACCGGGGCGCCCGCCAATGGGTAGAACTACGCATGCAACCCGGCTTCCGGGCTGCGATACTCAAGACATGACAACGGGCGAGAACTCCGACCGACAACCGGCTTTCGTTCCCGTACATGGGCCAATCTCAGGTGCTCGCACGACCCCGGCGTTGACAACGTTGTTGACAATTCTGGCGGCCTTCGCCGGGCCCGTCTCATTCTTCTACATCTGGGTAGAGGGCGCGGCTTCCTACGGCATGTGCACGGCTCACGCGCCGAACGGGTGCGACTCCGGGATCATCATGGCCACAGTCGGTGTGTCGGCTGCAATTGTGGCTGCTGGCCTACTCGGCGTCCTAGGTGCCCGACGGGCAAGACGGCGTGGAGAGTGGACCTGGCCGTGGCCGGCCGCCGCCCTGCTGCTCATGGTCGTGAGCACGGCGGCAGGAGCGATGATCCTCAATACGCTGTCGGGAGCCTTAATGCGACCGCCGCACTGGTAGCGCGGCGGATGCGACTCAGGTCAAACACCTCACACTGGGCCGGCCTTGGCGAAGAAGGCGAAGAGGTCGTTCGGATCTCGCGTGGCGTTTGATGAAAAGTTGCCGCGCCGCACCACGGGTTGGCTCAAGTACGCATTGCCGAGCGCATCGAGCAGTTTCCGCAGTTCCTGGGCGGGTGTGGGCGGGATGCAGACGCGTTCACATCCGCAGCGGCGGGCGCCTGAGTTCACACGAAGGTGCCGCTCGCGTTGGCCACTATGACGGGTTTCGGCGCCCGGCGTCGCCCTGCGCGGGGTTTCCGAATGACATCGAGGAGACGATGTTGGCCATCGTGGGAGTTGACGCACACAAGCGAAGCCGCACCTTCGTGGCGATCGACCAATCCGGCCGCAAGCTGGCGGCCCCGTGGTGCGGCCGCGCCGCGAGCCGCAACGCGACTAGCACCGCTGCGATGGATTCGATGGCCGATTCGAGGCGAACCCGATCACTGAGACCAGTCCGGCCATCAGCCCGGCGGTGACGGCGACAACGCCTTCGATAACGTTGCAGGCCACCGTGAATTGCGCCAGTCGCAGCCCGCGGCGGGTGAGTCGTTCGGCCTGAACGGCTATCAGGTCGGTGGCGTGCTCACCGCGGGATCTCTGCGCCGGCCCGGCCACCAAGCGCCGCACGATCGCCAACCGGGTGGGATCCCCCAGCGAACAGAACAACGCCGCCGCCGGGGCCAGCTCGATCCGCTCCACTCGCTCCACCTCCGCAGAGGCCGCCTCTATCGCCAAATGACGATCATATCGCTCAATTGAGGACCATTGGCCCTAGGGGGCCGATCCGAGGCCGTACACGCTGAACTGCGCCCCGCCCGTAGCGCCGAGCACTCTTCACGCCACCATCGAGATGCCATGAGCGGCCCTGCACACGTCCGTCGACGACACCAGTCGACAACGAGCTCGTTGAGCTGTTCTCCATTGCGTGCTCCGCTGTCCACCGGGCCCTGCTCTCCCGTCCTGACCTCAGTGCACTCGTCAGCGTCGACACCGGCGCTGACAAACGAGGGTGCGTACGTTGCGCCGACCCTCTCGTCGACGGTTCGTTGAATTTGCTGTGTCCGTACGTAGACAGGCCTGTCCCTCTCTAGCGCCCTGCGCGAAAGCATACGCGCACTATCTATTTGGATCGGCACCTGCTCGCACTGCCACCACCGATTCCCCACCTAACAAAGTAACTACTAGATGCACAAGGTCGGTACGGCGATGAGCAGGCTGGCGGTCACCACGGGGCCAAGTAGCGTGGCGCTCGCGGCCAGGGACAGCGTGATTCGGGCGCGGAGCTGATCGGGTGGGAACAGCAGCCGTTGCACCCGCTGGGTGACCCCGGTCCCGGCCGCGCTCAGCGCAGGAGCTGGAATCGCGGCTACGGGGGCCGGCATCGGTGCGGTCGGGGTGGGCAGGGTTAGGGCTAGTAGTGCGTCGACGACGGTGTCGGCGCTGTGGCGGCGGGCCGCGGCGTCATCGGCGCACATTTCGAGCAACCGGGCGACCTCACGCGCGCCGTCGCTGAACAAACGCACCCGGTATAGGGCACGAGACAGGCCGCTGGTGACGGCGAGCAGCGTGTGGTGGCGTCCCGTCAGGTGGGCCTGCTCGTGGGAGATCACCGCGGCGAGTTGGGCATCATCGAGGGCCTGAAGCGCAGCCCGGGTGAACACGATGGTCGGTCGCCGCCCGGCCACGCAGTACACCGCGCGGCGCGAGCTCTCGATGACCAGGGCGCCTCCGGGGCCAGGCGGGGAGTTGCCGCCGGCGATCCTGGC
>JAHZKD010000338.1 GCA_022600605.1 Actinomycetes bacterium
CACACCTTCTAGTTCGACGGTGATGGCCACCTGCGCCGGCACGACAACGTTCTTGAGGTGATAGGCCGCATCGAAGCCGGGTTGCCCTGGATCACACTGCGCAACCTGCGCCACCGTGAGACGATTCGCTCAAGACGCGTCCCTTCGAGGGCAACAGGATGCGGACCTGGATCTGAGTCAGCGCTCAGATCGAACCCGCAGACAAGGCCCCTGCGGAGCCTTCGTCGCTGGCTGTATCACTCTGAGCGATTGGAAGCCGCCCAGTCGTGTTCGCTAACGTCGTGAGCCTCGCCCTCGGCGGCGACGGTCAGCCGATGCAGATCGCCGGTAAAAGGATAAGGGGACGCATACGACCCGGAAACCGGCGTCGAGTCGTCATAGCCAACACAGAAGCTGTCACCCATCAGGGTGTAGGTGTGGAAGGTGATGCGATCGATGACACCGCTGCCCACCGCAACCCCGTCGATGAGCAGTGTTACCTCGGCCCGCGCCGAGGGCCCCCCGGGCGTCTCAAAACGAGCTCCGAGCACCACGTCGCCGGAAGGTACATCCTGCTCGGAAACGATCGAGGTGCGCTCGATGCCGGACAGGTTGTACTCATATCTGAGCTTGCCGTCCTGAACAAACAACGCGTAGCCGCCGAAGCGACCGCCATGCGCCACGAGAACCCCGTCGGCGCCCGATGCCGGCACCGTAACCTCGGCGGTCAACGTGTGCGACCGGTGACGAACGTCCACGACGAGGGCGCTGGCCACCGGCCCGCCGGGCCGATAGACGTGAACGTCTCTCGGTGCCGACAAGCGGGGCCGATTGGCGTAGACGCTGCGCATCGAATGCAGCGGTAGAGCGCCATACCGTCCGGCTTCGGCCCACCACAGGTCGACCAGACCGCGGAGCCGCTCGGGCTCTTGTTCCGCGAGGTCGTGTGCCTCCGAGAAGTCCTCGGCCACGTGATACAGCTCCCATTCGTCGGCGGAGAACGGCTGGAACGGGTCAGCGGTGGGGTCATAGCTCTGGCCGATGAACGGGTGGTAGGCGACGGCCTTCCAGCCGTCCTGGTAGATCGCCCGACACCCCAGGAGCTCGTAGTACTGCTGCGCCCGAACCTGCTCTGCGGCCGGATCTTCAAAGGTAGACGCCAGGCTGGCACCGGCCATCGGGGTTTGGGGCATGCCGCCGATCTCAGCCGGCGCTTGAACGCCGATGAGGTCGAGCACGGTCGGGACGACATCGACGACATGTGCGTAATGGCGACGCACCGACCCGACATCGGCGATCCGGCGCGGGTAGTGCACGATCAGCGGGTCGGCGGTACCTCCCTCGTGGGTCTCCCGCTTCCACCGTTGAAAAGGCGTGTTGCCGGCATGCGCCCAACCTTGTGGATAGTGCGGGTACGTAGACGGATCACCGAGACGGTCACGGTAAGGGGCAGCGAGCTCGAAGGTCTCGGGCTCACCGTTGTAGAAGAGATTGGTGTTCCACGAGCCGTGCGCCCCACCTTCGGCGCTGGCCCCGTTGTCAGAGAGCACCACGATGATGGTGTCCTCAAGTTCGCCGATCTGTTCCAAATGCTCAACCAGGCGGCCGATCTGGTGATCGGTGTGGGACAAGAACCCGGCGAACACCTCCATCATTCGTGAGTAGAGCGCCTGGTGGTCCGTCGGCAACCCGTCCCAGGCCTCGACCCATGGTGGCCGCGCCGTCAGTTGTGTTCCCTCGGGGTACAACCCCATCTCTATCTGCCGGGCGTGGGTGCGTTCGCGCCATGCGTCCCAACCGTCGTCGAACCGGCCGGCGTATTTGTCGATCCATTCGCGTGGCGCCTGGTGGGGCGCATGGCAGGCGCCGGTGGCGAAGTAGAGGAAGAACGGCCGGTCCGGCTCACAGTTGCGCAAGTCGTTGACGTACTCGACGGCCCGGTCGGCCATGTCCTCGGTGAAGTGGTAGCCCTCTTCGGCCGTGGCCGGCGGGTGCACGGCATGATTGTCGTGAATGAGGTCCGGGTCCCACTGGTTCGTCTCGGCGCCCATGAAGCCGTAGAACCTCTCGAAGCCGCGACCAAGCGGCCAGCGCGCCCGTGATGAGCCCAATCCGGACTCCTCGCGGGGCGTGAGGTGCCATTTGCCGACCGCGAGCGTCGCGTATCCATGTTCGAGCAGGATCTCAGAGAGGTACCCGGTGCGCTTGGTGATCATCGCGTTGTAGCCGGGAAAACCGGTTCCCTGGTCGGCGATGCCTCCCATGCCCGTGGTGTGCGAGTTGCAACCGGTTAGCAGGCTGGCCCGGGTAGGCGAGCACATGGCTGTGGTGTGAAAGTTGCTGTAGCGCAGTCCGCCAGCGGCGATGCGGTCCATATTCGGGGTGTCGATGTCGCTGCCGAAACAACCCAGGTGCGCGTAGCCGACATCGTCGAGAAGAACGAACACCACGTTTGGCGCACCCTCGGGCGGTCGCGGCGGTACGGGATAGGCCTCCGTCGAATCGTCAACGGTTCGGCCAATCCGACCATTGAAGGCACCATTTTCCGGGTATTCCTTGACAGCCATTGGCACTCCCTCACCGGCAACTCGAGCGTGTCTGCAACTTCTCGACTTCCTCGCGGCAACCCACTTGGCTGGGCCTGTGCGCGCTTGCTCGGCCGAGATCCGACAATGACCCTACCGCCGGGGAAGCGGACGGCGAACGAGTTTTCGCGGAAATAAATTCCCCCTTGAAACATATTGCACCACAATAAAAATCCGTTTTTCTATCGACCTTGAGCCCGACCGGGCGCTGCAGCTGGCCGAGAAGTGAATCGGCACCAATCGTGCACGGCGTGGGCCACGAACTCGGGGCCATGTCGAACCGCACGTAGACCGGTGCGCCGTGTTGGAGGGCCAGGTGATCCAAGACCTCGACGACACCGTCAGCGTAGATGCCACGACCGAGGTCGATCGCCAGTGCTTCGCGGGTGAACTTGTCGATGATGTTCAACGACTTGAAAGTGCGGCCATCCGCGGTGCTGTCGAACTGGAAATCCATCGCCCAGATCACGTTCGGACGAATCGCGGACATCGCGCCCGCAGCGACACCGATACCTGTCAAACGCTTCTTCCTGTGGCGCTGCGGAACTCGGTGGCCCTCGCCGCACCACAACCGGCGGATCCGCTTATCGTTGCCCTGCCAGCAGGCACGCGTTCGAAGACCCCCAACCGGCCACCGAGCGCCGTGACGGCACTGCGCTTAGGGCGCCACCTCAACCGTATTCAAACACTGAAACAACACGCGCACGCTTGAATTCGACGCCGCTAGGCCTCGGCGCGCAATAACCCGCGCAGCCGTTCGGTCTTCTCCGGGGTCCAGCCGGGGGGTTGCAGCACCGCGGCCCAAGCGTTGGCGATGTTCTTCACGTAGCGGTGGCCATGCCCGTCAGGTA
>JAHZKD010000339.1 GCA_022600605.1 Actinomycetes bacterium
GCGATTGCCCGCAGGGGCTGGACATTGGTCTCCGGTGGCGGCAACGTCTCGGCGATGGGGGCGATGGCTAGCGCCGCCCGGGCCGAAGGTGGGCTCACCGTCGGGGTGATTCCCAAGGCGCTGGTTCATCGAGAGGTCGCCGACACCGAGGCCGACGAGCTCGTCGTCACCGACACCATGCGGGAACGTAAACAGGTGATGGAAGACCGTGCCGATGCGTTCATCGCGCTGCCGGGCGGGATCGGGACGCTTGAGGAATTCTTCGAAGCCTGGAGTGCGGGATATTTGGGCATGCACTCCAAGCCGGTCGTGATGCTCGACCCGTTCGGCCACTACAGGGGGTTGCTGGACTGGCTGCGCGGGCTGGTCGAAAGTGGTTACGTTGCCGAAAGTGCGATGCGGCGACTGATCATCGTCGGTGATGTCGATGCCGCGCTGGCCGCGTGCGCACCGGTCGGCTCACCGATGCCGCCCGCAACTAGGGTGGCCCAAGACCGACATGGCGGAGGGATCGTTCCATGACCGACAAGCGCATACGGGCGGGGATACCACCCAATCCAGCGGTAGAGGGAGAGCCGAGATGACGGAGAAGTCCGGAACCCGCACCAGTGTTGGGTTGCTAGATATCGCCGGCCAGATGCCCGGTCTGCTCAGGGATGCACCGACGATACTGCGCGGCTTCGCCACCGGATTCCTCGCTCGCCCGTCGGCCAAGACGTCCATCGGCAAGGTCTTCCAGGAACGTGCCGCCAGCTATGCAGACAAGCCGTTCCTGAAGTTTGAGGACCGCGAGATCACCTACGGTGAGGCCAACGAGACCGTCAACCGCTACGCCGCCGTGCTGGCCGCCAAGGGGGTTGGGCCCGGCGACGTAGTCGGCATCATGCTGCGCAATTCGCCCGAACCCGTCCTTGTCATGTTGGCTGCGGTGAAGTGCGGTGCGATCTCGGGAATGCTGAATTACAACCAGCGTGACGAGACGCTCAAGCACAGCCTCGGACTGCTGTCAGCCTCGGTCGTCGTCGCCGACACCGAGTTCGTGGGGGCCATCACCGAGTGCGGGGCCGACACCGACGGGCTGATGACCCTCGACGAGCTCACGCGGCTTGCAGCGACCGCACCAACCACGAATCCGGCGACCACCGCGGCCGTACTGGCTAAGCACAAGGCGTTCTACATATTCACCTCCGGCACCACGGGGATGCCCAAGGCCAGCGTGATGACTCACTACCGATGGCTACGAGCATTGGCTGGGTTTGGCGGTCTGGGCATGCGTCTGAACAGCAGTGACACGCTCTATTGCTGTCTTCCGCTCTACCACAACAACGCCTTGACGGTGGCGCTGTCCTCGGTGCTCAACTCCGGCGCCACACTGGCGCTGGGTAAGTCGTTCTCGGCGTCGAGATTCTGGGATGACGTCATCCGCTACGACGCCACCGCGTTCGTCTACATCGGCGAGGTCTGCACCTACCTGCTCAGCCAGCCGGCCAAGGACACCGACCGCAAACACCGGGTACGCGTTATCGCCGGAAACGGTCTGCGTCCGGCCATCTGGGACGAATTCACCAACCGATTCGGCATTGATCGGGTCTGCGAATTCTATGCCGCCAGCGAGGGCAACACTGCATTCGTCAACGTGCTCAACGTCGACAAAACCACCGGTATCTGCCCAACCCCGGTGGCGTTCGTGGAGTACAACGAGTCCGGCGAGCCGGTGCGTGACAAGAATGGCCGGGTCCGCAAGGTTAAGAACGGGGAGCCTGGTCTGCTGCTGTCCAAGGTCAGCAGCTTCCAGCCCTTCGACGGCTACACCGATAAGAAGGCCTCGGAGAAGAAGTTGGTGCGCGACGCCTTCAAAGAGGGCGACGTGTGGTTCAACACCGGGGACTTGATGCGCTCGCAGGGCTTTGGGCACGCGGCGTTCACCGACCGGCTCGGCGACACCTTCAGATGGAAGGGCGAGAACGTGGCCACCACGGAGGTCGAGGCGGCTGTGTCCAGAGACTCACAAGTCCAGGAGTGCACGGTGTACGGCGTCGAGGTTCCCGGCACCGGCGGCAGGGCGGGCATGGTAGCGATCCAGCTCAAGGACGGCGAGGAGTTCGACGGCAAGGTCCTGGCCAACGCTGTGTACGACAAGCTGCCCGCATACGCGATCCCGCTGTTCGTGCGGGTGGTCGAGGAACTCGCGCACACGTCGACGATGAAGAGTCAGAAGGGCGACCTGCGCAAACAGGGTTATGGCGGGGGCGATGGCGAGGTCAAGGTCGAGGACCCGATCTATGTGCTGTCGGGTAAGGGTGAGGGCTACGTGCCGTTCTATGCCGAGTACCCCGATGATGTAGCGGCCGGAAATAAGCCCAGGTAGCGATTTCGGCGTGAACACTGCGCTGAGCGGTGATAAGCACGCCGAAATCGCAGGCCCGTAGCCTTGAGAGTGTGCAGTCGACGTTTCTAGGGCGCCCGGTGGGCGGCGATCGGGCCCTGATCATGGCGATCGTGAACCGTACGCCAGACTCCTTCTACGACCATGGCGCCACGTTCACCGACGAGGCGGCCAAGAAGGCCGCGCACAGGGTGGTCAGTGAGGGCGCCGATATCGTCGACGTGGGTGGCGTCAAGGCGGGCCCGGGCAGCGACGTCGACGTTGCCGAGGAGACCGCTCGCGTCGTGCCGTTTATCGAATGGCTCCGTGACACCTTCCCCGACCAACTGATCAGCGTCGACACCTGGCGTGCCGAGGTGGCTAAACAGGCCTGCGCCGTCGGGGCGGACCTGATCAACGACACCTGGGGCGGAGTCGATCCGGACCTCGCAGGTGTCGCCGCCGAATTCGAGGCCGGATTGGTGTGTTCGCACACCGGTGGTGCGGTCCCACGGTCCCGGCCGTTCCGGGTCAACTACGGGACTTCTGAGCGAGGAGTGGTCGACGACGTCATCGCCGAGGTGACTGCCGCCGCGGAGCGCGCCTTGGCCCTTGGCGTCCGTCGCGACGGCATCGTGGTCGATCCAACACATGATTTCGGCAAGAACACCTATCACGGGCTTAGTTTGTTGCGCCATGTAAAAGACCTCGTAAACACTGGATGGCCGGTCCTGATGGCGCTGAGCAACAAAGATTTCGTCGGGGAGACTCTGGGTGTGGAACTGACCGAACGCTTGGAGGGCACCCTGGCGGCTACCGCGCTGGCCGCTGCGGACGGAGCTGCAATGTTCCGGGTCCATGAGGTGGGACCAACACGACGCGTGCTCGAAATGGTGGCTTCTATCCAGGGTGCGCGTCCGCCGACACGCACGGTAAGGGGACTGGCATGACTGTGTTATCCGATCGAGTCACGGAACTGCCCCTAGAAGGCGTGGCCGAACATCGCTGGCTGACCCACCGCAGCTGGAGCCGCCCGCGCTGGACTGTCGCTGAACTCGAGGCCGCCAAGGCAGATCGCACAGTGTCTGTGGTGCTGCCCGCGTTGAACGAGGAGGAGACGGTGGCCGGCGTCATCGAGACCATCACTCCACTGCTCGGTGGGTTGGTCGACGAGTTGGTGGTGCTCGATTCCGGTTCCACTGACGACACCGAGATCCGGGCGCTTGCCGCCGGGGCCCGTGTGATCAGCCGCGAAGTCGCGCTGCCCGAAGTCGCGCCGCAGGCGGGGAAGGGCGAGGTTTTGTGGCGGTCGCTGGCCGCCACCACGGGTGACATCGTCGTCTTCGTCGACTCAGACCTGCTTGATCCTGATCCGATGTTCGTGCCCAAACTGCTGGGCCCGCTGCTGACCACCGAGGGCGTCCACCTGGTCAAAGGTTTCTACCGGCGGCCGCTGAAGATCAGCGGTAGCGAGGACGCCAGTGGGGGTGGCCGTGTCACCGAGTTGGTGGCCCGCCCGCTGCTGGCGGCGCTGCGGCCTGAGTTGATGTGCTTGTACCAGCCGCTTGGCGGGGAGTACGCCGGAACTCGTGAGATGCTGACCGCGGTGCCCTTTGCTCCGGGCTACGGCGTCGAGATCGGTCTACTGATCGACACCTACGATCGGCTGGGACTCGACGCTATCGCCCAGGTGAACCTCGGCGTGCGCACGCATCGCAACCGGCCGCTGACTGAGCTGGCGTCGATGAGCAGGCAGGTCATCGCCACTCTGCTGTCCCGGTGCGGCGTTCCAGATTCAGGTGTCGGGCTGACACAATTCTTCGCAGATGGCGAGGACTACACCCCGCGCATCTCGACGGTTTCCCTTCAGGACCGCCCGCCGATGAGGACGTTGCGTCCGCGCTGACTCCCGGTCAAGAGCGCCGCGGCACCTCGGCGTCGGCTTGTCGGCAGCGCGAGATCACGACGTCGGGCAATATCGAGGCGTGACCCTCGTTCTGCTCTACCTCGTGGTTCTGGTGTTGGTCGGTGTCGTCTTGTTCGCCGTCGGCAGCCTGCTCTTCGGCCGCGGTGAGCCACTGCCTCCGCTGCCCCGCGCCACCACAGCGACCGTGCTGCCGGCATCGGGTGTCACCGGCGTCGATATCGACGCGGTGAAGTTCACCCAGACTTTGCGCGGATACAAGACCAGCGAAGTCGACTGGGTCCTCGACCGGATCGGACAGGAACTCGACCTGCTTCGAGGTGAGCTCGCCACCGTGCGTGCTACCCACGAGCTACTCGAACCCGCCGACGACGTTTCCGGGGAGGACGCGCATGCGTTGCCACCGGAGAACCCGCGGGACGAATGGTGACGACGGCATGCGCTGACCGCAGGAGCCGGTGCGGGTGGATCGACCAATCACGTTTATCGCCGACCGATTTCGAGCTGTACTGCGATTACCACGATCACGAATGGGGTCGCCCGGTGCGGGGTTCGGCGGCGCTGTTCGAGCGGGTGAGTCTTGAGGCCTTCCAGAGTGGGCTCTCTTGGCTGATCATCCTGCGCAAGCGAGTCAACTTCCGCACCGCGTTCGATAGGTTCGACGTCGAGCGGGTCGCGCGTTACGGGGAGCGTGACGTCGCGCGGCTGATGGCGGATGCCGGCATCGTGCGCAACCGTTCCAAAATCGCGGCGACCATCTCCAACGCCCGAGTCGTCGCCGACCTGGCCGACCAAGGTGTCGATCTGGGGGAACTGTTGTGGTCTTTTGCCCCGCAGGATCGGATCACCCGGCCGCGGCCCGCCGATCTATCGCAGGTTGCTTCGGTGACCCCGGAATCCACAGCGATGGCCAAGGAACTCAAGCGCCGCGGTTTCCGATTCGTCGGCCCCACGACGGCGTACGCGATGATGCAGGCCACAGGGATGGTCGACGATCACGTCGCCCATTGCTGGGTTGCGCCCTTGTCTGAGTAGGCCGACCCGTCGCGAGCGGCGTTGAGCCGAATAGGTCCCCGACGTGCGCTGAAACCGGCAATCCGGTCTGCCAACTGAGTCGCCTTCGCCGGGTCTTTGCACATGGGTTACCTCGGATAGGGAACAATGGAGGTCTGAAGCAGTAAAAGGCCGGGTGTTGTCTGTTTTCCTCGCAGAGTTTGGGCGGGCCCGGCGCGTACCGATAGACCGGCCCTGACGGGCACGCCCATGCGGAGGGAGCAACTCGATGGCGGCGATGAAGCCCCGGACCGGCGACGGTCCACTCGAAGCAACCAAGGAGGGGCGGGGCATCGTGATGCGGGTTCCACTGGAAGGTGGCGGCCGGCTCGTCGTCGAACTCACCCCCGACGAAGCCGCCGCGCTCGGCGATGAACTCAAGGCCGTCACAGGCTAGCGGTATCGGCCCCGTCGGTCGCGGCCACCACGACGCGTTCGCTGCTGCTCCCTATGGCCGAAACGTTGCGGTAGATCTGCAGCGTCTGGTCTGCGATGTGTGACCACGAAAACTCGGCGATACACCGCTGACGCCCGGCCGCTCCCAAACGGTGGGCTTTTTCGGAGTCGGCGACAAGGGAGTTGACGGCATAGGCGAGTTCGCGCTCAAAGGACGCTGTGTCGCCTGAGTCATAGTGCACGAGCAAGCCTGTCTGTTGGTCGGCCACCACTTCGGGGATTCCGCCGACGTCGGAGGCTACCACCGCCGTTGCGCACGCCATTGCTTCGAGGTTGACGATGCCCAACGGTTCATACACTGATGGGCACACGAAAGTGGTTGCTGAAGAAAGAATTTCGCGAATCTTGGAGGTCGGTAACATTTCACGCACCCAGAAGACCCCGCCGCGTGCATTGGAGAGCTCCCGCACCGCGGACGCCACCTCCGCGGCGATCTCAGCGGTGTCAGGGGAGCCCGCGCACAACACCAACTGGACGTCGGGCGCGAAGTGGTGGGCTGCAGCCACCAGGTGGGACACCCCCTTCTGCCTTGTGATCCTGCCGACGAACGCGACGATCGGGCGGGAGCGATCGACACCGAGTCTGTCCAGGACCGAATCATCTCCTGTCGATGCGACCGGATGCCACGCCTGGGTGTCGATGCCGTTGCGCACGACATGCACACGGTCGGGATCGACGCTCGGGTAGGTGCGCAGCACGTCATCTCGCATCCCCGAGCTGACAGCAATCACGGCGTCGGCTGCCTCAAGGGCCGTCTTCTCGACCCACGAGGATATGCGGTAGCCGCCGGCGAGCTGCTCGGCCTTCCACGGCCGCATGGGTTCCAGCGAATGCGCGGTAAGTATGTGCGGCACGTCGTAGAGAAGTGCGGCCAGGTGCCCGGCCATTCCGGCGTACCAGGTATGCGAGTGCACCACGGTAGCGTCTGCGGCCGAATTGACCATGTTGAGGTCGGCGGACAGGGTCGACAGCGCCGGGTTGGCCCCCAGCAGGGCGGGGTCGGGCGGGGCGGCGCTGGCTTCCGGCCGCGGAGCACCCATGCAGTGCACGTCAACCTCGCAGAGGCGCCGCAACTGCGCAACCAGCTCGGTGACGTGAACGCCTGCACCGCCGTAGACCTCGGGTGGGTACTCTCGCGTCATCATCGCCACCCGCATGGTGTGACCGTATCCAACTTTGCGATTCGTTGCGCCCCATCAGCAATTGCCTGTTCTGGCAATCCACGATCGCGGCCGCCAATAGTGTGGGTGGCTGGCCGTGGGTCCTGAGGTGCCGATAGGTTTGGAGGATGAGGGAAGCGCCGCGGGTGTTGGGCATCGTCCTGGCCGGTGGTGAGGGCAAGCGGCTGTACCCATTGACAGCAGACCGCGCCAAGCCAGCGGTTCCTTTCGGAGGCGCCTATCGGCTTATCGATTTCGTGCTCTCGAATCTTGTCAACGCCCGATTGCTGCGCATTTGTGTTCTCACCCAATACAAATCGCATTCCTTGGATCGCCATATTTCACAGACCTGGCGATTGTCAGGGTTTGCCGGTGAGTACATAACGCCTGTTCCGGCCCAACAGCGGCTCGGGCCGCGGTGGTATACCGGTTCGGCGGACGCCATCTACCAGTCGATGAACCTGATCTACGACGAGGATCCCGACTTCATCGTCGTCTTCGGAGCCGACCATGTGTACCGGATGGACCCCGAGCAGATGGTCCACCAGCACATCGAGAGCGGCGCTGGGGCGACCGTCGCCGGGATCCGGGTGCCGCGTTCAGAGGCGTCCGCGTTCGGCTGCATAGACGCCGACGAGTCGGGCAGGATCCGGGCGTTCGTAGAAAAACCAGCGGAGCCGCCCTCAGTACCGGATGACCCCGAGCAAACGTTTGTGTCGATGGGCAACTACATCTTCACGACTGGTGTCCTCATCGATGCGATCCGCGCAGATGCCGACGACGACCATTCCGACCACGACATGGGCGGTGACATCATCCCGCGGCTGGTGTCCGACGGGATGGCCTCGGTATACGATTTCAGCGACAATGTAGTGCCCGGCGCCACCGAACGTGACCACGGCTACTGGCGCGATGTCGGAACGCTGGATGCCTTTTACGACGCGCACATGGATCTGGTCTCAGTGCATCCGGTCTTCAATCTGTACAACACTCGCTGGCCGATCCGCGGCAGCTCGGAGAACCTGGCGCCCGCCAAGTTCGTCAACGGCGGATCGGCCCAGGAATCCGTAGTCGGTGCGGGCAGCATCATTTCGGCTGCCTCGGTGCACAACTCCGTGCTGTCGTCGAATGTCGTCGTTGATGATGGTGCGATCGTCGAGGGCAGCGTCATCATGCCCGGTGTCCGCGTCGGGCGGGGGGCGGTGGTTCGTCACGCGATTCTGGACAAGAATGTGGTGGTCGGCCCGGGGGAGATGGTCGGGGTCGATGTGGACAAGGACCGCGAACGGTTTTCGATCAGTGCCGGCGGCGTCGTCGCCGTCGGTAAGGGCGTCTGGATCTAGCCTGCGGCTCCATACCTCAGAGAGCCGGACTGCGGTGCCTCCTAAGCGGCGTCACGGCGCCGGTACAGGAATCCTGCCGCCAGGGTGAAAGTCGCTGCTATGAAGCCCATCACGATCAACGTGACGACGGGCACTTCGGTGGGGACCGTGGTCTGCCCGATCGGCGATAGATCGATGAGCCAGCTCGGCAAGCGCAGCAGCGCACCGAGGTAGAGCGACAGGATGACGAACGTCACGGCGAGCCAGCCGATCCACGTGCTACGTAGCGCTACTGCGAGCGCGGCGACCCCGGCCAGCACGGCGAGCGCCGGTACGAATGCAAGGCCGGCCAGTGTCAGTCGCAGGGCGGTATGTGGTTCGCCCAGCGTCAGTCCGGCTCCCAAACCGTTGCCGAGGCCCGCGAAGAACATCAGCACTGCAGAGCCGAGCACCGCCGACACCACTGCGGTGAGCAGCCACCGCCAGCGCGATACCGCCCCAGCGAGGACGGCCTCGCCGAGACCGGACTGCTCGTCGGCGTACACGCGCAGCACAGCCGATACCGAGTAGGCGCATGCTGCCGCGGCGAGGAACTGCGACATCGTGGTGTACACACCGTCATTGCCCTGGGCCGCCAGAACCCGGGCGAGCAGTTCGTTGTCCTCGGCTGCTTCCAGCAGCGATTTGGTCATCGAACCGAACGCCAGGCCCGCGACGAACAGTCCGACCGACCAGCCGATGATCTGGCCGCGTTGCAGCGCAATATGCAGTACGAGCACTCCGCTGATCCTGCGGGCAGCGGACCGCTCGCCGGGCGAGGCGATGATTGCGTCGTCGTACTCCCGGCGGGCCT
The DNA here is from genome assembly GCA_022600605.1 of Actinomycetes bacterium. Lineage (GTDB taxonomy): Bacteria > Actinomycetota > Actinomycetes > Mycobacteriales > Mycobacteriaceae > Mycobacterium. The sequence goes on from JAHZKD010000339.1 coordinate 9,134, forward strand.
CAAGCAGTGCCGCCAAGAGGATTAGACCGCCTGTCAATAGGCCCAGCAGGGCCAGCGGCCACCACCGCAGATCGACGAACGCACGCATCTGCTGGGCCCACGCAATGGGGGAGAGCCAACTCACCGCGCTTCCCGAGTTGTCGATGACGTCGCCGACCCCGCGGACCAGCGCAGCGAGTGCGAGGATTGCCATCGCTGCACCCGTCGCCGCACGGGCAGTCCGCCAAATCTGCGCCGTGACGGCCGCGAAGCCGCCGAATACGGTTGCGGCGGCCGTGACGCCCACGCACATCCCAGCGGTATCCATAACGTCGAAACCGGTGGCTGCCATTGCGGAGGTCATTGTCACGGCAAGAACAACGTTGACCGCACCGACGAGCGCCAGGGCCGCGGCCGTACGCGCGTATCGGCCAACGACTGAGGCCTGTACGAGTTCTGCTGCCCCACTCTCTTCCTCGGCGCGGGTGTGCCGAATGACGGTGAGAATGGCGAGAATCGAGGAGGCGATGATCAGGGTAAGCGTCATCTCGTTGGCCATCATCACCCCGAGCTCGGTCTCGTTGCCGCCGAACATGGGGCCGCCTAACATCATTCCTGCCGGGGTTTTGAGAAGGTTGACCCTCGCCAGACGCTCCGGCTCCCCAGGAAAAGCGAGCTTGAGGGCAATGGGCGTGTAGACCATCATCGACGTCAGCGTTGCAATCCACACCGACAGGCGCACCCGGTCCCGGCGTAGCGCGATGCGGATCAGATCGCCGATGCCAGTCCACGGGGAGGGCGCCGGCGGCGCCGCATGCCGCCCGGTCCGCGTCGGCGACCCGGCAGCGATGGCATTCACCGGTCCGTACCCTGGTACTCCAAAAGGAACATGTCCTCGAGGGAGGCCGGTGCGACGGCGAGTTCGGTAATGCCCAAGCTGGCGAGATCGGACATCGCGCGGTCGAGATTCTCGCGGTCGACCGAGAAGTGCAGTTCACCGTCCTGCATGCGAAGGTCGTGAACGTAAGGCGCGCGTTCCATGACACGACCATCAGCGCGGGTGCGCGCAGTGACGGTGGTGCGCATCAGGTGGCGCATCTGCGCCAGCGTTGCCGACCTTACGGTCCGGCCGGCACGCACGATCGTTACTGTGCGGCAAAGTTTTTCGACCTCCGCCAGGATGTGGCTGGACAACAGCACCGCCGCACCCTGATCCGCAACTTCCTGGACACACTGCTGGAACACTCTCTCCATCAACGGATCCAGGCCGGCGGTCGGCTCGTCGAGGACAAACAGTTCGCTGCGCGTGCTGAAGGCGGAGACAATCGCCACCTTCTGCCGGTTGCCTTTCGAATAAGTGCGGGCCTTCTTGTAGGGGTCGAGTTCGAAGCGCTCGATCAGTTGGTCCCTGCGCCCCTCGTCGACTGCGCCTTCGCCGCGAAGGCCGGCCAGGAAGTCGATGGCCTGCATCCCGGTGAGGTTGGGCCATAGCGTGACATCGCCAGGGACGTAGGAGATCCGGCGGTGCAGGCGCACTGCGTCGCGCCAAGGGTCGCCGCCCAGCAGCCTGACGGTGCCGCAGTCGGCGCGCAGCAGCCCCAGGAGAATTCGCAGAGTGGTGGATTTACCTGCACCGTTCGGACCGAGGAAGCCAGACACGTCACCGGGTGCGACGGTGAGGTCGACGCCGTCGAGAGCCTTGGTGTTCCCGAATGATTTCGACAAGCCGCTGATTTCGACGGCCAATTGGCTGCGATGCTCATTCATCGTGAACTCCTGCCAGGAACGCGCCGCCGCATGCGGTGCCCACGCCTAGCGCGGGTTCTGCTCGACGGGTGATGGCTCGACGGGTGATGGCTCGACGGGTGATGGCTCGACGGGTGATGGCTCGACGGGTGATGGCTCGACGGGTGATGGGTTGTGCCGACATGCACACAACGCGGCAATTGGTTCAGCCGCGCGCGGCGGCGAGTAGGCCGTCACCGAGCGGAATCAGCACCGGTGTCAGCCGCTCGTCCTCGGCGATGAGCCGTGCCGCCTCGCGTACCGCACTGACATCGCTGTCCTTGGCGGACGCATCGCCGGCCCGCCCGCCCAGCGCGGCGCGATGCACGACGATCGCGCCACCCTCGCGGAGGAGTCGTACACCCTCGATGACGAATTGTGGCTGGTCGGCTGGTTCAGCGTCGATGAACACCAGGTCATAGGACTCATCGGCCAGTCTGGTGAGCACCTCCTGGGCGCGTCCGCTGATCAGTCTGCTTCTTCCAGGTCCGATCCCGGCCTCGGTGTATGCCTGCTTGGCGATTTGTTGATGTTCGGGTTCGACGTCGATCGTCGTCAGCACCCCATCCTCGCGCATACCCGACAGCAACCACAGACCGCTGACTCCTGCGCCAGTGCCGACCTCGACTACCGCTTTCGCCCCGGTCAGCTTGGCCAGTACGCAGAGCAGTGCGCCGACCGCCGGTGTCACCGCCCCCGCGCCGATATCCAACGCCCGCTCTCTGGCCGCAGCGACGATGGCGTCCTCAGAGATCGAGTGTTCGGCATGGGCGACGATCGCCTCGGCCTGGCTCACTTTCGTCCCGGAATCCCCGGAACCAGCTTCGGGCTCGTCGGTGCTGGCCATGTCCCGCAGCGTAGAGCGAAGGGCGGGTTGCAGGCGCAGCGACACGCCCGCCCCAAGTTCCGGTAATCCAGGGGTCGCATCCACTGTTTTGGCTGGTCGACCACGGGGCGTCGATATTTCTCAGGAAACGTTCAGTTTGTTCCTATGTCAGGCACACCAGCACAGGAGACGGTAATCCCATGACAGACGGCGCTCTCAGCGCTCGCGGCGATATTGTTCGCCCGCAAGACAGTGCTGGGAAGAAAGCCACGCCATCCGGTGTTCTCGATTACGAGCGGTTGTCTACCGACGACAACCACCGTCACGACATGGAGGATCAGACGATTTCCACCCCTGCGACTGCTGCCGCCGCCGCGCCCGCCCCCGCCATCGGCACGTCGACCCCCGGTGCCGCCCCGGTCGCTCCGGCGTCCCCGGCGTCCCCGGTGGCTCCGGTGGCTCCGGTGTCCATGGCACACCTCGAGCAGTACACCGATGCCGAGTGGGTGGAGCCCACCGACCAATTGACGGGCACAGCGGTGTTTGACGCCACCGGCGACAAGACGGCGATGCCGAGCTGGGACGAACTCGTCCGCCAGCACGCCGACCGGGTGTATCGCCTGGCTTATCGCCTATCGGGCAGTCAGCACGACGCGGAGGACCTGACTCAGGAAACGTTCATTCGCGTCTTCAGATCAGTGAAGAATTACCAGCCCGGCACATTCGAAGGCTGGTTGCACCGCATCACGACCAACCTGTTCCTCGATATGGTCCGTCGTCGCGGTCGGATCCGGATGGAAGCCCTGCCCGAAGATTACGATCGCGTGCCGGCAGACGAACCGAACCCCGAGCAGATTTACCACGACTCCCGACTGGGCCCCGACCTTCAGGCCGCCCTTGACTCACTCCCGCCGGAGTTTCGCGCCGCCGTGGTGTTGTGCGACATCGAAGGCCTGTCCTACGAGGAGATTGGGGCGACTCTCGGCGTCAAGTTGGGTACGGTACGCAGCCGCATCCATCGTGGCCGCCAAGCGCTGCGTGATCACCTGGGACGCCATTCCGACCCATCTATGGCGGAGGGTTTTCACGACGCAGCCAAATCGGCCTGACGTTTGCGCGTTGCCGCACGGCTTGCCGCGCTACATTCGAAGTAGCCCGACATGAGCTGAGGCGAGAGGAGCTGGGGTGATGGTCGATCCCGGGGACGCCGTTCGTCGCGCCTTCTCTTGGTTTCCATCGCAGTTTGCTTCGCAAAGTGACGCGCCCGTTGGCCCGCGCCAATTCGGTTCCACTGAGCACCTGTCGACGGAGGCTGTCGCGGCGTTCGCCGACGGCGAGTTGCGCATGACTGCATACCTGCGGGCGGCTCAGCACCTCTCGCTGTGTTCTGAGTGCGCGCAGGAGGTTGACGCCCAGCGCCAAGCGCGATCGGCGTTGCGGGATTCCTGCGCCGTGGCGATGCCGACTTCTTTGCTGGGCCTGTTGTCCCAGATCCCGGACCGCGCCCAGGACGACGTTGCACCAACGGCCGAAACGCCGCAGTTAGCTGATGGTGCGCAGCGCGCCCGTCGCAAGCGTCGGTAGGGTAGAAGCGAAGTCGTTCATCGACATTTGTCGGCGATTGCTGACCTAACCAACTGACTGACGGTAAGAGAAGGGCAATAAACGGGTGACTAATCTGGACAAGTCCGGCCGGGAACCTCTTGAGCCGCGCCCCGTGTCGCGTCCGCCTGTCGACCCCGCAGCCAAACGTGCTTTCGGCAGGCCCGCGGGTGTGCACGGCTCTTTTGCCACTGACGGTCAATATCGCGATCAGGGGGAGTTCACACCGAAGAACCAAGACCCCGACCCGGTACTGGCCGAAGCGTTCGGCCGCACCCACCCTGGCGGCGATTCGTTGCAGCGGCACCCCGCCGACGTCGGTGCGCTCAAGGCGGAACTTGGAGCGGGTGCCGACGAACTTGACGATCCGTGGCGCAACCCTGGATCGCCGGCCGCCTTGGGGACGCCGGCGTTCGTGCCGCCGCCACCGGCGCCGATCGCCAGCAACACCGGCAGGCTAGGCGTGCGCCAGGTGTTGTTTGGCGGCAAGGTCTCCTACACGGCACTCGCGGTGCTAGGCATAGTCGCGCTGGTGATCGGCGTGGCCGGTGGTCTGGTGGGCCGCAAGACCGCCGAGGTGGTCGAGGCATTCACCACATCGAAGGTGACTCTGGAGACCAGTAACAGCCCCGATCTGCCGCCTGGCCGATTCACCGAAGTAGCGGCTGCGGTGGCCGACTCGGTGGTCACCATCGAAGCGGCCAGCGAAGGCGAAGGTGCCCAAGGGTCCGGAGTCGTTGTGGACGGCCGCGGCTATGTCGTCACCAACAATCACGTGATCTCTGAGGCAGCCAGCAACCCGAGCAAGTACAAGCTGGCTGTGGTGTTCCACGACGGCACTGAAGTTCCGGCGAACCTCGTCGGCCGCGATCCCAAGACCGACCTGGCGGTGCTCAAGGTCGACAACGTCGACAACCTCGTCGTCGCGCGGATGGGCGACTCCGAGAAACTCCAGGTCGGCGAAGAAGTGATCGCCGCCGGCGCGCCGCTGGGACTGCGCAGCACGGTCACCACCGGCATCATCAGCGCGCTGCACCGCCCGATACCGCTGTCAGGCGACGGCTCGGACACCGACACCGTCATCGACGGGGTGCAGACCGACGCGTCGATCAATCACGGCAACTCGGGCGGGCCACTGATCAACATGAACGCCGAGGTGATCGGCATCAACACCGCCGGAAAGTCACTGTCTGAAAGCGCCAGCGGCCTCGGATTCGCAATCCCGGTCAACGAGGTCAGGCAGGTTGTCGAGACGCTGATCCAGAACGGCAAGATAGCCCACCCGACCCTGGGTCTCACGGCGCGCTCGGTAGGCAACGATGTCGCCAAGGGTGCGCAGATCGCGAACGTGACCCAGGGTGGACCCGCCGAGCAGGGCGGCATGCTTGAAAACGATGTTGTCGTCAAGGTGGGCGATCGCGAAGTTGACGACGCCGACGAGTTCGTCGTCGCCGTGCGGCAACTCGCGATCGGCGAGCCGGCACCCATCGAGGTCGTCCGCGACGGCCGTCGCGTCACGCTCACCGTGACTCCCCGTCCGGACAACAGCACGTAACCGATGTTCGCCAACGTCGGTTGGGGCGAGATGATGGTCCTGGTGATAGCCGGACTGGTGATCCTCGGACCAGAGCGACTGCCCGGCGCGATCAGGTGGACGTCCAGCGCACTGCGCCAAGCCCGGGACTACATCAGCGGCGCCACCAGCCAGCTGCGAGAGGACCTGGGCCCCGAGTTCGACGACCTGCGCGAACCGCTCTCCGAGCTGCAGAGGCTCAAAGGCATGACGCCGCGCGCGGCGCTGACCAAGCACCTGCTTGACGGCGACGATTCGATCTTCACGGGGAAGTTCGACACAGTGGGCAGTACACCGCAAGTACCGGAGAAGCCGCTGTCTGCCGGTGGTCCCGTCGAGGTCGCTCCCGCCACGCCCGACGCCGAACAGCCGGCAGCGTCGACGCCGTTCGACACGGATGCCACCTGACTTCCCCGTTTACATCGAGATCCACATCGAAACTGCGTGCTGGCAGCCGGAGTACAGTCTCAGGGCTAACGGCCTGCGGGGTCCAACCCCAGCGACATGCCGGCAAGGCCGCGCTTGCGGCTCGACAGCGTGTCGGCAATGCTGCGCAGCGCCTTTCCTGCTGCGGTGTCCGGTGCGGACAACACCAGCGGGACA
>JAHZKD010000340.1 GCA_022600605.1 Actinomycetes bacterium
ACCCAACGCCGCCGCGGTACGAAGTATGTGGACGACGGTGCGGGAGAAGGTCCGCGAACGCAGCCGCACCACCGAAGTGATGCTGGCGGGCGCGGTGGTGCGCACCGTCGATGGCGACACCCTGGTCCTCAGCCATGAATCGGCGCCGCTCGCGAAACGCCTGAGCGAACAGCGCAACGCGGATGTCATCCGGGAAGCGCTCAAGGACGCGCTCGGTGTGAACTGGAAAATCCGGTGTGAGGCCGGCGCAGCGCATTTACCACCGGCCGCGGCCGCCGAACCGCCCAAGACCCCGCCCGAGGCAAACCCGACCCACGATGACGAAGAGACCATGCTGGCCGAGGCGGGCAGCGTCGACCCTCAGGCGCCGCGGCGGGATCCTGAGGAGGCCGCGCTGGAGTTGTTGCAGAACGAACTAGGGGCGCGGCCCATCGAACGTTGAGACCGGGCTGGGCGGCTCACTCCACTTTCTTCTCGTCCCGCGGCAGCAGGGCCGGCAAGACGACCGTCGCGAGGGCGGTGACCAACCAGACCACCACGGTGGCCACGATCCACGATCCCACGCCGTGAATGGTCAGTCCGTTGGACAGCAGCGATGCCAGAAGCAACGCGAGGAACGTCGACAGCAGCCCGATGCCGCCCAGGAACGCCGACGCGTACCGGTTGGCCATCTTGAGGAATAGAGGCGACAGGATCGCCTGGGCCACGGTAAAGATCGCGACCGCGGTGATGAATCCCAGAGCGGACGACGACACACCCGGAACCAACCAGACCGCCACCAACAACCCGATCGCAGAGGACCCGAGAAACACAGCGACTCGCAGCAGGAACCGGACCATCTTGTGAGCCTAATCCCTTCACCATTGGTCGGGCTTCTTAATGCGGTCGGGCTTCTTAACGTGGTCGGCCTGACCGTCGCCCGACTACGCCGACCACCAGGGCCGCAACGGCAACCCACCGTCGCCGCCCCGCTCATCGAGTTTGACCGCAAGCACCTGGTGCAACTGAATTGCGTTCTGTTCGAAGCCAACCCGGGATCCGGCCATGTACATACCCCACACCTTGGCGGTCGGAAGCCCCACTTCGGCGACCGCCTCGTCCCAGTGTTCAACGAGGTTGCGGCACCAGTCGCGCAGGGTCAACGCGTAGTGGTGACGCAGGTTCTCCTCGTGCAGCACCTCCAACTGGGCGTTCTGCATCTGGGTGATGATGCGGCCCGAACCGGTGAGCTCCCCGTCCGGGAATACATAGCGGTCGATGAAGCCCCCGGCACTCGCACCATGCGTGTTGTCGTGGCGGGTGATGCAGTGGTTGAGCAGCAGCCCGCCCGTGCGTAGCTTCGATCTGAGGAAACGGAAGTAGGCCGGATAGTTCGCAACGCCTATATGCTCGGTGAGCCCGATCGAGGACACCGCATCAAACTGTGACTCGCGAACATCGCGGTAGTCGCCGTGGCGCACCTCGGCGAAATCTCCCAGACCCTCCCGCGCGATAGCTTCCTGCGCCCATGCGGCCTGCTCCTTGGACAGCGTCACACCGATCACCTTCACGCCGTGCCGCGCGGCGTGCCGCACCATGCCACCCCAGCCGCAGCCCACGTCCAGGAGTCGGTCACCCGGCTGAAGCCGCAGCTTCTCAAACACCAGCCGGTATTTGTTTTCCTGCGCCTCTTCCAACGTGGCATCTGCGTGTGGGTAGCACGCGCACGTGTAGGTCATCGATGGGCCGAGCACCCATTCATAAAAGGTGTTGGATACGTCGTAGTGGTGCTGGATGGCCTCAGCGTCGCGGGTCTTACTGTGTCGAAACCCCTCCGCGAAGCGGCGCCAGCGGGGTAGCGCCTCCTGAGGAGGTGGTGCGATCGGCTTGAGGTGCTCGATACCGATAGACCGGACGATGTTGGCCAGCACACGGGCGGGTGGACGCTTGAAGACCAGCTTCTCGGCCAGCGCGGTCAGCAGGTCATAGGGATCACCCGGATGCACCCCGAGGAGCTCCAGGTCGCCGGATACATACGCCCGCGCCAGCCCGAGATCGCCCGGAGCGGTCGCGAGGTAGGTCGTCCCCCGCGGCGCTCGAAGATCGTGCCCGAGGGTCGCCTCGTCGGGGCCGGAGGTGCTGCCGTCATAGGCCGTGAACTTCAGCGGCAGCCGGCCGGCTACGAAGATTTCCAGTATCTCTGCCAGGGAGAGCCTGCGCTCGGAGTTGTCTGCCGCTTCTGTAACGCGGTCCCTAAATGTCGTCATCGCTATCCTTTCCTCTTCGCGCAACCGCTCATCGGGTGTCTTTTTCTCTTCGCGCAAGCGCTCATCGGCGTTGCACTGCCTTCGCGTATAGGTCTAGAAGCCGTGAGTCGGGGTCGTAGGTCTTCTTCACCGTCTGGTAGATCTCACCACCGTAGAGTTCGTCGAACTCCTCAGGCGAGTAGTAAGCGTCGGAGTACAACGACTTGTGCCCGTCGAGCTCGCTGACCTTGCGTTCGATCATCTTGTTGGTATAGCCCGCCTCGGGGCCCACGGGCACCGAGGACCAGAAGCCTACGTTCACGTAGCTCAGGCGTGGGCGCAGGGGATACAACGGCCAGTTTCCCTCGTCCCGAAGTCGCAACGGGCACAACCAGATCGGTTCTATCGGCACGTTGTCGAGGAACCATTGCAGGAACTCGACGGTCCGCCCGATCGGAACCTCCACGTCTTGGACCACCCGTTCCTGTAGTGAGCGACCAGGCGACCGGATGCTGCGCATGTCGATCCGGTCGGCGATATGGAATCTTTGGTCGTAGCCAATGAGCTTCCAGTAGAAGCTGCTGCGACGATATCTGCGCGGCCACCAGCGGCGGATACGCGGATTCTGCGCGCCGAAGGCTCGCGAGCACCAGAACCAGTCGGTATCCCATCGCCACAGGTAGTCGTGGACGGTGAGCCTGTCGTGTTTCTGACCGCCCTCATGCTGGATCGACCGGTAATAGATGTTGCTGCCGGTGTAGTCGCTAACCGCGCCCGGGGTCGCCGACTGAATACCGATACACAGATAGCTTTCGCTGGCACTGAACACCACACCGTCGAGGTAGTCGACTCGGTCGCCGTCGAGTCCGCCTGTCTCGATAATTTTGTCCATCGCTTCTATCAGGTCGGCCAGCGAATGAAACCTGAGGTGCCGAAGCTCAACGAACGGCTTCACCGGTTCCAACTCGATCTTTAAACGAACCGAATAGCCAAGCGTGCCATAGGAATTCGGAAATGAATAGAATAAGTCGGAATGCTCGTCGGGTGCGGTGCGTACGATGTCACCGGCACCGGTGATGACGTCCATCTCCAGCACCGACTCATGGGGCAGACCGTTGCGGAATGATGCTGACTCGATGCCCAGTCCGGTCACTGCGCCACCGAGGGTGATCGTCTTGAGCTGGGGCACCACCAACGGTGACAGGCCGTAGGGCAGTGTGGCCGCCACCAGGTCCTCATAGGTGCACATGCCTGCCACATCGGCTGTGCGGGCATCTGGATCGACCGCGATTACACCGGTCAGTCCAGAGGTGTCTAGCCCTGGTGCGGTGCTCTTGGCCCGGGTGCGAAAAAGGTTGGAGGTCGGCTTGGCCAGCCGGATAGCTGAGCCAGCGGGAATCGCCCGGTAACTAGTAAGAAGCCGCTGCACGCCGTCGGTGTGAGCCGCCCGTGCATCGGTCGAGGCAACAGACACACATATACGCTAGTCCGCAGTTGCAGTCGATGCGACCGCGCACGAGTGAAGTCACACCCTCTGGACAACAGTTGACAAGGAGTTTGCACTGATGGGACAGGTCAGCGCGGCCAGCACGGTCTTGATCGATGCCGAGCCCGCAAAGGTACTGGCGGCAGTCGCGGATTATCAGACAGTGCGGCCGAAGATCCTCTCCGCGCATTACAGCAACTACCAGGTGCTCGACGGGGGGCAGGGTGCCGGCACCGTGGCCTCCTGGAAGCTGCAAGCCACCAAGTCGCGCTCGCGTGACGTGAAGGCTGCGATCGATGTCGCTGGTCACACCGTTATCGAGAAGGACGCGAACTCGTCGATGGTGACCAACTGGACCGTCGCGCCGGCCGGTCCGGGTTCGTCGGTCACCGTCAAGACGTCCTGGCAGGGGGCGGGTGGCATCAGCGGCTTCTTCGAGAAGACGTTCGCTCCACCCGGGCTGCGCAAGATCCAGGAAGAGGTGCTGGACAACCTCAAAAAGCAGGTAGAAGCCGGCTGATCTTCGCCGAGCGTGCATTCACGGTCGTGAAAGCAAAATCACAGCTGTGGCTGCATGCTTAGCGGACCCCCGGGCCAGCTTTAGCTCTAGGAGCTGAGGAATGCGACGATCCCGCGGACAACGGCGTTGGCGTACTTCTGGCGTCCTTCGGCCGTCGACATCAGTGCGGCGTCGGCCGGATTCTTCATGTTCCCGAGCTCGACGAGTATCGATGGGTATTGCGCCAGGTTGAGCCCGGCGATGTCGGCTCGCGGATTCAACCCCGATGAGCCGATGTAGGTTGAGGGCGGAATGCCCGAGCCGGCGAGCTGATCGCGCATTGTCCGGGCGAATCGCACCGACGGACCCGCCTGTGCCGCGTTGAGCGGAGGCGCCGCATACAGGATGTGGAAGCCGCGCCCGGTGGCCGGACCGCCGTCGCCGTGGATCGACACGACGGCGTTGGGCCTGATCGAGTTGGCCATCGCTGCCCGTTCGTCGATACACGGGCCCAGACCGGTGTCGTCCCCGCGGGACATCGCCGTTCGCACCCCGAGCGCGGTCAGCGCCTGGCGAATCCGCAACGTCGTGTCCCAATTGAAGGTGTGCTCGGCTAGTCCACTCTCGGTGGAAGTGCCGCTGGTCTGGCAATTTTTGGTGCCGCCGCGCCCGTTGGGAACCTGTCGGCTGATCGAGTCGTCGTTGGAGCCGTTGTGGCCCGGGTCGAGGAAGACGATCTTTCCCGCGACGTTGGCGGGGGCCGCCTGGGCTGGGATGACCGATATGGACGTGGCAGCGAGCACTCCTACGGCGATGGCTGAACCGATCCGCATGCCGACACGACTCCGCATGGCGACGCGACTCGGCATACGGACACGACTCCGCATGCCGACACGACGGGGGGCTGACACGTGCACGGCGCCACGGTAGCCCGCATGCGGACTACGCTTAAAGACCGAAGTGCTGGATCTTCGTGAGCGCAACCAAGTCGAGACCGATAAGAAACCAAACATGCAAGAGGATCAGTAATGCAGCCCGGTGGCCAACCCGATATGTCAGCACTGCTCGCGCAGGCTCAACAAGTGCAGCAGCAGCTGATGGAGGCGCAGGAGGCCCTTGCCAACACCGAGGTCAAGGGACAGGCCGGTGGCGGGCTGGTGCAGGTCACCATGCTGGGAAGCGGGGCGGTGGTGGCCGTCGCGATCGACCCCAAGGTGGTAGACCCTGCCGATGTCGAGACGCTGCAGGATCTGATCGTCGGTGCGGTCGCCGATGCTGCCAAACAGGTCACCGTCCTGGCCCACGACCGGCTGGGGCCGTTAGCGGGCGGGATGGGCGGGCTCGAACTGCCGGGGCTCTGACTTGTTCGAGGGGCCTGTTCAGGATCTGATCGACGAACTCGGCAAATTGCCCGGTATCGGACCGAAAAGTGCTCAGCGGATCGCGTTTCACTTGCTTTCCGTCGAGCCGCCAGACATCGACAGGCTGACTGCGGTCCTCGGCAAGGTCCGCGACGGGGTGAAGTTCTGCGCGGTGTGCGGAAACGTCAGCGACGAGGACCGCTGCCGAATCTGCGGCGACCCCCGGCGCGACGGATCGTTGGTCTGCGTGGTCGAGGAACCCAAGGATGTCCAGGCGGTCGAACGCACGCGGGAGTTCCGCGGGCGATACCACGTGCTTGGTGGCGCACTCGACCCGTTGTCGGGCATCGGACCCGACCAGCTGCGAATCCGCGAACTGTTGAACAGGATTGGCGAGCGGGTCGACGGGATCGAAGTCACCGAGGTGATCATCGCGACCGATCCGAACACCGAGGGTGAGGCCACCGCCACCTATCTCGTACGGATGTTGCGCGACATTCCTGGGTTAACGGTGACGCGCATCGCCTCGGGCCTTCCGATGGGCGGTGATCTTGAGTTCGCTGACGAGTTGACGCTGGGTCGTGCGCTGGCGGGCCGTCGCGCGATGGTCTGACCCGCGGATCCTTGCCGCTCAACCGGTAGCGGCGACGGAGACTTCGTGATCTACGACTGAGACTTCGACATTGTGCAGGGCGCTACTCGCACTCTTGCTGCGAAATGTCGATGTGTCGGTAGTCCTGGGCAACATGACCGCCATGAGCGAAGTCGTGATGTGTCGGTAGTCGTGGGCAACATGACCGCCATGAGCGAAGTCATTCTGGGCGCCGAAGCTGTCAAGGCGGGTCTGGTCACTCGTCACGAACTCGCGCGTTGGCACACCAGCCTCTATCGCGGCGTGTTCGTCGGCAAGGGCACAGAGGTATCGCTGCGCGACCGAGCGGTCGCTGCATGGCTGGCCACCGGCCGTCAGGGCGTGATCGCCGGCGTCGCGGCATCCGCGTTGCACGGCGCACCGTGGGTGGACCCGGGCGTGGTGATCGAGGTTGCGGGTGTGGCGCGGCGTTCCCGAAAAGGGCTGACCACCCGCGCGGAGCACATCGCCGACGAGGAGATCACGTGGCGTGCTGGCCTTCCTATTACCTCCAGAGTCCGGACGGCGTTCGATCTGGGGCGCCATTGCGGCCGATCGGAGGCGTTGGCCAGGCTGGATGCGCTCATGTGGAATCAGCGGTTCTCGATTGACGAGGTCCTGCAGTTGGCCGACCAGCGTCGGCGTGCCCGCGGGATCAGGCAGCTGCGGGAGCTGCTGCCTTTGGTCGACGGCGGCGCTGCATCGCCTCGGGAGAGCGGGATTCGACTCTGTTTGCATGACGCCGGTTTTCCGCAGCCGCACACGCAGGTGCCCGTGCTCATCGGTTCGCGGCCGGTGGCGTTCCTCGACATGGGATGGCAGCAGTACAAGGTCGCCGTCGAATATGACGGCGATCATCATCGCAAGGATCGCAAGCAGTACGTCAAGGACATTGCGCGGCTGAGGATGCTCGAGGAGATGGGCTGGATCGTGATTCGGGTGATAGCCGAGGACAGCTCCGCGAACTGGCTCGCTGCTGTAGCGGCTGCGCTGCGGGGGCGGGGTTGCGAATCCACCTCCTGTGCTCGCTTGGGGGAACCTTCAAAGTCTAAACGCGACGCGGCCTAAACGCGCCGCGGCGCCGCCAGGCGTTCCTGGCGCAGCAGCGTGACCTCGGGGAGTTCGAGCGGGGCCAGCGGGCCCACCACCTGCGCTAACAGATAGTCGGCGAGTTCAGGATTGCGTGCCAGGCAACAGCCGTGCATGTAGGTGGCAATGACGCTGCCCTGCACCGCGCCGTCGATGCCGTCGCCGGCGCGGTTGCCCGCACCCTTGGTCACCGCTGCCAGGGGTCGTGCGTCGGCACCCAATACCGTTCCGCCGCGGTGGTTTTCGAATCCGGTCATCGGCTCGGTCAAGCCGTCCAGTAGCGGAATCGATGCGACCTCGCCGATGGTGCGCTCCGGCTGCGGCGAGGTCGTCAGGTCCAGCACGCCCACCCCGGCGACGCGTTCCCCGGCCGAGGTTTCGTACCACTGGCCAAGCACCTGGATGGCAGCGCAGATCGCCAGCACCGGCGCACACCGCGAAACCGCTTGCTGCAGGCCGGGGTGGCGGATCAAGTGCTTGGTGGCCAGCCGCTGCGCGTAGTCCTCGGCACCGCCGAGCGTGTATAGGTCAAGCTCGGCGGGTACCGCGTCTTCGAGCGTGATCTCGACGATCTCGGCGGCGATTCCGCGCAGCCGCAACCGCTGTCGCAGCACCACAGAGTTTCCGCCGTCGCCGTAGGTACCCATCACATCGGGCAGCACCAGTCCGATTCGCACCGCTGAATCAGACCTCTTCGCCGCGCCCTCGCTCCCTTCCATTGGCGTCATTTCCTGCGCTCCAGGGCGCGGTTTAGTTGCAGGAAGGCGGTGTAGTTGGCGATGACCTCGACGTGACCTGGCGGGCAGGACCCAATTGCGCGCTGGGTGTCATGGACCAGTGTGTGCTCGACCCCGGCGTAGCTCAGTCGCACTGCGAGGTCGGTACCCCGCTCTCCGGCGGCCACCACCCGCACGGTGTCGAAGTGTTCGAATCGCACATCCCATAGCCACGACAGGTCTTCGCCGTCGGGAACCTGCCCGTTGACCGCGATCACGACTCCCGCAGAGTCCCGGTCGACCATCGACAGTGCCTCCTGCCAGCCGGCGGGGTTCTTGGCCAGCAGTACCCGTGCGGTGTGCGAACCCACCTGCATCGTCCGATACCTGCCGGCCACCTCGTCCACCCGCGAGACCGCGGCGACTGCCGCGCTGGGATCTGCACCCAGGGTCACCGCTGCGGCCACTGCCTGCGTTGCGTTACCCCGATTGGCTGCACCTGGCAGTGCCAGGGTCATCGGTATTGAAAGACCGTCGGGTCCGTGGATGTGGGTGTCGTCGAACCACCAGTCTGGTTCCGGTCGTTGGAGGATCGCCGGGCCGCCGGGCCCGACATCGGACGCCGGGCCGCCGGGCCCGACATCGGACGCCGGGCCGCCGGGTCCGCCATCGGGCGCCTTCGCGGTCGAATACCAGTGGTTCTGCTCGCGGACGATGATCTCGCCGGACCGGGGACAGCTCACCGAGTCGCCTGCCCAGCCGCTGCCGGCGGCCACCCACACCACACGCGGGCTGTCGTAGGCGGCCGAGGTCATCAGCACGTCGTCGCAGTTGGCGACGACGACCGCGTCGGGGTGACGGGTGAGCCCGCTGCGCAGGGTGCGTTCGATGTGGTTGATTTCGCCGACCCGGTCTAGCTGGTCGCGGGACAGGTTGAGCAACACGACCACGGATGGGTCGACGGCGTCACTAACGTGGGGGACGTGCATTTCATCGACCTCGAGCGCGGCCAACGACGCGTCGGGCGCAGCGGCGAGGGCGGCCACTAGTCCGGCGTCCATGTTCGCCCCCTCGGCGTTGGTCGCCACCTGCCCTACCGTCGCCAGTGCCGCGGCAGCCATTCGGGTTGTCGTCGATTTGCCGTTGGTACCTGTCACGACGACGGTGCGGCGGCCGCTGCCCAACTGGCCCAGAATCGAGCGGTCTAGCTTCATTGCGACTAGTCCGCCGATCATGGCGCCCGCACCCCGGCCGGTGACACGCGAGGCCCATTGCGCTCCGGCACCTGCCGCGAGCGCTAACCGTCCCCGTCCGGTGACCATCTCGGCAGTCTAAAAGAGACCGAAATGCGGCCACCCGACACGCGGCTTATGGGCGAAGCTTGTCAGCCCTACGTGGGATTCTCAATTGGTGAGCTCAACCGCCGGCAGTCTCTGGGGCAGGCCAGCCCGACAGGCAGGTGCCGGTTGGGCTGTCGTCGACGTCGAAACGACAGGATTCCATCCAGGGCAGGCGCGCGTTGTAAGCATCGCGGCGCTGGCACTGAGCGACGACGGCAACGTCGAGAAGACCCTCTACAGTCTGCTGAACCCCGGTGTCGACCCCGGGCCTACCCATGTGCACGGGCTCACCGCCGAGATGCTGGAGGGCCAGCCGGTCTTCGGCGACGTCGTCGGCGACCTGATCGAGCTATTGCGGGGTCGCACCCTGGTCGCCCACAACGTGGCCTTCGACTACGCATTCCTCGCCGCCGAGGCCGAGCTGGTGGGGGCCGAGCTGCCGTGCGAAACCGTGATGTGCACGGTCGAGTTGGCTCGGCGGCTAGACCTCGGCACCGAGAACCTCAGGCTGGAGACGCTGGCCCGCCACTGGGGCATCACCCAGATGAAGCCCCACGACGCGCTCGACGACGCCATGGTGCTCGCCGAGATACTCAAACCGGTGCTCGGGCTTGCCTACGAGCGCAGCGTGTGGCTGCCTGTGCGCCCGGTGACGCGGCGCACTTGGCCGAACGGCAATGTCACCCACGACGAACTGCGGCCGCTCAAGGTGGTGGCTGCCCGGATGGCGTGTCCGTATGCCAATCCCGGCCGCCACGCGGCAGGGCGGCGGTTGGTGCAGGGGATGCGCGTCGCGCTGGCGGCAGAGCTGCGCCACACCCAGGAGGAACTCATCGAGCGCATCCTGCATGCGGGCCTCACTTACGCCGACTCGGTGGACCCCTACACGTCGCTGGTTGTCTGCGATGACAAGGAACCGCTGCAGGGCAAGGGTTATCAGGCGCAAGAACTCGGTGTCCCCGTGGTCGGTGTGGACGAGTTCATGCGAAGTCTGGACTCAGTGATCGGCGGCCCGGCGATCGACGAGTTCGTCGACCCGTGTGTCGCGGACGATCAGCACACCCTCTTCTGAGCAGGCCCGAAACTCGCTGAGCGTCTTTCCTTTCAGGCTGTCGAAGCCTACTGAGGCGAATTCACCTGGCTTCCGGTCGCGCCTTGGCCGAGGGGTATGCATCTGGCGTCCCTTGGCCGAGGTGTATGCACCTGGCTTCCGGTCACGCCTTGGCCGAGGCGTACACACCTGGCGGGATCGTCAGTCACATACGGGCGGCGCGGTTCACAGCAGAGGTGACGGCGCGCAGGGACGCAGTCGTAATGGAGGTCGCGATTCCGACACCCCACACGGTCTTGCCACCAATGGAGGCCTCCACGTAGGCGGCAGCCTGCGCCTCCTCGCCCGCTGACATTGCGTGCTCGGAGTAGTCGAGCACGCCGACTTCGTAGCCGACTGCCCCCAGCGCATCGCAGAAGGCGGCCAGCGGTCCATTGCCGGCGCCCACGATCTCGGTCTCTACGCCATCGATTTTGACGATCGTGGTGATGGTGTCGGTTCCTCCGTCCACCTCGGCGGCGTCAACCTTCTGACGGATCCGCTCCAGCGGCGTGACCGGAGCCAAGTACTCCTCGGTAAACGCTTCCCACATCTCCTTGGGCGATACCTCGCCGCCCACGCCGCCTGAGCCCTCGGCGATGGATTGGATCACCTGGGAGAACTCGATCTGCAGCCTCCGCGGAAGGACCAGGCCGTGATCGGCCTTCATGATGTAGGCGACTCCACCCTTGCCCGACTGGGAGTTAACCCGGATGACCGCTTCGTAGTTTCGGCCGACGTCCCGGGGGTCGATGGGCAGATACGGTACCTGCCAGAGGATGTCGTCCATATCGGCATCGTGTTCATCGGCAGAAATCTTCATCGCGTCCAGGCCCTTGTTGATGGCGTCCTGGTGGCTGCCGGAGAATGCGGTGTAGACCAGGTCGCCGCCGTAGGGATGACGCTCGGGCACCGGCAGCTGATTGCAGTATTCGACCGTGCGGCGGATTTCGTCGATGATGGAGAAGTCGATGTGCGGATCCATGCCGCGTGAGAACAGGTTCATTCCCAGCGTTACCAGGCACACATTGCCGGTCCGTTCGCCGTTGCCGAACAAGCAGCCCTCGATGCGGTCTGCGCCCGCTGCGTAGCCCAATTCTGCTGCGGCGACGGCGGTTCCGCGGTCGTTGTGGGGGTGTAGCGAGAGAATGATCGAGTCACGGCGAGCTAAATTGCGGCTCATCCACTCGATCGAGTCGGCATAGACGTTGGGGGTGGCCATCTCGACGGTTGCCGGCAGGTTCACGATCAGTGGCGACTCGGGGGTGGGCTGGATCACCTCAGATACGGCATCGCAGACCTGGACTGCGTACTCCAACTCGGTGCCGGTGTAGGACTCGGGGGAGTACTGGAATCGCCAGCGCGTTCCCGGGTACTTCGCGGCCTCCTTGATGCACAGCTGAGCGCCGTCGGTCGCGATCTTCTTGACTTCCTCGCGGCTGGCCCGAAACACCACGCGGCGCTGCAGGATCGACGTCGAGTTGTAGAAGTGCACGATCGCTTGCGGTGCCCCTTCGCAGGCTTCGAAGGTGCGCTCGATCAGCTCTGGTCGGCATTGCGTCAGCACCTGAATCGTGACGTCGTCGGGAATCGCGCCCTCGGTGATAATCTCGCGGACGAAGTCGAAGTCGGTCTGGCTGGCCGACGGGAAGCCCACCTCGATCTCCTTGTAGCCCATCCGGACCAGCAGATCGAACATGCGGCGCTTACGCGTCGGGCTCATCGGGTCGATCAGCGCCTGGTTGCCGTCGCGCAGGTCCACCGCGCACCACATCGGCGCGGTGCTGATCACCTTCTCGGGCCACGTGCGGTCGGGCAGCCGGATAGCCTCGACCTCCTCGTCGAAGGTCCGGTAGCGGCTCACCGGCATGGCGGAGCCCCGCTGAGTGTTCCAGGCGGGCTGGCGGGGGTGAGGGGCACCTGAGGGGGTGCGGATCGCGCGGACCGACGAGTAGGCGTCCGCGGTGTTGAAACTCGGGGAGGAGAAGGAAGTCATTTCGGTGCTCCGGAGGGTCTAGAGGATTTCAGACCGGCGCATCGCGAACACCCGCGACGGGAAGCCGGTCTGGATCAGACCCCGTCGCGGCGACTGAGAAGGAGCACCCGCTGCACAGGGCTCACTCTACTCCGGTGCGTGCGGAAGCCAAAACTAGTGTTCCCACCTGTTGAGTACGACGTCGCTGAGCGGCATGCGTTCGCGGGGCTGCCGGTCCCGGTCGGCAATCTCAGTAGCGACCTGCGAGTAATCGCCCAGCTTGCCGGCCGCAATGATCATCAGCGGGCGAAGGCCGTCGAGCAGGTCGAATGCCTCGCCGGCACCAGCGGCATCGAAACCGGCCATCGGATGGACGATCAACCCCCGCGAGACCGCCTCGATAGACAGGTTGGCCATGGCAGCGCCCGCGTCAACTCCGGCGTACCGCGCGGTGTTTTCGTCGGGCCCCTCGTCGGCGCACAACAAAATCAGCGCTGACGCGGCGTGCGCGTAAGCATTTCCGCGCTTGAGCAGGCCACACAGCGTGACGAACACATTGTCGGCGCGACGGCCGACAAGGAAGCGGACCGGCTGGCGCCCGCCCCAGGTCGCGGCCCAGCGCGCAGCTTCCAGCACTGCCTTCAGATCGCTATCGGACAGCTCGGCTGTGGGGTCGAAAGCACGCGGGCTCCAGCGGGCTGCGATAGCGGGATGGATCGGGACCGAGGTGTCGGCCGATCGCTTGGCTGGCTCCGCAGGCATGCCCCGGGACAGTACCGGCCGTCAATGTCGGGATAAAGGCGGGATAAATCAGATGCGTCCTACATCTATCCTTGGTGGGATCTCTCCCGTATCTGAAAGGTTCCGCAGTGGCGCTCGTCGTACAGAAATACGGCGGATCCTCGGTGTCCGACGCCGAGCGCATCCGCCGTGTCGCCGAGCGCATCGTTGATACGAAGAAGGCGGGCAACGACGTCGTCGTCGTCGTCTCCGCGATGGGCGATACCACCGATGAGCTGCTTGACCTCGCCAAACAGGTGTGTCCGGCTCCGCCGGCGCGCGAACTCGACATGCTGCTGACCGCCGGTGAACGCATCTCCAACGCGCTCGTCGCCATGGCGATCGAGTCACTTGGGGCCGAGGCGCGCTCGTTTACGGGTTCGCAGGCCGGGTTGATCACCACTGGCATCCATGGCAACGCCAAGATCATCGATGTCACCCCGGGGCGGTTGCGCCAGGCACTTGACGACGGCCAGATCGTGTTGGTCGCTGGGTTCCAGGGCGTGAGTCAAGACACCAAGGATGTCACCACGCTCGGCCGCGGCGGCTCCGATACCACCGCGGTGGCCGTAGCCGCCGCGCTAAAGGCCGACGTGTGTGAGATCTACACCGATGTTGACGGCATTTTTACCGCTGATCCGCGCATCGTCGCCAATGCTCATCGACTGGACTCCGTCTCGTTCGAGGAGATGTTGGAGATGGCGGCCGCTGGGGCCAAGGTGCTGATGCTGCGCTGCGTCGAGTACGCCCGCCGCTTCGACCTGCCCATCCACGTTCGGTCGTCATACACCGATAAGCCAGGCACGCTCGTCAAAGGATCGATGGAGGACATCCCGATGGAAGACGCCATCCTCACCGGAGTTGCGCACGACCGTGGCGAGGCCAAGGTAACGGTTGTCGGCGTGCCCGATGTGCCGGGATATGCGGCCCAGGTGTTCCGGGCGTGCGCCGACGCGGACGTCAACATCGACATGGTGCTGCAGAACATCTCGAAGGTGGAGGACGGCAAGACCGACATCACGTTCACCTGCTCACGGGAGAGTGGACCCGGAGCTGTGGAGAAGCTGACGTCGCTGCAGAACGAGATCGGTTTCACCCGAGTGCTCTACGACGACCGCATCGGCAAGGTGTCGTTGATCGGCGCCGGCATGCGCAGCCATCCCGGCGTCACGGCTACGTTCTGCGAGGCGCTGGCCAAGGCGGGGATCAACATCGACCTGATCTCTACCTCGGAGATCAGGATCTCGGTGCTGATCAAAGACACTGAACTTGATGGTGCGGTCGCCGCGTTGCACGAGGCGTTCGGGCTGGGCGGTGGCGAGGAAGCCGTCGTGTACGCCGGAACGGGGCGCTAGCGGTGGGGCCAGAGAACCGACGGGAAGGATGACGGTGCGGATCGGCGTTGTCGGGGCGACCGGGCAGGTCGGCCAAGTGATGCGAAACCTGTTGGTAGAGCGTGATTTCCCGGCCACTGAGGTCAGGTTCTTCGCATCTTCGCGGTCGGCGGGCCGCAAGCTGGAGTTCCGCGGCCAGCAGATCGAGATCGAAGACGCGAAGACCGCGGATCCCTCAGGTCTGGACATCGCGCTCTTCTCAGCTGGCGCCACCATGTCTCGAGTGCAGGCGCCGCGGTTCGCGGTGGCCGGCGCGGTGGTCGTCGATAATTCCTCGGCGTGGCGCAGGGATCCTGACGTTCCGCTGGTCGTGTCCGAGGTGAACTTCGCCAGGGATGTCGCCAACCGCGCCCGGTCGCTTCCGAAGGGCATCATCGCCAACCCGAACTGTACGACCATGGCCGCGATGCCGGTGCTCAAGCCGCTGCATGACGAGGCCGGTCTGGTGCGGATGATCGCCTCTACCTACCAAGCGGTTTCAGGTAGCGGGCTTGCCGGTGTCGAAGAGCTCCTCGGACAGGCCAAGGCAGCCGTCGAGGGCAGCCAGGCGCTGGTGCACGACGGCCGCGCGGTGGACTTTCCGGCGCCCAACAAGTACGTCGCACCGATTGCTTTCAACGTCGTCCCGTTGGCGGGTGCGCTCGTAGACGACGGGTCAGGAGAGACAGACGAGGACCAGAAGCTGCGTACCGAGAGTCGCAAGATCCTCGGCATTCCCGAGCTGGCTGTGTCGGGTACCTGCGTGCGAGTCCCGGTGTATACGGGTCATTCGCTGTCGTTGAATGTGGAGTTCTCGCAGCCCTTGTCGGTTTCGCGTGCTGTGGAAATCTTGGCCGGAGCACCTGGAGTGAAGCTGATGGACGTGCCGACACCGCTGGCGGCGGCGGGTACTGACGATTCGTTGGTTGGCCGGATCCGTCAGGACAACGGCGTGCCAGATGGTCGCGGGCTCGCGCTATTCGTCTCCGGGGACAACCTTCGGAAAGGCGCGGCGCTGAACACTATTCAGATTGCAGAGCTGCTGGCGGCCGAGCTCTGACCTTGCCTCGTCTGCGCTGTGCTTTGCGCCGAAATAATGTTCCAGCGGTCCTCTGCTGGAGTGCGGTGTCGGTGACTGCAGTGCTCGCGGCATCCACCACGATCCCCTCGGCTGAGGCAACTCCCATTGAACTGCCACCGCTGCAGCTGGGCCAGGTGCTGCGTATCGGCCCGGCGGCGGGGACAGGAACGCCGACCGTTGAGCACGGCATCGGCGCGACGGACCTGTGCGAGTTCATGGAGTTCCCCGAACAGGTCCTCCAGGTGTGCGGGGACAGCTTCCGTGGCCAGGGTGTGGGTTTCGGCGGCTGGTTCTCTCCGATCGCATTGCACGTCCAGACCGATTCCCTCGATGATGCGGCCGGTGTGCAGTACACCGGTGTCACCGGCCTCACAACGCCGCTGCTGGCAGACCCTGCGCCGCAGGGAGTTTCGCAGTTGCCTGCCGGGGTCATCGAGGTCAACCGTGAGAACTACCTGTTGGTGACGAGCGCTAAGGAACTCCGACCGCAAACCTCTCGTCTCGTTAAAGCCGTTCCAGTGCAGGGCAACTGGGTCACTGTTGCGGGATCGCAGCGTGACGCCGACTATGCGGGAGGACGACAATCACAGATCAGCGGCTACTACGATCCGATTCCCGCGCCGGACTCCGACCGCGGCTGGGTCTACATCTTGGCCAATAACTTCGACCGCAGCGCGCCGGCAGTCCTCTATCGGGTTACGCCGCAATCGGTTACCGACCGGTCCGCTTGGCAGGGCTGGTCGAATACGCAGGGATGGGGTGCGGAACCGACGCCGTTGTGGGGCGATCAGATTGGCGAGATGAGCGTGCGTCAGATCGATGGCAGGACTGTGCTGTCGTACTTCAATGCCAGTACCGGAAACATGGAGATGCGTGTCGCAACAGATCCGACAGGTCTGGGCGTCGCGCCGGTGACGACGGTGGTAGTCGCTTCAGACTGGCCGGATCCGGCCGAAGAGCTTCCACACCCAGGGGTCAACACTCTCGCGCAACCGTACGGCGGTTACATCTCGCCGGGGTCCACATTGGATGCCGTGCGGGTCTTCGTCAGCCAATGGAACACCACACGTCACGGCATCACTCCGTACCGGGTCATCCAGTTTGCCGTCAATCCGTTCAAGCCCTAGACAAGGCTGTGGGCCCGCCGTTCTGCCGCTAGATTTCTTGTCGAACCCAAACTATCTTCGAGCCCGAGAAGTGCCGGCCCGGCGCCGTACGCGTCGGCGGGGGTGGGACGGACTTATCGGAGACGGGGTAAAGCTGGCGTGCAGCAGCAATCCGTATACGCCTACCTGGGCATGAACTCGGCAGAAGACCGCGTTCCCCGCGATCTCAAGATCGCTTGGTCCATTGTGTTCGGCGGGTTGGTGGCTGCCTTCCCGGTCTACACATTTCTGGTCTTCGCCACGGGGATGGACCGTGGCCTCATGGCCGACATCCTGGCGATACAGGTGTCCATCTGCTACTGGCTCGGGCCGCTATCGGCCTTGCTGCCGCTGCGTGGCCTCCGGCATTGGACGCCAATGCGGCGCATCCACATGGTGGTCGTGCCGTACCTCATCGCCTCGGTCTTCACCCACTTGATTTGGGAGGGCCTATGGGTCTTGCTCCATGAGTCGATATCGGTCAGCTGGAATGCCGCGTGGGCGTATCCGTGGTGGGGATACATCGACGGCGGGGATTTGCGCTACTACAACCCCACCACCGATTTCCTGTCGATCGAGGTGCTCTCGGTCATCAACGGGGTGATAGGCGCCGTCGGTCTGGTCCTGCTTTTCAGGTCCAAGTTCCAGCGACCGCTGGGAACGATGATGGTCATGGCGGTCGCTATCGTGGAGACTGTCTTGACCTGGTACTACTACCTCACCGAGATCCTGACCGTACCTCACCGAGATCCTGACCGGGTTCGAAAACGTCAACGCGACCTTCATGGACCTCGGGGTCAAATTCATCTTCCTCAACGCACCCTGGCTGGTGTTCCCGTGGTTTGTTCTCTACTGGGGCTACCACATCCTGCAGGTTCAGTTTGCTCCATTGGCCAGCGACCCGGTCCCGGCGGCCAACTCAAGTTCGAGCGCAACCCTGCCAGTCGATTCATAGCCGATTCATAGCCGATTCAAAACGCATCCATCAGATGCGCCTCCAGGATTGACGCCATGAGTGAAGCAACGCCGCCACCTGAAACATCCGAGCCCACCACCGGCCCCGTGCTGACCCCGCCGACGCACCCCGGAGTGGGTCTGCCACCGACAGGGCCGGCGCCGGTCTACGTCGAGCGATCCAGCCGACTGACCAAAGCTGCCGCCTGGGTGGGGATCGTCGCCGGATCGTTGTTCATCGTGGTGGTCATCTTCGGCACCGGGTTCTTCCTAGGCAAACATGTCGACAACGGTCCGCGCGGCCATGACCGTAAGGGACACGAAATGGTGTTGCGCCCCGGTCCTGGTATGCCGCCGAGGGGGCCGCGCGGCGAGTTCGAGCGGCGTCCCGGTTTCCACGGACCGTTCGGCCCGGGGGCTGCGATAGTCGAGATTCCACGCGCACCGGGCGGATCGGATGGTTCGGAGAGCACGGCCGTGCCCTCTCGCCCATGATCGGTAGCCTCGCACAATGTCGATCTCGGAGAAGTCGCGGAGGACGTGCGGGCAACCTCGACTAATTGCGGCCGGTGCGCCGCCTGGACGGCGGGTTTAGGTCGGCTGAGCCACGCGACCGCCGACCGAGGAAGCTTAAGGCGAGATTTTCGACGCTACTAACCTCTGTAGTAGCGCTGCGCTAGGATCCTGCAGGTGAGCTCACCGGCGGCTGTCAGCGCCGGTTATCTGCGCGGCGCGCTGATCGGGGTGTGTTCTGCGGGAGTTTCTGTACTAGCCCATGGCAGCGCAGGGGGCCCGATGCCATCGGGTCCGGCACTCGTTCTTCTCGTGATCGCCTGTGCAATGGTCGGGGCCTCGGCCAGTGGGGTGTTCTTCACGCGGGGCGGCTGCCATCCGCTATTCCGCGTCGGGGCCCTGACTGTGGGTCAGATAGCTGGCCACTGCGTGCTCGCCGTTTCGGCGCATGGCCATGCTCATTGTGCGGAATCAGTGACGGCACGGATGTTGTTGGCGCACGCCGCCGCGGTTCCGTTGTGCGCACTGCTCATCGGCCTTGCTGAACGCCTTTTCGTTGTGTGCCTATCGGCGCTGAGCTGGCGGACCCTGTTCTTGGTTGACCGGTCACATGCGGCAGCCCCGGCTGTCGTTCGGTCCACCAGAGTTTTCTCGCTGCAGAATATTATTCCCCGATCGATTGGTAGCCGCGCGCCGCCAGCGTTGGCGTTCGCCTAATCCACTGCCCCTGTTGATGCTCATGTCTGAGCTGGGTGCGGTCCGTGCGATCTGGACCCGCCCGCGTCGACAGATCCCAACTGGCTGTTCTCGCGATCTTCCCGCACGCTCGCTGGGTCACGCGCTGTAAATCTGCTGTGCGGCCGCTCATCGGGCCTGGCATGCGTTGCCCGCGAAACAGCCACGGCCCCAGGCATATCCGGCTGTCGACGCCTGAGTCGACGCCGCAAACCGTCATGAGCCTTATTAGTTAGGAACCAATGTCTACCCGCAGTAAGACGAGTCAGCTCGCCGGCCCCTCAGTGTCCGGTAGGAAATCTCGGCGGACGTGGATGGCGTTTACCCACGTGGCGGTAGTGGCCGGAGCCTGCGCCGCCGGCGCTCTGAGCGTTGAGGTCGACAGCCAATCAACTTCGGGTCTCGGGACTGAAACTTCTCCAGTCCGCATGCCAATGCAGTTGACCAATACCCATTGGCAGTTGCCGCTGCATGGCGCTAGTCAACCCGGCGCCGGTGGTGGCGGTGGTGACGCTGGCCATGACGGTGGCGGCCACGGTGGCCATGACAGCGGTGACGGCGATGGTCATGACGGCGGTGGTCATGACGGCGATGGTGACGGTGGTGACGCTGGTGATGCTGGCGACGGTGGTGACGTTGGGCATGGCGGTGGTGACGCTGGCCATGACGGTGGTGACGACGGCGGCCATGGCGGGCATGACAGCGGTGGTGACGCTGGCCATGACGGTGGTGACGACGGCGGCCATGGCGGGCATGACAGCGGTGG
>JAHZKD010000341.1 GCA_022600605.1 Actinomycetes bacterium
CGAGAACTACCAGCCGGCGGCCATGCGCGGCCAGCGCGGACTCGACCAGTTCGGTGTTCATCCGCCCCAACCGATCCCGGTGCTCAACGACCACCGCGGTCACCCTCGGGTCAGCCAGCAGCCGTCGCACTTTCTTACCGGAACCGTTCATCCCGGACCCGATCTCAGATTCCACCCGCACCACCTGGCCGCCGGCATCCGCCGCCCAACAGGTGAGCCGAGCCACTTGTCGATCCAGATCAGATTTCTGATCGTGTGAAGACACCCGCGCGTACAGCCCGAACGCCGACGCCGCCGACGCCGCCGGACCGTCCGGAGACACCAACACCGTGCACTCGTTAACCCGAACCGCCGGAACCGGCAGCGTCCCTTCACGAAACCAGCGGTAAGCCGTCTGAGGGTGGATGCCCTGAGAGCACGCCCACTGGGTGAGGTTCACCCCTCCAACATACGCACTAGAACATGTGACCGCTCACTATAACTCACTATTCAGTGGACAGTTTGAACCCTGCGCCGCCCGAGTAGAAACGCAGGACGGCTGTACGCGAGGCCACCCGCTCATGATTTGCCGCTGACAGGTTGCATGGCGCGCGGGATTTGCTTTCGCAGAACTTGCTGGGAGAGTTTAATGAGACTTCTCACCTGTCAAAAGGAGGCCGGGCCATGTCGGTCGAGCGGGGTCATCGCCGTTCGGGCCGCTGCCGCAGTCGCGATGCTCGCAGTTTGCCAGTACTGCGCTGGCTACAGGCCGGCGCGGTCGCTGCCGGGGTGGGTGTGGCCTTAGCGGCTGCACCAGGAACGGCGCAGGCAGACTCGAACACGGGTTCTTCGAGTACGAGTTCGTCGCAAGGGGCCGGCTTGTCCTCGGGTGCGGATTCCTCGCATGCCGACAACCCGCCCTCGGGTTTGGATTCCTCACCGGGGGCCGGCACTGGCGGCCCGGCCGCTGACGAGGACGACAGCTCCGCTGATGCTTCGGGGAATCCTGAACAGGACCTGTCTGCCGACGAAGAGGACGTGACAGAGAAGACGCCGGACGACGTTGATTCGATCTCACTAGATGACGCTGAAGATGACGCTGATTCGATCTCACTAGCTACCGACTCGGGCGTTGATCCCGGTCAGCAGTCGCCTGAGCAGGAAAGTTCGTCAGCCGGCCCTGCTGAGACGCCAACCGAATACCAACCCACGGCTACCGGCACCGGCCCCGGAAGAGGTGGAACCTACGATGCTGCCGCGAGCTCCGAGTCTGTCTCGGCCGATGGTCAGCCGGCAGCGTCGGCTCCCGCGGCGCTGACCGCCGAGATTTCGGACCCGGACTCACCGGAGGTCAGCGTTGGCGCACTCACATCCTCGAAGACGATCGCTAGCGCCGTCACAGCGCCACCTGCCCCGGCCGAACCGATCGCATCGGATACCCAAGCCACGATGCCGCCCCCTACGAGCCGGCCGGACCATGCGGCATCGGTGAGCGAACCGGTGACCTGGCGCGCCATCCTTACCGAGGGCCTGTCCTGGATTGGGCTGGGCGCTCTGGCGCCAGACCTACCGGTGCCGCAGTTCCCCGTGCCTGATCTGATTTCCGGAGCTTGGGTCGGCTTACGACGGCTGCATTACGCCTTCTTCAACTCGGCTCCCCGGCTGAACCCCGGCGCCCACGTGCAGGACCCAGGCACCGGGGTCGGTACCGGCAACCTCGGTGGGCATGACGCCGATGGCGACACCATCACCTACATGGTTACCAAAGCCCCCGTACACGGGTCCGTGCATATCGCCGACGGCGGAACCTATACCTACATACCCGACACCGAATTCGCGCGTACCGGCGGCACCGACAGCTTCACAGTCGCCGCCGACGACCACGGCCCGGCCAATCCGTGGCATATCCGCCCGATCAGCGACCTCTTCGCCGGCCTGTCTGCGTTCCTGAATCGACTTGGCCTGACAACGCCCCCAGATCCATCCACGGCCACCATCACGGTCGCTCAGTCCCCGGCGCCCTGCGGCACCGACGGCTGTGAAGCCCCAGATGCAGCCCTGGTCCCGTCGATCACCGTGCATAACAGCTCTGATAAATCGATCTGGGTCTACAACCTCACAAAATCCGGCGATTACAGTATCGCCTCGACCTTCGAACCTGTTGAAGTTCCCAAGGGGTCCAGTGCACCGATAACCCTTGCCGTTGGCACCGGCGCAGTCGGCACACCGGAGAATCGGATCTACATCGTCGAAGCGGACAAGAACGGCAATGGCTTCACCCTTCCCGTTGTCTCGCCAGGCGGCGTTGATGCCTTTAATCCAACGGCGCTAACCGCAGATAA
This sequence comes from Actinomycetes bacterium, assembly GCA_022600605.1. Taxonomy (GTDB): domain Bacteria; phylum Actinomycetota; class Actinomycetes; order Mycobacteriales; family Mycobacteriaceae; genus Mycobacterium. The sequence goes on from JAHZKD010000341.1 coordinate 2,322, forward strand.
TTCCTTCCTGAATTACAATTTCCTCGAATATTTTCTTTACCCAGCTGACGGCGGTCATGAATACACCATCGACACTTCTTATATCGATGAATGGTCCCTACCAATTCAGTTCAAGTTCACTCTCAACCATGCCCAATGGTCGGGTGCTGTAGATGGAAAGACATACGGTTTCAAAGACTATGACACTGTGGTCAACCAACTTACTGCCGCCGGCGGGCCCTACCAGGATCTAGTGTGGAGCGGGGCCACCCCGTGGGGACCCCAGCCACCATCTTCGGTGAGTAGGATCATTGGCCCCGACAAAGTTTGGGCGGAACAGGAGAATCAGCCGGCAAGCAATGTCAACATGAATCAGGTCGGCTGGGTTCCCACCTCATATCAGGACTTTGTGCAATACGGATCTCATAGTGGAGCGGGCGGGGCAACGATCTATCCCTACGCCCAGAATGGCACAGAATATTCTTCCGACGGCAACTTCAATTTTTGGAAGAACGAAGTAACCGCCCCAGGGGCGACGCCTTATCCGATGGCCTTGCGCACAGCGGCAATACTTGACGGCTTTCCTGCTGCCAATGGGGTATACGGGTTCTTCACTTATCCCAATGACGAAACAGCCGGGCAGTTCACCAACATTCCCACTGCCGTCTCTCTGGACATCTACGTTCACGGCTCCTCCGATGGTGCCAGCGACAGTGTGATCGAAGGGGGTACGTGGCTCTACTCCAGCTCCTCCTCGAATATCGATCGCGCTGCGGGCAAGCACGGCCGCGATCTGATGGTCGGGTCCAGCGCCACAGATACGTTTATTTTGGATTCCTTGTTCACGAGTCGACGTAAAGCTCCCGTAGTCGACGTAGAAGGGGAGCAGCACGACATCGTCGTGATTGACAAGACAGCCTTGGCGGACGCGACGAGTTTCGATGTGGATGTCGTTGATTGCTTCTGGTTCCTCGGAGGAGGGTTCGCCAACTACGACAGCCAGTTCGTCTATGAACGGTCCACGGGTTACCTCTACTACGACGAGGATCCTGACAGGTTCGGCTACAGCGGCGTGCTTGCAAAGCTACGGCCAGGTTCATTTGAGCCAGCCGACACCGTGTTCGTCCTGTGAGGTTCGTCCTGTGAGCCTTGACCGCTGTACGACTTCGCGGGCTCCCTGGCAATCTGAGCGTTACTGCTTCATCGATCCGATGTAGTAGGTTTCGCCGCCCTCTGGATATCCGCCGCCATTGGTAGCGATATGGATGTGGTCGAAATGGTTGGCGGTTTCATTTCCGTAATCGGCCGTCCAACTCGGCGCGCCA
>JAHZKD010000038.1 GCA_022600605.1 Actinomycetes bacterium
ATCGGTGGTGTCCGCCGACCACGAAGCGCACTCACCGGTCTCGCGTAGCCGCCATCGGAACAGATCGCCGATACCGACCAGCATCTGCGCATCGGCCTGGTTCTTAGCCCGCCAAGAAGACCGGATCAGGTCCACGGTCGAGCGTGCCACCGTCTGAGACCCTGCCGTCTGCGACCCCACCGCCTGAGACCCTTCGGTCTGAGACCCTTCGGTCTGAGACACCTTCGTCTGAGATAGTTCGAACATACATTCGACTATGCCCTAGGCCACCGACAATCGCCGCGACGGTCGATAGCCTGGAAGGGATGTTCGGATTGATGCAGGACCGGCCGCTGATGATTTCGTCGCTGATCGAGCACGCAGCCGCGTTTCACGCCGACACCGAGATCGTGTCGCGGCTACCCGAAGGACACGTCCGGCGCACCACCTGGTCGCGGGTAGGCGAGCATGCCAAACAGGTCGCCAACGCACTTGCTGAGCTTGGCATCGAGCAGGGGGACCGGGTCGCCACCCTGGCCTGGAACAGCGACCGGCACCTTGAACTGTACTTCGGCGTCTCAGGATCGGGCGCCGTCCTGCACACCGTCAATCCGCGGTTGTTCCCCGACCAAATCGCCTACATCATCAACCACGCCGAGGATCGGGTGCTGTTCTTCGACATCACCTTCGCGCCGTTGGTGAGTCGACTGGCCCCAGAGCTGAAAACGGTCCGCACCTACGTCGCAATGACCGATCGCGAGCACTTGCCCACTATGTCCGAGCTGCCTGCGGAGCGCCTGTTGTGCTGGGACGAGCTGGTCGGTGCGCAGGGGACCGACTACATGTGGCCGGTGTTTGATGAACGCACTGCGTCGTCGTTGTGCTACACGTCCGGAACGACAGGGAACCCGAAAGGCGTTCTCTACTCGCATCGTTCGACGATGCTGCACACGTTGATGGCGGCCGGCAGGGACACCAACGACATTCACAGCGGCACGTCGATGCTGCTGGTGGTTCCCATGTTCCACGCCAACGCCTGGGGGACGCCGTACACCGCAGCGATGGTCGGCGCCAAACTCGTGCTGCCCGGGCCGCACCTCGACGGCGAGTCGATCTACCAGCTGATGAAATCCGAAGGGGTGAACCAGAGCCAGGGTGTGCCAACGGTGTGGATGATGCTGTTCTCCCATCTCGACGAGCACCCCGAGATCGACCCGCACGAACTTGGTTTGCAGATCGCGGGCACCGGTGGAGCGGCCCTGCCGCTGTCGATGATCGAGCGGTTCGAACGGGACTTCGGCGCGAACACGATGCAAGGCTGGGGGATGACCGAGACCAGCCCGCTGTGCGTAATCGGCCAGCTCCTACCTAAGCACAAGGGATTGGACGCCGCCGAACTGGCGCAGATCAAGCTGAAGCAGGGTCGCGGTATCTGCGGTGTCGAACTCAAGATCGTCGACGATTGCGGCAACAGTTTGCCTTGGGATGGTGAGGCTTTCGGCGAAGTGTGGGTGCGTGGCCCGTGGATCGCCAGCGGCTACTTCAACGGCGAGGGCGGCGACATGCTCGATGTGGAGGGCTTTTTTCCTACCGGGGACGTCGCCACCATCGACCCCGACGGATACCTGCAGTTGGTGGACCGGGTCAAGGACGTCATCAAATCCGGCGGCGAATGGGTCAGTTCGATCGACCTGGAGAACGCTGCGATGAGCCACCCGGCTGTTGCCGAGGCTGCCGTCATCGGTGTGGCACATCCGAAATGGCAGGAGCGCCCGCTGCTCGTTGCGGTCCTGCGGAAAGGGCAGCGCGCCAGCCGCGCCGAACTGCTGGACCACCTGGCCGGCGAGGTCGCAAAGTGGTGGCTCCCCGATGACGTGGTCTTCGTCGACGAGTTACCGCACACCGCGACCGGCAAGGTGTCCAAGCTCAAACTGCGTGAGCTGTTCGGCGAACACGAGCTGCCGACCGCAACTACCTGACTTTGCTGCAATGTCCTCCACGTCCACGTCGGTGGGGGGCCGCATCGCTCACTTCGGCAGGAAATCTTTTTGATTATTTGGGCATTTCTCAGCTTTTTATCAGATAGCGTTATGGCTGAGCGCGCTCGGGGGCGGGCTAGCTGAATACAACTTGATTAGGAGTGTCCTCATGGCCCAAAGCATTCGTTCCTATGCCGCTGCCGGCGCGGCTGTCGCTGTGGCTGGTGCCGTTGCGGTTGCTCCGGCTCCCGCGCAATCGGTTCCTGACCGTGCGCTGACTGTCGCGTCGCCGGCGGTCCAGCTCACCACGACCGCTGACCCGTTCACGGCCTGGGTGGATACCTTTGAAAATACATTTGCCAGCTTCACCGCCCTTACCGGCGAGTACTTCGAAGCCCCGTTCCCGGTGGTGCAGCAAGTCCTCGCGAATTGGGCAGGCTACGTCGAGCTGCTTCCCGACATCGGCACGATCGTTGACGATATCGGCCACAACATCAATGCGTTGGCCGAGAATCAGACCGCAGCCCAAACGGACAACCTCACTGGACTGCACGGGATCATCTATGCGGTTGTAAAAGAGGAGGTTCCGGCGGGGCTCCTACCGGTGATTGACTACACGACCAACTACAACAGCGGAATGGTCATAGGCGCCCTCGGCGTGCTGGTCAGCCCACTGTTGGCGCTCGGAACCCAGATCGACGAATTCGTGACCGAACTCGGCGACGGAGATTTCCTGAAAGCGGCAAACGCCCTGATCAATATTCCCGCCGCGATGACCGATGCATTCTTCAACGGCCACGGGATACTCGACCTCACTTTCCTGGCTGAGATCATCCCACCCATATCAGGCGTGACGATCGATGAGCTCGGCATAGCGATGGGCGGGCTGTTGAGCCCGGCCGGTTCGATCTTCAACTCCCTGAATGCGGAGGTAGACATCACGGGCTTAGGGAAGCTCACCGTGGAGGGGGTAAAGGCCGGACCGCTTGGTTCCGGGTTTGCGGCCAATCAGTCTTCGGCTGAGGCCATCGGCTGGAGCGGTGAGGGTAATCCCCTGGCCGCGCTGGGCAAGTCGGGGACCGAGGAGGAGGGTGAGGCGGAGGAGCCCGCAGCGGCCAGCGCCGCGCTGCCGGCAGCCGACACAGTGCCGCCTTCAGCCCTCGATCCGGAGGCGACTGCTCTTAGCGTCGATCTGGCGTCTGACGGGGCCGAGGGTGATGTGGGGTCTGACGGGGCCGAGGGTGGTGTGGAGTTTGACGTTGCCGAGGGTGATGTGGGGTCTGACGGGGCCGAGGGTGATGCGGAGCCCGATGTTGCCGACGGTGATGTGGAGTCCGACGTTGCCGACGGTGATGTGGAGTCCGACGTTGATGAGGGCGATGTGGAGTCCGATGTTGATGAGGCTGACGAGTCAACCGAAGATAGCGACGCTGCGGATGCCAGCGATAGCGACGACGCCGGCAGCGACGACACTGGCAGCGACGACGACGCCGGCAGCGACAGCGGCGCGGACAGCGGCAGCGGCGCGGACAGCGGCAGCGACAGCGGCGCGGACAGCGGTAGCGGCGCTGCCTAGAACGGAACAGTAGACAGTCCGCACAACGAGGCCCCGATCCGTCACTCGGCGTGATCGGGGCTTTGTTGTGGGAGTGGCGGCTTCTGCGTGGTTGATCAGCGCATCGGTTGCCGCCAGGACGACCCTGCGGTCACCCGGTCGGACCGCGCGGGTCAACCAGGCTGACCGCGCGGGTCAACCAGCGACGACCGTCTCGCGGCAACCGGTGGAGAGCTTCGCTAGTCCGTTGGCTCCGTTTGGGAGACCTGTAGCGCGTCCATATTCCAGTAGCCCCGCAGGTTGGTGATCAGCCCCACGTCGTTGACGCGGTAGGTGAACACTCCGCGGACGGTCGCCACGAAGCCGTTCGGGAACGTGGTCTCTAGAACCAGGATGTAGGCGATCTCCGTCGGACTGCTCGACGGGAAGACCTCTTCGCAGGTGATATGCAACTGGTTCGGACCGATGTTGGCGTCGAAGAAGGCTGCGACCGCCGCCTTCCCGCGCACACCGGAACCGTCCGGGTTGGTGACGGCCTCGCCGATCGGATCCTCCACGAGGACGTCATCGGCCATCAACGCGAGCCACCCCGCTTTGTCCCCGGCCTGCACACACCGCCACGAGTTCTGCGACGCCGCGAGTACTGGCGTCAGTTCAGCGGTATCCGTTTCCGTGTCGGTCATTTCGGGTCTACCGATCGGCGTCGGTGTAGCGGATTATGCCGCGGATGTTCTTGCCCTCGAGCATGTCCTTGTAGCCCTGGTTGATCTGCTCGAGCGGGTACTGCTGGGTGACCATGTCATCGAGGTTGAGTCGGCCGGCCTTGTACATCGACAGCAGCTGGGGAATGTCATGTTGCGGGTTGCCGCCACCAAAGATGGTGCCCTGCAGGTTTTTTTGCAGCAGGGTCAGCATTGCCAGGTTCATGGTGACGTTCGTTTCCAACATGTTGGCCACGGCCGTGACCACGCAGGTGCCGCCCTTGGAGGTGAGGTTGAGGTAGTTGTCGATGTCCTCGCCCTTGAGCTCACCGGTGGCGATGATGGTTTTAGTGGCCATCTGACCGTTGGTTACCTCGGCGATTCCCGCCATGGCCGCAGCGACATCGGGGTAGGCATGGGTCGCGCCGAACTTGAGCGAGTAGTTGCGCTTCCACTCGATGGGGTCGATTGCGAAGATATTGCGTGCTCCCGCAATGACCGCGCCTTGAAGGGCGCCCATGCCGACCCCGCCGATCCCGGCGATGGCGACATCATCGCCTGGGCTGACGTCGGCGCTGCGCACCGCTGAGCCGAAGCCGGTGGTCACGCCACAGCCAACGAGGCAAGCCACCTCGAACGGGATGGTCGGGTCGATCTTCACCACCGAGCTCTTGTGTACGACCATGTAGGGGCTGAACGTGCCCAGCAGCGTCATCGGGATTACGGGCTTACCTTTGGCCGTTATCCGGTAGGTCCCATCCGAGACGGCGGTGCCGCCGAGCAGGCCGGCTCCCAGGTCGCACAGGTTGCGTTTGCCGCTCTGGCAGGTAGGACACGTCCCGCAGGAGGGGATGAACGACAGCACGACGTGGTCGCCGGGGACGACGTTCTCCACGCCGGGGCCGACTTCTGTCACGATGCCGGCGCCTTCGTGTCCGCCGAGTACCGGGAATCCGGCCATCGGGATATCGCCGGTGACCAGGTGGTGGTCGGAGTGGCACATGCCCGACGCTTCCATCTGGATCTTGACCTCGTCCTTGACGGGGTCACCGATATCGATCTCTTCGATCGTCCAAGGCTGGTTGTATTCCCAGATCAGGGCACCTTTGGTCTTCATCTCTCCTGCTTTCTAACTAGAGCCTCTAGTTAACAGACTAGAGGCTCTAGTTAGCCACATCACAGTCCCCCCAAGCAAATGCTTGGTGGCCAGCTGCTGGATGGCTACCAGATCGGGATGGGTGCCGTACCGAGGGGGTAATAACCAGGAAGCTTCTCGCCGGCCAATGACCGCTCGATGCGCCTTTGCATTGCCGGGCTGAGGTCGCCGGATTCGATCAACTTCATGAACGCCTTCTGCACGTGACCGAAGTCGAAGAAGTCTCGTTGCCACTCGATCAACAGGTCGTCGTTGAGCCGAAACCAGCTACCGCCAATGCCGTAGATCTCGTCGCGGCTGCCGTCACTTTTGTGGGCGATCTGCTTCCAGAATCCGACAATCTCATTCTGCTTTTCGTCGATCAGCACCTTTTGGTACTCGTAGACCCAGTTCTCCAGCCCCTCCATCTCCAAGCCCAGTGCGACGTCGCGGATTTCGTCACGGCCGATACACATGACGTCTTCCTTAGGGCCGATGTTCCAGCCGTAGGTGGCATGTTCGGTGTAGAAGTCCGCCAGCGGCTTCCAATCACCTGCGATCTCGGCATCTCGGTTCGCTTTCAGCCAGCGTTGGGTCCAGGCCTCAAATTGTTCACGCGACGGCTTGCCGGCCATGGTCAATGCTTCTCCCTAATAAACAGCGCTCGGTTGGGACACATTTCAACCGCCCGCTCGACGTCCTCACGCATCTCGCTGGATGGCTCCGGCTCCAGGATCTCGACCGTGCCCCGTTTGGGCACCTTGAATACGCGCGGCGCCTCCAGCTCACACATCGCGTGGCCCTGACAAAGGTCAGCCTCAACATGAATCTGGTAACTGCCGTCGCCGGTCATTTCGTGAGGTCCTTAGCCCGGATGCGGTAGCGAACCTTGGCCGGACGTTCCAGCTGGACCACCATTTTGGAGTGATCGTTGCGATAAGAATCCGCCGGTTGCGCCATCTCGAATTCGTACTTGCGCAGAAGCACTGAGAAGATTGCTTTGATCTGCATGGTCGCGAAGGCCGCCCCGACGCAGCGGTGCCGTCCGGCGCCGAACGGGATCCACGTCCACCGGTTGACGACGTCGGCCTGCTCGGGTTTCTCGTAGCGGTCCGGGTTGAACGCATCGGGATCTGGGAAGTCCTCGGCGATCCGGTTGCTGATTGCGGGCGAGGCGGCCACGAAGTCGCCCTTGTGGATTCTGAAGCCCGCAACCTCGAACTCGTCCTGGGCCACCCGCATCAGGATGATCAGCGGCGGGTGCAGGCGCAGGGTCTCCTTGACGACGTTGTCCAACATCGGAATCTGTCGCAGCGCATGGAAACTCACCTCCTGCCCGTCTGCGTAGAAGTCGTCGAGCTCCCGCTGGACCTCGCCGTAGATCTCGGGGTGGCGGATCAGCTCGATCAGTGTCCACGACGAGGTGCCCGCGCTGGTGTGATGGCCGGCGAACATCAACGAAATGAACATGCCGGTGACCTCGTCGGCGGAGAACCGAGGACGGCCCTGTTCATCCTTGATCGACACCAACACGTCGAGCATGTCGCGGTCGGCCTTGTCCTGCGGTGGATCGGCCAGACGCTGGTCCATGATTTCCTGAACCAGGGCCACCAGCTTCACGCGCGCCTCATCGCGACGCTTGAAGCTCTCGATCGGCAGGTACGGGTCGACGTAGCAGAGCGGGTCGGTCCCGCGCTCCAGTTCGTGGTAGTAGTTCGCGAACCGTTGATCTAACTGCTCGCGGAACTTCAGTCCGATGAGGCAGGCGGTCGAGGTGTAGATCGTCAGTTCGGCGAAGAAGTCCAGCAGTTCGATTTCCCCACTCTCGCCCCAATCTTTCGTGATCTTCTGGACCTCAGCCTCGATCGTGGCAGCATGGCCCTTCATCTGCTCGCCGCGCAGCGCCGAGTTGTGCAGCATCTCCTTGCGACGTTCGGGCGAGGCGTCGAACACCACGCCTTTACCGAAGATCGGCGTCATGAACGGATAGGCCTCGGCCTGGTCGAGATCCTCGTCGGCGGAACGGAAGAAGAACTCGTTCGCCTCGGCGCCGGACAGTAGGATGACGTGTTTGTCGACCAGCTGGAACCAGCCGACGTCACCGCATTCCTCCCGCACGCGCCTCATCAGACCGATCGGATCGGTGCGGAACTCCGCGAGGTGGCCGTGTTCTTCTTCGCCGCCAGAGACCCGGGGCACCGTAGCCGTGGTCATCAGACCTGTTCCCTTCCCCCGGTCGCGCCTTGCGCTGCGCGCGGACCGTCGCTCTTGCTCCCCGGAACCGATTCCTGATCGACCCTGAGTTGCTGGCGTTCCTGCTTGGATGCCAGTGGGGCTTCGGGTTGAAGTTCCATGTTCGCGATGAAGCCTCCCCGCGGGGTCTCTGCCACGAAAGTGATCGCCCGGGCGAGGTCGGCTGCCCGCAGGAAGTAGTCATGGCGAGCCTGGCCCCACTTGGCCCAGTCTTCGAGCGCGGGGCCGAGCAGTTCGGCGGGCAGGCTCCAGCCCATCGCCGTTTTCGTCGGGCCGGGGTGCACGATCGAGGCGCGCACACCTGTGCCCTCAAGCTCCATTTGCAGGTTGTGCACCATCGCGACCAGAGCGGCTTTGGCGGCGCCGTAGGCCCCCATGTGTGGGCGCTGGCGCAACGCGACGTCGGAACCCACGAATATCAGGTCGCCACGCTGGCGCTTGAGCATGCCTGGCAGCACTGCGGCAGTCACCCGGTTGGCGCCAATGAGGTGGATCTGCACCTGGGACTCAAACTGTTCGGTGCTGATGGACTCGACCTTGCCGAAGTAGGTATCACCCGCTCCGGCAACAAGTACCTCGACGTCACCGAGTTCTGTTGTTGTCTGCTCGACGCAGGCCTTCACCGAGTCCGGATCGGTGACGTCGAGGTGCACCGCGATGGCCTCGCCGCCGTCGGCCCGGATCTGAGCGGCGATCTCTTCGCACTTCTCTACCCGCCGGGCGGCCAGAGCAACCGGAAAGCCGCGGCCGGCGAGGTCGACAGCGGTCGCGGCGCCGATACCTGAGGAGGCACCTGCTACCAGGGCGGGCCGACGGTCGGGCAGCGGATCAAAGCGGGGCATCTGAAACCTTTCGGGCCGTTCTAACGGACCTTGACGGTGATCGGAAGGCGGGCGAATCCACGCACGTTGCTGGAGTGCACCCGCACGGCGCTGGCTTCGTCGACCTCGTAATGGCGGATTCGCTTGAACAACTCGACGAGAGCCACTCGCGCCTCCATCCGCGCGAGATGCGCGCCAAGGCAGAAGTGTGCACCGCTGCCGAAACTCATTAACTTCGAGCCGATTTCGCGACCGATGATGTAGTCATCGGGGTTCTCGAACACCCGCTCGTCGCGGTGAGCGGATCCCGGAAGGAGAAGCACCACATCCCCTTCGGGGATCGTGGTGTCATACAACGTCAACCGGCCGGAAACGGTGCGGGCCAGGATCTGGCTCGAGGTGTCGTAACGCAGTGTCTCCTCAACCCACAACGGCACACGCTGGCTGTCGCGATATACCGGAGCGAGCTGGTCGGGATTGCGGTGACCCCAGAACGCTGCATTGGCAAGGAGTTTGGTGGTGGTCTCGTTGCCCGCGATCACCATCAAGAACATGAAGCCCAGAACCTCATCATCGGTGAGACGGTCACCGTCGATCTGGGCTTCCAGCAGGGATGAGGTCAGGTCGTCGGTGGGCTGCTTGCGTCGCTCGGCGATCATCGCCTGGTAGTAGACGATCAGGTTGATCGATGCCTCGATAGCCGCAGCGGGGATGTCGCTGACGCCTTCGTCGCGGTGCACCACGTCGTCGGCCCATGCGCGCACCTGATCGCGGTCGGCCTGCGGTACGCCCATCAACTCGGAAATCACGTCCATGGGGAGCTTGCCGGCGAATTCATTGACGTAGTCGACGGTTTCGGAGCCGCTGCCCTGCTCAAGCATGACGTCGAGGTGCTTGATGGTCAGCTCGGTGATCCTGGGTTCGAGCTCCCGAATGCGGCGCGGCGTGAAACCTTTTGACACCAATGTGCGCAGCCGCAGATGGTCTGGATCGTCCATCGCCAGAAAAGACATCGTCTTAGAGGCGTGTGGCCCACGGGAGGCCGGGTCGAGCGAGACACCGTGGGCGTTGGACAGCGTGGTGCTGTTGCGGAAGCCCTGCAGGACGTCACCGTGGCGCGACAGTGCCCAGAAACCAAGTTCCTCGTTGTGATACAGCGGGGCTTCGGCGCGCAACCGTTGGTAGTAGGGGTAGGGATCCTCGTGGAAGGCGTAGTCGTAAGGGTCCAAGACGACCTCACTGACGGCGCCGCTGTTAGTGGTCATCGGGCCTCTCCGATGATGAGGCCGACGACGTAGCTCAACCGGTCGGCGATCTGGTGATAGGTGAACGCGCCGCTGCCGGCAGTGACCAGCGCGCCGGAGAACGTCATCTCTAGTGCCGCCAGCGTTCGCGGATCGCCGCCGGGGCCGACAGCCGCGCGGATGCGCCGGTGGATCTCGGTGCCGATGCGTTCGCGAACAGCGCGTACAGCGGCATCGTTGCTCGACAGCAGCGCCGTGGTGCAGGCCGCGGCGACCTCGGGTTCGTCGGCGACCATCAAGACCATGCTGCGCAGGGCCTTCTCTACCCGGCAGGCTGCCGTGTCGTTGACGTCGGTGAAGTACTCCACCTGTTGCATGAGATCCAGGTAGACCTCGGCGATCAGGTGGTTCTTCGAGGAGAAGTAGGTGTAGGCGGTGGCTGGTGCCACTTCGGCTCGCGCGGCGACCGCACGCACGGTCAGATCGGCGTAGGAGGTCTCGCGAAGCATCTCCAGACCGGCTGAGAGGACCTTGCGAAATGTTTCTTCCTGCCGTCGGTTGCGCGGTGTGTGCCGTGGCTCCTCTGTCAGCGCGGCAACCGCATCACTGGACACATGTCCAGGTTATCGGAAACGCAGATCGGCAAGCAAGTGCGGCTAGAAAACAGCAGTTCAAGTGTATAACCGGACCAGCAACAATGCCTGTCCTTGCCTCATACGCGGGTCTGGGACTATCGTTCGCAGGAAATCGTTCGGACAGTTGTCCAGAAATCAGACAAGGGAATCGGATGGCAATCCTGGCCGATCGCGAGAGTCAGCTGCTCATCGACGGCAAGCTGGTCGCGGGCAGCTCGGGCACGTTTCGGACCGTCAACCCCGCGACCGAGGAGACGCTCGGTGTTGCCGCCGACGCGAGTGTCGAGGACATGAGCGCAGCGATCGCGGCAGCTCGGCAGGCTTTCGACGAGACGGATTGGTCGACGAACGTCGAGTTGCGCGTGCGGTGTGTCCGCCAGCTCCAACAGGCGATGCGCGACCACGTCGAGGAACTGCGGGAACTCGCCATCGCCGAGGTGGGCGCACCCCGGATGCTCACCTCGATGGCGCAGCTTGAGGGGCCGATTGAGGACCTGAGCTTCTCCGCGGACACCGCGGAGTCCTATCAGTGGACCACCGATCTGGGGGTCGCAACACCGATGGGTATCAAGACTCACCGCACGATCGCCCGCGAAGCCATCGGGGTAGTAGGTGCCATTTCGCCGTGGAACTTCCCCAACCAAATCAACCTCGCCAAGCTGGGACCGGCGCTGGCGGCCGGCAACACGGTAGTGCTGAAACCGGCGCCCGACACCCCCTGGAGCGCGGCAGCGCTCGGTCAGCTGATCCTTGAGCACACCGATACGCCGGCCGGGGTTGTCAACATTGTCACTTCCAGTGACCATGGCGTCGGCGCGCTGCTGTCCAGGGACCCGCGCGTGGACATGGTGTCATTCACCGGGTCGACCCACACCGGACGCGTCGTGATGAACGAGTGCTCGGCGACGCTGAAGAAGGTGTTCCTCGAGCTTGGCGGCAAGTCGGCGTTTTTGGTGCTCGACGACGCGGACCTCGCAGCCGCGTGCTCGATATCGGCCTTCACGACCTCATTGCACGCCGGTCAGGGCTGCGCGATCACCACGCGATTGGTGGTACCGCGCGCCCGATACGACGAGGCTGTCGAGGCGGCGGCGGCGACCATGACCGGGTTGAAGCCCGGCGACCCGAACGACGCCGGAACCATCTGCGGGCCGGTGATATCCGAGCGTCAGCGGGACCGCATCCTGGGCTACCTGGATTTGGCGGTCGCCGAAGGTGGCCGGTTCGCTTGCGGCGGTGGCCGTCCCGCCGACCGCGATACCGGCTTCTTCGTCGAACCGACGGTGATCGCCGGTCTGGACAATACCGCGAAGGTGGCCCGCGAAGAGATCTTCGGACCGGTGCTTACGGTCATCGCCCACGACGGCGACGACGACGCGGTGCGGATTGCTAACGACTCGCCCTACGGATTGTCGGGGACGGTGTTCTCCAGTGACCAGGAGCGGGCCGCGAGCATTGCCGCCCGGATGCGCGTCGGCACCGTCAACGTCAACGGGGGCGTCTGGTATTCGGCTGACATGCCCTTCGGCGGTTACAAGCAATCTGGGATCGGCCGGGAGATGGGGATCGCAGGTTTCGAGGAATACCTCGAAACCAAAGCGATTGCCACGGCAGCGAACTAAGGAGATATCCATGGGTCTGTATGGCGACCAGTTCAAGGAGAAGGTGGCTATCGTCACCGGCGCCGGCGGTGGCATCGGTCAGGCCTACGCCGAGGCGCTTGCCCGCGAGGGCGCCGCGGTGGTAGTCGCCGATATCAACACCGAAGGGGCCCAACGGGTCGCGGACGGGATCTCAGGTGAGGGTGGAACAGCCCTCGCGCAGCCAGTTGACGTGTCCGATCCCGATTCGGCCAAGGCGATGGCGGCGCAGACGCTTTCGGAGTTCGGTGGCATCGACTACCTGGTCAACAATGCGGCCATCTTCGGCGGTATGAAGCTGGATTTCCTCCTCACCGTCGACTGGGACTATTACAAGAAGTTCATGAGCGTGAACATGGACGGGGCATTGGTGTGCACCCGCGCGGTCTACCGGAAAATGCAGAAGCGGGGCGGTGGGGCAATAGTCAACCAGTCGTCCACAGCGGCGTGGATGTACTCAAACTTCTACGGGCTGGCCAAGGTGGGGATCAATGGGCTGACCCAGCAACTCGCCACCGAGCTCGGCGGGCAGAACATCCGGGTGAATGCGATCGCGCCTGGGCCGATCAACACCGAGGCCAACCGCACTACCACACCGCAGGAGATGGTTGCCGATATCGTGAAGGGTATTCCCTTGTCACGTATGGGAGAAACAGAGGATTTGGTCCCCATGATGCTCTTCCTGCTCTCGGATCAGGCCAAGTGGATCACCGGCCAGATATTCAACGTCGACGGTGGACAGATCACCCGCTCATGAGCAGTGGCGACCGCTTGCGCGAAGATCAGGCCGCACAGCCCAAGCTCGGCTATATCGGTCTTGGCAACATGGGCGCACCGATGGCCCAACGCCTAGCTGCGTGGCCAGGCGGCCTCACCGTCTTCGACCTGCGAGCTGAGGTGATGGCTCCTTTGGCGGAGTTGGGCGCCACTGTGGCGCGCGGGGTGGCCGACGTTGCGGCAGCGGACATCATCAGCGTGACCGTGCTGAACGACGAACAGGTGCGTGACGTCGTCGCCGAGCTCGCGGCGCACGCCGAGCCCGGTACCGTCATCGCAATCCATTCCACGATAAGCCCGGAGGCTGCAGTCGAGCTCGCAGATAGGTTGCGGCCTCAAGGAATCCACGTCATCGATGCACCGGTCAGCGGCGGCGGGGGGGCAGCGGAGAAGGGCGAGCTGGCTATCATGGTGGGCGCCGACCGTGAGATATACGAGCGGATCAAGCCAGCGTTCAAGCAAATGGGTTCGATGATTATCCACGCCGGCGAGCCGGGGTCAGGCACCCGGATGAAGCTGGCACGAAACATGCTGAGCTTCATCGGCTATGCCGCGGCGTGCGAGGCGATGGAGCTCGCCGAGGCCAATGGCATCAACCTAGGGCAACTGGGCCGGGTTGTTCGCCACACCGACGCGCTGACCGGCGGTCCCGGCGCGATCATCGTGCGCGAGGATATGGCAGATCTGCCCCCGGATCATTGGCTACACGACGCCTTCATCCACACCCGTGGGCTGGGGGAGAAGGACCTCGGCTTGGCGTTGGCGCTAGGCGAAGCCAACGGCGTTGACCTGCCTTTGGCGCAGGTGGCGCTACACAACCTGGCCGCCGGGCTCGGCGTGCCGCACCCGAAGGAGTAAACATGGACGAGATACGGCGCAAGGGCCTGGACAAGATGAACGAGGTCTATGGCTGGGAGATGCCGGACATGCCCGGCGACTACTTTGCGCTGACCGCAGACCACCTTTTCGGCACCATCTGGACCCGGCCCGGCTTCTCGATGCGCGAGAAGCGATTGATGACGCTTACCGTGGTGACGGCGCTGGGCATCGCGGACTTGGCCGAGGTCCAAGCCAATGCCGCGCTTGGCAACGGTGAATTGACCGAGGAGGAGCTCAAGGAGATGGCGATCTTCCTCACCCACTATCTCGGCTTCCCGCTTGGCTCGAAACTCGACGGCGTGGTCACCAAGGTGGTCGGCCAGCGCCGTAAGGCTGCAGAGCAGCAAGGGGGGGAGGACAAGCGAGCCAACGTGAACGCAGCGTTGAAAATGCACTCGGGCAGCGAACTCGATGATGAGTAGGTATGCCGCGCTCTCACGTGACGAACTGGCCACCCTGGTGCCCGAGTTACTGCTGATCGGGCAACTTATCGATCGCTCTGGAATGACCTGGTGCATATCTCATTTCGGTCGTGAGGAGATGGTGCAGATCGCCATCGAGGAGTGGGCCGGCTCGAGCCCGCTCTACACCAAGCGGATGCAGAGGGCGCTCGGCTACGAGGGCGTAGACGTCATCACCATCTTCAAGGGTTTGCAGCTCGACATCGGCGCCCCGCCGCAGTTCATGGACTTCCGCTACAGCGTGCACGACCGTTGGCACGGCGAATTCCACCTCGATCACTGTGGGGCGCTGCTGGACGTCGAGCCTATGGGCGAGAGCTACGTACGCGGCATGTGCCACGACATCGAGGACCCGACGTTCGACGCCACGGCGTTGGCCACCAACCGCAAGACCCAGGTTCGTCCCATCCACCGTCCTCCCAGAACACCGTCGGACCGACACCCGCACTGCGCCTGGACGGTGATCATCGACGAGTCCTACCCGGAGGTCGATTTCATCCCGGCCACCGATATCGTCGGCGCTAGTCGCGCCTATCACTGTGAACTAGATGCGATCGACCCGAATGACGCAGGTATGGGCGACTATTCGGGAGCCCTGCTGGCAGATCTGGATTTCAGCGCGTTCTCGCATTCGGCGCTGGTGCGAATTGCTGACGAGATCTGCCTACAGATGCATCTGCTGGTGTTGTCCTTCAACCTGGCCGTGCACGCCCGTGCGAAAGATGATGAGGTATTGGAGCGGTCGATCCGAACCAAGCAGCTGACCGGCATCGCGGGGGTCGCCGCCGAGAGGATCCACAAGGCGCTGAAACTGCCCGGCGGGAGCCTCGGTGCGCTGCGGGTACTGCAGCTGCACCCGCTGTTGAATCCGGCCGCCTACGTTTTCGCAGATATCGAAGGCGACTTCGTCAACGTGCGGTGCTCGCCCGCGCACGAGGACGGGTCGTGGATCTCGCTGGTGACGCCTGTCTCGGACCTTCCGCTTCAGGCCGTCGTGCAGGCGATCGACCCGCGGTTGCGCGCCGAGGTATCCGGCACTGAATCGGAATGGTCGGCACGCGTGATCGAGACAGAAACTGCGGCAAGGGAACTGCCCGAGGTTGCGGTATGCAAGTTGAGTGGCGGTGCCTCCTGGACCTTCGAGGAACGCACCTCGCTGCCGCTGACGGTGGTGTGATCGGGTAGAGGGTTACCGGTGGAGCAGAGCGTTGCCGACCCACCGGCGCAGGTAGGCGCGCAGCTGGTCGCCCGTCCGGGGCGGCCGGCCCGGGTCGATAACGAAGGACTGAATGAGCCGCAGTAGGTGCTCGGCAAGCTCGTAGAGATCTGCATCGCGGTAGCCTGCTGCGGCCCAATCGACGTCGAGACGCTGCACCATGTCCCGCCCGAATCGCAGCGCGACATCGGAGGTGACAGATTCCACGTACTTGGTCCCGCCGGGCGCGAGCAGCAGTCCGATGTACTTCTCCCGGGGCAGCCACTCCAACGCCGTTGCGACAGCTTCGACAACCGCATCGGCTGGATCGTGGATACCAGCCAGTTGAACCGTCAGGCGGTCGAGAAAGCCGTCGACGGCATGGACCGCCGCCGCCACGAGCAGCGTCTCGGTGCTGGAGAAGTACCGGTAGACGGTCTGGCGGGTGACCCCCAACGAGCGCGCGACATCCGAGATGGTGAAATCGTCACCAGAATCCTCGATCGCCTTGCCTGCAGCGTCGAGGATTCTGGCGGTTGCTTCCTCGTCCGAGGCGGGCGCGGCCCCTGACCAACCGTGGGTGCGCACGAGGGGGTCCCTAGGTCGCCGGTTGTGCGACTACCGATAGGCGACCTGTAGATCTTTGATGCCGTTGACCCATCCCGACCGCAGGCGCAACGGTTCAGCGAGTTTCGCTATGTCGGGTATTTGGTCAGCGATCTCGTTGAGGATGAGCTTGATCTCCATCCGGGCGAGGTTGGCCCCGATGCAATAGTGTGCGCCGTTTCCACCGAATGACAAGTGGGGATTAGGATTTCGCAGAATGTTGAACTCGAAGGGTCGGTCGAAGACTTCGTCGTCGAAGTTCGCTGAGCTGTAGAACAGCCCGACGCGCTGTCCTTCGGCGATAGTGACGCCGCCCATCTCGACGTCACGCAGCGCCGTGCGCTGGAAGCAATGTATGGGGGTTGCCATGCGGATGATCTCATCGACGGCGGTTTCGGGCCGTTCGCGCTTGAACAGCTCCCACTGCTCCGGGTTGTCGAAAAATAAGTTTATGCCATGGGTCATGGCGTTGCGGGTGGTCTCGTTGCCGGCGACGGCGAGCAGGATCACGAAGAACGCGAATTCGACGTCGCCTATCGACTCGCTGTCCTCTCCGTCCTCTCCGGTGATGTCGGCTTGCACAAGCTTGGTGACGATATCGTCGGCCGGGCAGCGCCGCCGCTCTTCAGCCATGTTGTAGGCGTATCCCATCAACTCGGCGTTGGCCGACGCGTGATCCGATTCGAAGTCCGGGTCGTCGGTGTTCATGATCGAGTTAGTCCATTCGAACAGCTTCTCGCGGTCACCCTCCGGGACACCGATGAGGTCGGCGATTGCCTGCAGGGGCAGGCTCATCGCGATGTCGTCGACGAAGTTTCCGGCGTCTTTGGCCGCGGCCTTGCGCACGATGTCGTGTGCGGCGACGGCCAACTTCTCCTCCAGGCCGGCTATCGCCCTCGGCGTGAAGAGCCGCGAAATAATCTTGCGCAGGCGGGTGTGCTCGGGTGGGTCATGGTTGATCAGCAAGGCCTTGGTCAGCTCGAGTTGCTCGGGGGTGGAGCCGTCGGGCAGGCGCATGACCACGCCTTGCTTGTTGGCCGACCACAGTGTGCCGTCCCGGGAAATCGTCTTGATGTCCTCATGTCGGCTGATCACCCAGTAGCCGCCGTCGTTGAAGATCGACTCCTCCTGGGCGTTCCACCACACCGGCGCGGTCTTGCGAAGCTCGGCGAACTCAGCGACGGGAATGCCCTTGACCAGGACGTCGGGGTCGGTGAAGTCATACCCCGGAGGTAGGAGCGGGCAACTCCGGAGGCCGTCGTTGGTCGCAGTCATATTTCATGTCCTTCCCTGTGACTTTCAGCACTTCTCATTGACCATACACTTCTGCTCTAATGTGTATGGCCGAGGCGGCCGGACCGGTCACCACCAGTGCCATTAAGGTGGGCAGCTGTGCACGTCCTGGTAATCGGATCCGGAGCTCGTGAACACGCGCTCTTACTTGCGCTGCGACGCGACCCGGAGGTCTCGGCGCTCGCCGTGGCGCCGGGTAACGCGGGCACAGCGAGCATCGCCGACCAGCACGAGGTCGACCTGACCTCCCGAGAGGCCGTCACCGCTCTGGCCCGACGCATCGGAGCCGACCTCGTGGTCATCGGACCCGAGGTGCCGCTGGTGCTCGGCGTCGCCGACGCCGTGCGCGAGGCCGGCATCGCCTGCTTCGGGCCGACGAAAGATGCCGCGCGCATCGAGGGCACGAAATCGTTCGCCAAAGACGTGATGGCCGCCGCCGGAGTGCGTACCGCCCGCAGCGAGATCGTCGACAACCCCGCCCACCTGGACTCCGCCCTAGACCGGTTCGGTCCACCCGTGGGCGATCCGGCCTGGGTAGTCAAGGACGACGGGTTAGCGGCCGGGAAAGGCGTCGTGGTCTCCACCGACCGCGACACCGCTCGCGCCCATGCCGCCGGCTTGCTCGAGGCCGGCCACCCGGTGCTCCTCGAATCATTCCTCGACGGGCCGGAGGTATCGCTGTTCTGTGTCGTCGACGGCGAGACAGTGGTTCCGCTGCTTCCCGCCCAGGATTTTAAACGCGTCGGCGACGGCGACTGCGGACCCAACACTGGCGGTATGGGCGCCTACACCCCACTGCCGTGGCTGCCCGACGAGATGATCGGACGCATCCTCGACGAGACCGTGAAACCCGTTGCCGCCGAACTTGTCAAGCGCGGCAGCCCATTCTCAGGCCTGCTCTACGCGGGGCTGGCGATCACGTCGAAGGGTCCTGCGGTGGTCGAATTCAACTGTCGCTTCGGAGATCCGGAGACCCAAGCAGTGCTCGCTTTACTGGAATCCCCGCTGGGACAGCTCATGCGGGCCGCCGCCACCGGCGAGCTGGCAGGCCAACCGCCGCTGCGATGGCGCGACGGATTCGCCGTCACAGTGGTTGTGGCCGCCGAGAACTATCCGGGCCGCCCGCGGGTGGGTGACGTGGTACACGACTCGGAGCCCGGCCCGGGGAGTTCCGCGCCGGACAGTATCGTGCTGCATGCCGGGACAGCCCGCGGTGATGACGGCGCCATCGTCTCCTCTGGTGGCCGGGTGCTGTCTGTCGTGGGAACCGGAGGAGACCTGGCCGCGGCGCGCGACGCTGCTTATGCCCGGATCAGTTCGATCCGCTTTCCCGGCAGCCACTTTCGTCGAGATATCGGCCTGGCCGCGGCCGAGGGGCGAATCTCCCTGTAGTTGTTCGGTCCGACTCCTCGACACGGTTGGCCCCTGGCCCCCACGGCGTCGGACTAGCTTGTCAGCAGTGGCGCTAGCCAGGTCAGCTCGTCGGTCAACTGGGAGGACCAGTACGCCGCGTTGTGCCCTCCGGGGGAGAAACCGCCGGCAGGTGGATTGGGTAGTTGCGCGATGAACTGCTTGGTCGCGGCGTAGAACGGGTCGTCGTTGCCGCAGTCGATGCGCAGCGGAATCCCGTTCAACGCGGCGAGGCCCCATACGCTGTTGGCCGCGTAGTCCTGCGCGCCGTCGAACGCCCC
>JAHZKD010000342.1 GCA_022600605.1 Actinomycetes bacterium
TCGCCGTAGGTCCAGGTGTCGAAGAACACCAGATCCATGTCGGTGACCCCGCGGTCGGCCAATGCGGCGACGACGTCGGGATGAGACCGCAGCGCCTGATCGCACTCGTGGAACTCGTCGACGGTGAAGTTCGCCTGCACGCCTGGAATGTGCTCGAACGCCTCGACACGGTCGTCGGTCAGTGACACCACGCTCTTGTAGGTGGCGTTGTCGCGCCGGTTGAAGCAGATGGCCTCCGCCCGGCGCGACGGTGCCGGCCCACCGGCGTCGAACGCAGCCAACTCGGCCTTAGAGGGCTCGACCATCTCGATCGACGCGTAGCGCCATCCCAGGTCAGTTGGGGAAGCGGGCGCGGCGTGTATGCCGCGTTCGCGATGCAATATCGCAGCGACTGAACGGAATTCATCGGCGCCGAGCGGGTCGAGGGGATAGTCGACGGGACGCGAGTCACTGGCCGGAGACACGCGATAACGGAATCATATGTCGAGGTGGGCGGCACGGCGATTCAGCAATTTGGCGGGTGCCTCATAGAGAGGCCAGGGAGAATCCTTCCCACGCCTGTCGCCGCTCGGCGTGGGGGTCCAGTTCAACGCGGCGCCGCCGATCCAGCACCATGACCGCACGGTCGTCGCTGTTGTACTGCGGCCAATCCGCGCCCGGCACTCCGCGGTGGGCGAACGCCAGCCAGCGCGCCTGGACATCGTCGCTGACCTTGCGCGCCGCTCGCGAATCCACGCCTGCGTGCAGCAGCATCCCCAGCTTGGACCGGTAGAGATCGAAAACGGCGAGCAGTTCGGTGGCGTGGGTGGCGCCCATGCCCGCCAAGTGCAGCGCACGGGTCGCAAAGTCGTAGCGATATACGTGGGTCGGCGCATGCCCGCTGTGCGCCTGCGCGATCTGCCACACCGTTGAGCCGAAGATGAAGTCCGCACCCATCCGGACGCACGACGGGGCATCCGGATAACCCGGATAGGCGGAGGTGATCCGTTCGCGGTCAGCGGGATCCACGTGGTGCAGCAGCCGCTCGATGGCGGCCCGCGTCGTCGGGAGCAGCTTGAGGAACCGGGTGAACAGTCGACCTTCCTCGCCGTTGGCGCCGACGATCAGAGGCACCGGATGCGCCTTGCCGCGGCGCATCGCATCGACCGGGTCCATTGGCAGGTAGTTGGTTCCGTAGGTGGGGCCGATCGCGAAAGCGCCTCGCATGTCTTTCTGACCCTCGGCGATCAGCCGCCCGAGAACGTTCACCAACTCAACGGGGCGGGCCGCCAATAGTTTCTGCGCCGCATCCTTTTCGTTCACCCCGAGCAGCGCAGCAAGCCTGCCCGCGTATTCGGCGGCGACATCGGCACTGCGGGTCATGCCACCCGGAGGACTCTCTGAGATCGCTTGCGCAAAAAGACCTTTAGCGTCTGGAGTGGCCAATAGTGTGGCAACCGCGTGCGCTCCGGCACTCTCACCGAAAACTGTCACGTTATCCGGATCGCCACCGAAGGCCGCGATGTTGTCGCGCACCCAGCGCAGGGCCATCACCAAGTCCCTGAGGAACAGATTGTCGTCGAGGGTGATGTCGGGGGTTGACAGCGAAGACACTTCCAGGCAGCCCAACGCGCCGAGTCGGTAATTCACCGAAACGTATACACAGCCCTTGCGCGCCAGCGACGCACCGTCGTAGACCGGTGTAGCTGAGCTCCCCAGCATGTACCCGCCGCCGTGGATGAACACCATTACCGGTAGCGGTTCCTCAGTCTGCTTGACGGGACTGACGACGTTGAGGGTCAGGCAGTCCTCGCTCATCTGCTGGTACCTTCCGGGCGCCAGCATGGTGTACATGCGCTGCTGCGGTGCGCAATGACCGAAGCCGTGGCAGTACCGGACTCCCGGCCACGGGTTTACCGGCTGGGGCGCCCGATAGCGCAACCGGCCCACAGGTGGGCTGGCGTAGGGAATCGACCGCCACCGATTGACTCCGTCGCGGGTGAAGCCCTCGACAGTGCCGGAGGCGGTTTTCACCCGAACGGTGTGCTCGTGCATCCTGCTGACGGTATCGAACTACTGCCCGCCTTGCCTGGCCAGGGCAACGCGTGTCGAGCCGCTAACCTTGCCAGATGCGAATTGCGGGCCTGATAGTCGTCGCTGCCCTGGCGGCGGCCTGTTCACAATCGGTGGGCGGCGATGCCGAACCCACAGAGTCACGACCATCAACGCCGGGCAGCACAGCAGCCTCACCCACCACAGCGGCAACGGGCCAGGCGCCCGGCGATGGGGCGCCAATCGAGGACGTGATCGCCTGGGTCGAAGCGGGCATTCCCGCCGATTCGGGCGCCTATCACGAGGCCTACCTCGATGGCGTCACCACCAGACTTGGCGACGACATCGCGTTCACCGCCCCTTCTGGGGCGCCGAACCAGACAACGCAGTGCATGACCGACGCCGCCTACAACGAGGGCACGTTGTCGTGCCTGGTGGAGCTGAATTCCCCGGCGCCGCGCCCAGTGGGTGCTGAAGGAGTCTGGAAGCCAGGGTGGGCCGACTACTCGGGGGCGACTGCCCAGCTCGGATCTCTGCACGGAGATCCTGGCCCTTTCGTCAAGGGTGTCGGCCCGCGGCTGCCCGAAGGCCAGTCACTGGCCTTCGGCGACGATCA
>JAHZKD010000343.1 GCA_022600605.1 Actinomycetes bacterium
GATTTCGGAGACCACGAATGCTTCGCCGTCTGCGGACTCCATTGGTGCGCTGGTCCAATCGGTGACCCGGGTGTACAGGTAGCCCGTCGGCGAAGGAATGCACCGAGCGGCCCAATTCCGCAATTGCGAGCCAACGAACGGGGGGGTTCTTCGCCCCGGAGGGGCACTGGTTTGCGGGGCTGATCGGATCGGCAGATCGTCATCGAGCTGCGGGAGGTCCGCCACGTCGAGGTCAACCGCAAGTTCAGCAAGGTATTCCGCTGTCTCACTGTCTCCATTGTGGTGGGTGAACCACCCCGGGTGGTTGTCCCCGGCGACAGCAGACCTCGGGGCCGGTGCGCGGGCGACCAGAACCTCGGCGCCTTCGTCGACCGCAGAGATTGCGCCCGCCAACCCGGCGATGCCGACGTCGGTGCACACCACGTCGACTTCATCGTCCCAGTGCAGATCCGATGTCACGCTGAGGTACTCCAGATTCGCCAAGGTCGATGAGCGGGTTGCCACCGTTGAAGGTGCGCCAGGCGTCGGTCACCGAAGAGCCCGTGAACGGAGAGTCGCCGCAACCGAGCCTGGAATTCCAGGTTTCGCCTTCGCGGACTGTGGCCAAGAAAGAAACTTACCACCGGTTTGAGCGGTGACCGCGAGCGATTACACATCGATACCACAAGAAGCCGTGCCACTAAAGCGTTAGTCGCGCGAGGGCGCTATAGCCCCATAGGTAGAGGCACGACGATCCGGACCATATTGATAATGATAATCGTTGCCATATAGTGTTGGCTGATGACGCCGCGGCAAGGAAGGTCTGGGCAGTGGCCATCTAGCGGCTCGCCAGCACCAGCGCCCCAACGCGGCTGCTGGCGCCAATACCTGACCAGCTCATGAATTTCGAAGGAGTGCAGTGAAGCCAGTAGGAAAGTCGGTCGCGCTTGCCGCGTTGGCGTCCGCGATGACACTTATCTCGACTGCGGGATGCGCATCGTCGTCAGAGCACTCAGTACCCGGCAACGATCTGGTCACCGATGACGACCCAGTGATCGTAACGAGCTTCTACCCCATCCAATGGCTGGCATCCGAACTTGTCGCAGACAAGGCAGAGGTCATCTCTCTGACTCCGGAGGGAACCGAGCCACACGACCTCGCGCTGAATGCCAGCGCGCAGAAAGTGTTAGCCCACGCCGACGTCGTGCTCTACCTGGGAGCTGACTTCCAGCCCGACGTCGAGCGGGCAATCGGCGAGCTGGAGCCTGCCATCACCAGCGTCGACTTACTCACCGCACCTGGAGTACGGCTGCTGGGCGTGGACCACACCGACAAAGAAGCTCACGGGAGCAGCACCGATCCCCACGTCTGGCTGTCACCGATCGAAATGATCGCGATGGCCGACGCCTCGGCGGAGGCAATTACCAGCGGCGCACCTGAGCTCGCCGACCAAGTGGCGACGAACCTGCCCGACGTGCGGGCAAAGCTGCAGATGCTGGACGCCGACTACCGCAACGGCCTCACCAATTGCGCATCCAGGGTTCTGGTCACCAGCCATGCGGCGTTCGGCTACCTGGCTGACGAGTACGGTCTGCAGCAGGTGCCGATTTCCGGTCTGAATCCCGAGCACGAGCCCGATCCCAAGACGCTGCAGGCCACCGCGGATTTGGCCCGGGCGAAGGACGTACAGACGGTCTTCTTCGAGGAAACTCTTCCGGCCGACCTGGCTAGGACCGTCGCCGAGGAGATCGGGGCTCGGACAAGCCTGCTGGCTGCCCTAGAATTCGACCCGCGCGGCTCGCTGGGACCCGATGAGGACTACGTCTCGGTGATGTCAGGCAATCTCGACCGCATCGAGGACGGGCTGGGATGCGCAGCCGCCGAGTAGATCAGCCGTAGTGTGACCACGCCTTTGACCACCACACCGCTGATCGAGACGCGGGGCCTCTCGGTCAGCTACGGCAGCCGATGCGCCGTGCACCCCGTCGACCTCAGAATCCGCACCGGGGAGTCCGTCGCAGTCGTCGGCCGCAATGGCAGCGGTAAGTCCTCGCTGTTAAGGGCACTCAGCGGGCGTGAGCGGGCCGCCCGCGGCGAAGTCATCCTGCATGCGGGTAGCGTCCATCATCACCAAGACAACATCGAAATCGCTTATGTACCACAGCGTTCGGCGGCCCGATGGGAGCTTCCTTTTGCTGTCGGCGACGTCGTCGCCGCCGGTGTTCGCCGACCATGGTGGCGTCGCCGAGGCCCAAGCGATCGCGCTGCCGTTGTTGCGGCGCTCACCGCAGTAGGGCTCACCGGCCTAGATGCTCGCCCGGTGACGGAGCTGTCCGGCGGTCAGGCTCAGCGCGTCCTGATCGCGCGGGCCCTGGTGCAACGACCACACCTAGTCATCATGGATGAGCCGTTTGCGGGCCTGGACCTGGAGACGGTTCAGGAAGTCACCAAACTTCTAGATTTCATTGTCGCCGAGGGTAATTCGGTGTGCTGCGCCCTGCACGAACTTGACATCGCACGATCGTCCTTCGTCCGCACGGTCGCGCTCGCCGACGGTGTGGTGGTCGAAGACGGCCCGACCGCCGCGGTTCTGGACGCCGCGGGGGTCGAGCGCATCTTCATGCAACGGGTTCCGACATGAACTGGTGGTCATGGGTGGCCGAGCCCTTGGAGTACGACTTCATGAAGCGGGCCGTGATCGCTACCGTCGCCGTATGCGTCGCCTCCCCACTGTGTGGCGTATGGGCTTTGTCGCGGCGGTTGGTGTACCTAACCGACGCGATGAGCCATGGCATCCTGGCCGGGGTCGCCGGGGCGTCAATCATAGGCGGCAGTCTCCTGCTCGGCGGGCTGCTCGCTGCGGTGACTATGGCGCTGTTCGTCTCGCTGCTAGTGGTCCGGGCGCGAGTTCCTGAGGACGGCGCGATCGGCGTAGTCGGACAAGGGCTTTTCGCGCTCGGAGTCATCGGGATATCGCTGCAGCCCGAGCCGCGCGCACTGGCTCACATCTTGTTCGGCAGTCCGCTGACTGTCAGTAGTACCGACGTCGTGGTGAACATCATCGTGGCAACCGTGGTCGTCGTTTTAATCGTTGCGCTGCACCCAGCCCTTCTGGCGACAACCTTCGATCCGGCCCACGCCCGCACAGTAGGAATACGGGTAGGGCTGATCGACGCCACGCTGCTGGTGACGTTGTCGCTGACGGTGGTCGCCGGACTGGTGACGGTGGGCGTTCTGATGGCGATCACACTCATCATCGCCCCGGCGGTCACTGCGCGGCTGGTCGGGCGCTCGCTGCGTCGCATGATGGCGGTCGCCGTCGGCTCCGGGTTAGTCTCCGGTATCGGCGGCCTGCTGATCAGCTACCACGCGGGGCTACCCACCGGGCCGACCGTGGCCGTGGTTGCCGTGGCGCAAGTTGGCCTGGCAGCAGGCTGGGTGCGCCCGCTGGACGCAGCGCGCCGGACGCTGATGCGCGACCGGAGCGGCCCCCTCGGAGGTAGCCATCTACGCGCGAAAGTGTGATCGCGGCGAGGCCTTTCGCGGGATGAGACCGCTCACAGTGCGCGTCAGCCGCAGCGGCGCCGCTCCCCCTCTCCTCACGCTGCAAACGTCGCTACTTCTGCCGCCTTCAGGCCGCATTCCCGTTGGGACGGCGATGAACACGCCGAAAGAGCCATGGTTGGAGACGGAAGGTTGACATGCGTGATCATGCATGGTTTAGTCCGCCTAAACAAGAACTGGTTTCGTCTGTCGTCAGCTGGCCACACCGAGTAATGGAGGAGCGGATGTCCGCGGTTGCCAAATCGGTCAAGCTGCCGGTCGTCGATCCAGCCCACGCCGGCTGCAGCACCCCGCCAGCAAAGCTCCCCTCCGAGCACGTCCTACAGTCGGCCGGTGAGCTGATGCGGGCCCTCGCAGCGCCGGTGCGAATCTCCCTGGTGTTGCAGCTGTGCGAGTCCTCGC
>JAHZKD010000344.1 GCA_022600605.1 Actinomycetes bacterium
AGCCCTACTCAGGTGTCAGCGAAGTCCCGAGACATCCAGATGTCAGCGATGTCCTGAAACAGAACACTGCGCTCAGCGCAGATAACCACGCCGAAATCGCGAAGAGATCAGGTTGTTTCGGTGATCGGGCGGTCCACCCAGCTCATCAGGTCACGCAGCTTCTTGCCGGTCACCTCGATCGAGTGTTCGGCGTTCTCCTTGCGCAGCTTCTCAAGCTCCTTGTTACCGCCCTCGACATTGGCGACCAGACGTTTGACGAAGGTGCCATCCTGAATCTCGCCCAGGATCTGCTTCATCCGATTCTTGGTGTCGGCATCGATGATCCGCGGACCGGACAGGTAGCCGCCGAACTCCGCGGTGTCCGAGACCGAGTAGTTCATCCGCGCGATGCCGCCCTCGTACATCAGGTCGACGATCAGCTTGAGCTCGTGGAGCACCTCGAAAGAGGCCAGCGCGGGCGCGTAGCCCGCTTCGACCATGACCTCGAAGCCCGTCTTGACGAGTTCCTCTGTGCCACCACACAACACGGCTTGCTCGCCGAAGAGATCGGTCTCAGTCTCGTCCTTGAACGTGGTCCTGATAACGCCGGCGCGGGCGCCGCCGATGCCCTTGGCGTAGGACAGCGCCAACGCCAGACCCTCGCCCTTAGGATCCTGGTCGACGGCGACCAGGCACGGCACGCCCTTACCGTCGACGAACTGCCGGCGCACCAGGTGCCCCGGGCCCTTGGGGGCCACCATGCCAACGGTGACGTTGGCCGGGGGCTCGATCAGGTCAAAGTGGATGTTCAGGCCGTGGCCGAAGAACAGGGCGTCCCCGTCTTTGAGGTTCGGCTCGATATCGTTGGCGAAGATGTCGGCCTGCGCGGTGTCGGGAGCCAGCACCATGATCACGTCGGCCCACTTGGCGACCTCGGCAGGAGTGTCCACCTCAAGACCTTGCTCGATGACCTTCTCGCGGGACTTCGATCCCTCCTTGAGGCCGACCTTGACCTGAACACCGGAGTCGCGCAGGCTCAACGAGTGCGCGTGCCCCTGGCTGCCGTAGCCGATGACGCCAACCTTACGGCCCTGGATGATCGACAGGTCCGCATCATCGTCATAGAACATATCAACTGCCATATTCGTTAATCTTCCTTCTTCTCTTTGCTTTTCAGGGCTCTTACTTGGACGTGCCGATACCGCGCGGACCGCGGGACAGCGACACCACGCCGGATTGCACGATCTCGCGAATTCCGTAGGGATCGAGTACGCGCAGCAGCGCTTCGAGCTTCTCGGGAGTGCCGGTGGCCTCCACGGTCAACGAGTCGTTGGAGACGTCGACGACCTTGGCGCGGAACAGGTTCACCGCTTCGATGACCTGGCTACGGCTGGCGGCCTCGGCGCGGACCTTGATCAGCGCGATCTCGCGTGAGACCGAGTTCTCGTCGTCCTGCTCGACGATCTTGATCACGTTGACCAGCTTGTTGAGCTGCTTGGTGATCTGTTCCAGCGGCGAGTCCTCGACATCGACCACGATGGTCATCCGGGACAGATCCTTGTGTTCGGTAG
The DNA here is from genome assembly GCA_022600605.1 of Actinomycetes bacterium. Taxonomy (GTDB): domain Bacteria; phylum Actinomycetota; class Actinomycetes; order Mycobacteriales; family Mycobacteriaceae; genus Mycobacterium. The sequence continues at coordinate 1,551 of JAHZKD010000344.1, forward strand.
CCCCGACAGCCAGTGACTGGATGTTGTAACCACGCCGGGCGAACAGCGCAGCCACGCGCGCCAGGACACCAGGTTTGTTCTCCACGAGCACCGAAAGGGTGTGGGTGCGCGGAGGTCGTTGGCTGCTCACGCGTGTCCCTCTTCCGGATCGCCGAACAGTGGCCGGATTCCGCGTGCCGCCTGGATCTCATCGTTACTGGTGCCAGCAGCAACCATCGGCCACACCTGGGCGTCCGCGCCGACGATGAAGTCGATCACCACAGGCCGATCATTGATCGCTCTGGCCTGGGCGATCACCTCGGCAACGTCCTCTTTACGTTCACACCGCAGCCCGACGCACCCCAGAGCCTCCGCCAGCTTGACGAAGTCCGGGACACGATGCGAGTGCGTGGCCAGATCCGTGTGGCTATACCGCTCTCCGTAGAAGAGGGTCTGCCACTGCCGAACCATGCCCAGGTTGCCGTTGTTGATCACCGCGACCTTGATAGGCACACCCTCGACCGCGCAGGTGGCCAACTCCTGATTGGTCATCTGGAAGCAGCCGTCGCCGTCGATGGCCCAAACCTCGGCTTCTGGACGTCCCATCTTGGCGCCCATTGCCGCGGGAACGGCAAAACCCATCGTGCCCAGCCCACCCGAGTTGATCCATGTCTTGGGGTTCTCGTAGGAGATGAACTGGGCGGCCCACATCTGGTGCTGGCCCACACCGGCGACGTAGACCGCTTCGGGCCCGGCGATCTTGCCCAGCGACTCGATCACAAACTCCGGTGACAGGCTGCCGTCACTCTGCGGCCCATAGCTCAGCGGATACGTGGACTCCACACTCCGCAGGTACTCCCACCAGGCGTCGATCTCGACTCCGCCCTGATGTCGCCGTTCCGGCTCCGGCGCAACCGCCCGTTCGCGGCGCAGCGCCTCAATCAACTCCGTGATCACGGCCTTGACGTCACCCACGATGGGGACGTCGGCGTGCCGGTTCTTGCCGATCTCGGCGGGGTCGATGTCGGCGTGGATGACTTTCGCATCGGGAGCGAACGAGTCCAGCTTGCCGGTCACCCGGTCGTCGAAGCGGGTACCCAGGGCAATCAGCAGGTCGCTGCGCTGTAGCGCTGCGACCGCGGCCACCGTCCCGTGCATGCCGGGCATCCCCAGGTTCTGCGGGTGGCTGTCGGGGAATGCTCCCCTAGCCATCAGGGTGGTGACGACCGGGATGCCGGTCAGCTCTGCCAAGTCCAGCAGTTGGCCGGTGGCCTCGCCGCGGATAACGCCGCCGCCGACGTAGAGCACCGGCCTGCGCGCCCCGGCGATGAGCTTGCCGGCCTCGCGGATCTGCCGATTGTGCGGCTTGGTGTTGGGCTTATAGCCGGGCAGCTCGAACTGCGGCGGCCAACTGAACGTGCACTCGGCCTGCAACACATCCTTGGGGATGTCGCCGAGCACCGGCCCGGGCCGCCCGCTTGCCGCGATATGGAACGCCTCGGCGATCACGCGCGCGATGTCGTCACCGGCGCGAACCAGGAAGTTGTGCTTGGTGATCGGCATGGTGATGCCGGAGATGTCGGCCTCCTGGAACGCGTCCGTGCCGATCAGTGCCCGCCCGACCTGGCCGGTGATCGCGACCATCGGGATCGAGTCCATGTAGGCATCGGCCAGCGGTGTCACGAGGTTCGTGGCGCCCGGGCCCGAGGTCGCCATACACACACCCACCCGGCCGGTGGCATGTGCGTACCCACTGGCAGCGTGTCCGCCACCCTGTTCGTGGCGGACCAGGACGTGCCGAAGTTTCTGGGAGTCGAACAGCGGGTCGTATACCGGCAGGACCGCGCCGCCTGGGATGCCGAAGAGGATGTCGACGTCCAGTTCCTCGAGCGAGCGAATCACTGCCTGCGCCCCGGTGATTTGATGGGGTGCAACTCTTTTCGGCTGCGCGGGAGCCGATCTTTCTGCGGTATGACGACCCATATCCGGTGTCGCCGACTGCTCGGGGGGCCGCGCGGTGGGTGCGCTCACTGTGTTCCTCTGGTTCCGTCCGGTCTTTTCGGATCTCAACTCGGTGTTGGGGCAAGAAAAAACCCCCGACAGCTCAGCGGCTGTGCGAGGGTTGCGCGTCGATGCGGTGTTGCTATGCCCGGCTCGGGGCTAGCGCGGCATCAACGCGCAACCCAATTACTACGACCGATGTCGGCGCCGGAGCGCCTCCGACGATCAATCCCGGAGCCTGCATAGCAACCGACGGTAGCCGCCGAACTGGCCAGAGGTCAAATTCGATTCGCCCTCGATGCGATGATGGCGGCATGGCTTCCCCTTCAGCGTCCGCCCCGGCCCCGGTCGTCGTCAGGATTTCGCCGATGGCGCACCTGGCAGTCGGTCTCCTGACTTTAGGGCTGCTATCGCTGGTGTTTTCCGGGCCCAGCTGGTTCGTGCTGTTGCTCTTGATCCCTGCGTCGCTGTCGCTGGCGATCATCCGGTACCGGACGACAGCAGACCAGGAAAACGTGACCGTGCGAACCCTGCTGGGCAGCGAAACTGTCCCTTGGGAGGACATCGACGGACTGCGGTTCACCAAGAAGTCGTGGGCACGCGCCCGCCGACACGATGGAAGCGAGCTGTTACTTCCAGCAGTCACGTTTTCGACGCTGCCGCTGCTGACGGCAGCCAGCCGGGGGCGGGTTCCCAACCCCTACCGCTAACAACGCTCGCGGGACTCAGCCCAGCTCGCGGGACTCAGCCCAGGGGGTTGACGCCGTTGAGCAGGACCCAGATCGCGACACCGGCGCCCACACCCAGGACAAGAGCGGCGATCGATCCGATAAACGGCCGACGAGCCCATCCCCGACCGGCGTCCAGGCCGTAGCGCCCCGGGCCGATCAGCACGATGGCCGCTACCACGCACACCAGCACCAGCCCGTTCTGATGTCCATCGGTGAGAAAGACCGAGAGCCGGGCGTCGTTGCGGGCATCCACCACTTGCGCCAGAGTCGCCGGGACCAAATATGCCAACGTGCCCGCAGCCGCGATGGGCGTAAACAGACCGAGCATCAGCAGCACCCCGGCGGCGATCAAACCGCCGGCACCGACATAGCTCAGGACGTCGACGTTGCGGAAGCCCACGTCGGCCAGGTACTCCCGGAAACCGCTGAGCCCTTCGCCACCCCACCAGCCGAACATTTTCTGCAGCCCGTTGCTGATGAGCAGGGCGCCGACGGCGATCCGCAGCAACAACAAGCCGAGGTCCTGGGTGCCCCTGCGGTCCAGGTCGCCGAAGTGGTCGCCATCGCTGACCGGAACCTCAGACGGGGCCGCCGGGGTCGCCGGAGACCCGTATGCACCTGCTGCCAGACCGGCGCCGGCCTGCACGTATGGCAGCGGCTCAGGATCACTCAGCATTCCGAACGACTGCTCGCTGACCGGCTTGTCCGAGTCGTGCCGCGGGATCGCGGTGGTCTCGAAATCAGCGCCGTAATTTGCTGACGGGACATCGTCTTCAGGGTCCACCAGGCTCGCCGAGGCAGGCCGGCCACCCGAATCGTCGGGCCGCTGCCAGGGTTGTGGGTCTTGAGGACTCGTCACGAGTGCCAGGGTAAGTGCAAGCGAGCCCCGAATGGGGAATTAGCGCGGCGCGTTGAGCTGGTTGTAGTGGTCTCCGGCGGCATCCCCCGGGGAGCGCGTGGCGCGCACCGCCCGGCAATCCGTAACCTGGCCTGCATGAGTCAGCGTCGGCCGCTAGAGCCAGTTGTGGTTCTGCTGTGCGCGGCATTGCTTGCCGGTGCCGGCTGCGCACGATTCGATTCGGCGCAGTCACAACCGTTCACCACCCAACCCAAGCTGGTGGCGGGACCGACGTCGACGCCGCCCCCACCGCCTCCGCTGCCCGCGAAACCGTTCCCCAAGGAGTGTCCGGCTCCCGGCGTTATGCAGGGCTGCCTGGAAAGCACCAGCGGCCTGGTCATGCTGCCCGACAGCAAGTCAGCGCTGGTGGCCGAGCGAACCACTGGCGCGGTCAAGCAGGTGTCGGTCCGCGCCGAGCCTTTCGTCAAGACGGTGATTCCCGTCGACCCCAGCGGCGACGGCGGACTGATGGACATCATCTTGTCCCCGACGTACTCCCAGGACCGGCTGATGTACGCCTACGTCAGCACACCGACCGACAACCGCGTCATCCGGATCGCCGACGGCGATGTTCCCAAGCCGATCCTGACCGGCATTCCGAAAGGCGACAACGGCAACACCGGAGCGCTGATCTTCACCAGCCCGACCACGTTGGTGGTGCAGACCGGCGACGCCGGCGATCCCGGACTGGCGTCGGACCCCGGTTCGCTGGGCGGCAAGCTGCTCCGTATCGAGCAGCCGACCACAGTCGACCAGGCCCCCACGACGACCGCGCTGTCAGATCTGGGCACTGCCGGCGGCATGTGTATCGACCCGTCCGATGATGCGCTCTACGTCGCCGACCGGACCCCGACCGGCGATCGGTTACAGCGCATCAGCGAGGACTCGACGGTGTCGACGGTGTGGACCTGGCCCGATCGTCCGGGTGTCGCGGGCTGCGCCGCATTGGACGGCACTGTCTTGGTGAACCTCATCAACCTAAAGCAGACCGTCGCCGTGCACATGGACACCGATACCGGCGCGGTGACCGGAGACCCGGAGGTGGTCCGCGAGGACCGGCGCGGTCACGCCTGGGCGCTGGAGGTGGCCCCCGATGGAAACATCTGGGGTGCCACCGTCAACAAGACCTACGGGGACGCTGAGAAACTTGACGACGTGGTGTTCCCGCTGTTCCCGAATGGTGGCGGTTTCCCGCGCGCCAACGATGACAAGACGTGATCATGAACCCCGCAGGCGCAGTATCAGCCGGGTGCCGCCCAGGGGACTGACTTCAAGCGCAGCTTCGCCGCCGTGGATCTCTGCCTGCTGAGCGACCAGGGCCAGGCCCAGGCCCGACCCTGACCTCGACGCGGTGGTGCCGCGGTGGAAGCGCTCGAACACCGCGACACGTTCGGCCTCCGGCACTCCGGATCCGTTGTCGTCGACTGCGATCTCGACTCCCTCTGATGAGCTGACAACGCTGAGCCGGACCTGCGTCGCCCCGCCATGTTTGACGGCGTTGGCTATCGCGTTGTCGATGACCAGCCGCAGCCCCGCGGGCATCCCGAGCATCAGAACGCTCGTCGATGACGCCAGCGACACATCCAGTCCGGGGTAGTTGTGCGTCGCGTCGTGGGCCGCGCGATCGAGCAGTTCAGCGACGTCGACGGGGACGAAGTCGTCCACCGTGGTCAACTCCCCCTGCGCCAGCCGCTCCAACGCAGCCAGCGTCTCTTCGATCCGGGTCTGCGTGCGCATCACATCGCTTATCACCTCTTTGCGCTGCTCGACGCCAAGGTCGAGGGTCGATAGCACCTCGAGGTTGGTGCGCATGGCCGTCAGGGGCGTGCGCAGCTCATGGGACGCCACGGCGGCGAAGTCGCGCGCCGATTCAAGCGCCTCCCGGGTGCGCTGTTGCTCGTCACCGACCCGCGCGAGCATGCCTTCTACCGCTTCGGAGATCTCGACCGCCTCCCACACCCCGCGCACCTGTATTTCATCGGGATTGGACTGCGCGTTAATGGCACGCGCCTGTTGAGCGAGCAGCCGGAAAGGGTTGACCATGATCAGCCCGATCAACCAACCGATGAGCAGGGTCCCCACGATCACCCCGGCACAAATCCAGAACACCCGCCAGTGCAGTGAATCGATGCGAGCCTTCGTTTCGGCCAGTGGCGCTCCGAGTGCGATGGACGCGACGCCGGTGGTGATGGTGCGGACGCGGTACTCGACGCCGTCGATCGAGGTGTCGGCGTACCCGGCAGGGAGCTCGGGCAACACAACGTCAGCTGGGATCGAGACCGTCGTGTTGCCGAACCGGGCGGTTCGCACCAGGCCGCCCTCAGTGGGCTCGGGGCCGATTCCGTCCTGCGCGCTGCGCAGCAGAGTGTTGACATCGCCAAGGCTCGACAGCGAGTCGAGTCGCTGGTCGAGCCGATCGTACTGGTCAGTGGTGACGCCCACCCACACCCACGCGCCGAGGATGAGCACGAGGACGATCACACCCAGCTGAGCGAGGGTGACGATCGACCGCAACGACAGCAGCCGAAGCGGATGCTGCAAGATTCGGAACACCAGGTCCTGGAGTTGCGTCATCGGTTCTGCGCCCGCTTGTCTTCGAGAATGTTGCTCATCTTTCAGCTACAGGCAGCCATGACGAGTTCACGCACGCGCGCGGCATCGGCCTGGCCCTTGGTCGCTTTCATCACGGCACCGACGATCGCGCCGGCAGCCTGGACCTTGCCGCCGCGAATCTTCTCGGCAATGTCGGGGTTGGCCGCCAGCGCCTCGTCGACGGCGGCCTGAATCAACGAATCGTCGCGCACCACGACCAACCCGCGATCGGTCATCACCTGCTCGGGTTCGCCTTCGCCGGCGAGCACACCCTCAACGACCTGACGGGCAAGCTTGTTGGACAACTTGCCGTCGTCAACGAGTTTGACCACCGCGGCGACCTGGGCCGGGGTGATCGCCAGATCGGGCACCGCAACTCCGGTCTCGTTGGCTTTTTGGGCCAGGAAGTTTCCCCACCAGGCCTTCGCCTTGTCGCTCGACGCACCGTGGTCGACGGTCGCGGCGATCAGTTCGATCGCACCGATATTGACCAGGTCGCGCATGACCTCGTCGGATATGCCCCAGTCCTGCTGAATTCTCTTGCGGGACAACCACGGAAGTTCAGGGATGGTCTGACGGAGCTCCTCGACGTACTCAGCGGCGGGTGCTACCGGTTCCAGATCCGGCTCGGGGAAATACCGGTAGTCCTGCGCAGTCTCCTTGCTGCGTCCGGCTGAGGTGTAACCGTCCTCGTGGAAATGCCGAGTCTCCTGCAGAATGGAACCGCCAGAGATCAGCACCGCGGCCTGCCGGCGCATCTCATAGCGCACCGCCACCTCCACGCTCTTGAGGGAGTTGACGTTCTTGGTCTCTGTGCGAGTGCCGAACTCCGCCTGTCCGGTCGGCTTGAGTGAGACGTTCGAATCGCATCTCATCGAGCCCTGATCCATCCGTACATCGGATACACCTAAGCCGCGCAACAGATCTCGCAGCGCCGTCACGTAGGCACGCGCGATCTCCGGCGCCCGATCAGCGGTCCCCTCGATGGGCTTAGTGACGATCTCGATGAGCGGCACGCCTGCCCGGTTGTAATCGATCAGCGAGGTCGTTGCCCCCGCGATACGCCCGGTCTCGCTGCCCAGGTGGGTCAGCTTCCCGGTGTCCTCCTCCATGTGTGCCCGCTCGATCTCGACCCGCCACGTCGTGCCGTCGTCCAGTGGCACCTCAAGGTAGCCGTTGATCGCAATGGGTTCATCGTACTGCGAAATCTGGTAGTTCTTGGGCATGTCCGGATAGAAGTAGTTCTTCCTGGCGAACCGGCACCACCCCACGATGTCGCAGTTCAGCGCCAGGCCGATTCTGATGGCCGACTCAACGGCGACCTGGTTGAGAACCGGCAGCGAGCCGGGCAAACCCAGACAGACCGCGCACACCAAGGTGTTGGGTTCGGCACCGAACCTGTTGGCGCACCCACAGAACATCTTGGTCTGGGTCGAGAGTTCGACGTGGACCTCCAGCCCCAGCACCGGGTCGTACTTCGCGAGGACTTCGTCGTAGTCGAGAAGGTCAGCATTTGTTGCAACACTCATGATTCGAATCCTATTAGCTTTACCGATGGATGCGACCCGGCGGCGTTGCGCGGCCCGCCGATGGCAGAGGCAGCGCCGTGCGACGCAGCCTCATAGCCGAAAGTCATTTCGGTGCAGTCGATGTCGTTGTCGATTGTTTTGGCCACCGACTACAGCGCGGCCGGTAGAGGACCACGTGCGGCCTCGTAGGCCGCACCCACCCGATACAGCCGGTCATCGGCCAGCGCCGGCGCCATGATCTGCAACCCAACCGGAAGGTTATCGTCCTCCGAAAGGCCCGCCGGCACCGAGATTCCGCAGTGGCCAGCCAAGTTCAGCGGCAACGTACACAGGTCGAACAGATACATCGACAAGGGATCGTCGACCTTCTCGCCCAACCGAAACGCCGTCGTCGGCGTCGTCGGCGATACCAGCACATCCACGCTGCGGTAGGCCTCGTCGAGGTCGCGCGCGATCAAGGTGCGCACCTTCTGGGCCTGGTTGTAGTAGGCGTCGTAATAGCCGGCTGACAACGCGTATGCGCCGATCATGATCCGGCGCTTGACCTCGGCACCGAAACCGGCGGCGCGGGTCAACGCCATCACCTCTTCGGCGCTGTGGGTGCCGTCGTCCCCAACCCGAATGCCGTAGCGCATCCCGTCGAACTTCGCCAGGTTCGATGACACCTCCGACGGCAAGACCAGGTAGTACGCGGGCAGCGAGTAGTCGATATGCGGGCAATCGACCTCGCGGACCTCTGCACCGAGCGCGGTCAGCTGATCAACCGCGGCATTGAAGGAGTCCAGCACCCCCGACTGGTAACCCTCGCCGCTGTGCAGCTGCTTGATCACCCCGACCTTCACGCCGGCCAGATCGCCCGTCGCACCCGCCCTCGCTGCGCCGACGACGTCGGGCACGGCTGCGCCGACTGATGTCGAATCGCATGGGTCGTGCCCGGCGATGACCGCGTGCAGCAGCGCGGTGTCCAGCACGGTGCGCGCGCACGGCCCGCCCTGATCCAGCGATGAGGCGCAGGCGATCAGACCGTACCGGGACACCGTGCCGTAGGTCGGTTTCACGCCGACGGTTGCGGTCAGTGCGGCCGGCTGACGAATAGAGCCGCCGGTGTCGGACCCAATGGCCAATGGGGCTTGGAAGGCGGCCAGCGCGGCCGCGCTACCGCCACCCGACCCGCCGGGCACCCGGTCGAGGTTCCAGGGGTTGCGGGTGGGCCCGAACGCGGAGTTCTCGGTTGATGACCCCATCGCGAACTCGTCCATGTTGGTCTTGCCGAGGATTGGCAGGCCTGCTGCCCGCAGCCGCACGGTCACGGTGGCGTCGTAGGGCGACATCCAGCCCTCGAGGATCTTCGAACCGCAAGTGGTGGGCATGTCGGTGGTGGTGAATACATCCTTGAGGGCCAGCGGGACGCCGGCCAGCGGCGACGGTAGCGGCTCACCGGCGGCGACGGCGTCGTCGACAGCAGCCGCTGCCGTCAGCGCCTGCTCGGCACCAACATGCAGGAAGGCATGGTAGTCGCCGTCGGTGGCCGCGATCTGGTCGAGACAGGCCTGCGTCACCTCAGTCGAGGACACTTCCCCAGCAGCGATCTTGGCGCTCAGCGTGGCCGCGTCCAGCCTGGTCAGGTTCATTCGGCTTCCCCCAGGATCCGTGGGACCGCGAACCGCTCATCTGCGGACTTCGGCGCTGCCGCCAGGGCCTGCTCCTGCGTCAGCGACGGCCGGGGTGCGTCCGGCCGGAAGACGTTGACGTCTTTGAGCGGATTGTCCGTGGCCTCGACCCCGGTGACGTCGACCGCTTGGATCCGACTGACATGGCCGAGGATCGCGTCCAGCTGTCCGACGAAGCCGTCCAGCTCGCTGTCGGTCAGGGCCAGCCGGGCGAGGCGTGCCAAGTGAGCAACCTCGTCTCGAGAGATTTGTGACACGGCCACAAAGACTAGTTCAACCCCTCCGCGGTTCAACCCCTCCGTCGTTCAACACCCCCGTCGTTCAACCTCACCGTCGCGGTCACGCCCGACTCAGCTGCCGGCCGCGCTCCGTGAAACAGTGTTCCCGTGCCTTCATATCTACTGCGGGTCAAGCTAGAGGACAGGCCGGGCAGCCTCGGCGCATTGGCTGTGGCACTGGGCTCCGTGGGAGCCGACATCCTGTCCCTCGATGTGGTTGATCGAGGCGTGGGGCTCGCGGTCGACGATCTGGTGGTCGATCTGCCCCCCGGCGCCATGCCCGACACGCTCATCACCGCTGCCGAGAGACTCAACGGTGTCTACGTCGACAGCATTCGACCCCACACCGGGCTACTCGAAGCCCACCGGGAACTGGAGTTGATCGATCACGTCGCCGCAGCAAAGGGCACCCAACAGCGGCTCCAGGTGCTCGTCAACGAAGCCCCTAGAGTGCTGCGTGTCAGCTGGTGCACCGTCACGCAGCTCGCCGATTCGCAGCCACGGCGCGTGGTCGGCAGCCCGGGAGCGCCCGAAACTCATGCCGCCGATATGCCGTGGCTGCCGATCGACAGCGCCGAGGCGCTCGATGCCACCGCAAAGTGGGTGCCGCAGGTGTGGCGCGACATGGACACGACGCTGGCCGCCGCGCCCCTGGGCGATATGCACACCGCTGTTGTGCTGGGGCGTCCGGGCGGACCTGAATTCCGGCCCAGCGAGGTCGCACGCCTGGGCTACCTGGCCGGGATCATCGCAACGATCCTGCGCTGATGGCGCGGCCTCCCGCCACATGCGGGAATCGCATCACGCTGGGGGCCAAGATCACCGGCCCATGACGGCTAACCCCCAACCGAGATAGCCGTGCCAAAAGCTGGCGATACGCCCACCTTGGACCGCGGGTTTCGGATCTGAGATAGGGCCTCCGAACGCGCGAATCGTGGCTACCGTCCCATCTAGGTCGCGCGACCACAATGCAAGCCCGATCAGCGCCGGGCGCTCGCCGACGGAAACCACCTCGATGAAAGCCTCGCCCACCCGGAAAAAAGCCATCTCCGGCCCCTTCGGTCCGCGCGGATGAAAGCGTCGGCGCGGCTCAATACCCAGGACCGCGGTGAGAGCCGCCACGGCTGCGTCCAAATCGTGCACCGTATAAACAATGTGATCGACGTGGGTTACGTCGTTTGGGTGCACTACACTGTCAGCCGCCGCGCGGCACACGGTATCCACCCCGAGAACCGCAGGGTCAGAACAGATTTCGTCGAAACCCCAGCCCCGCTCACCCAGGAGCTGACAGCTCACCTGACCAATCTGAACGACGAAATCATCAAGGGCAAATCCGAGCGCCGACCAGGCATGCTCGTCGCCGGGGACGCCAAGCCAGGTAAGAGTAGCCATGACGACCCAACCCTAGCCGAACCACCGAACCCCAACAGCGAACGTGCTGGGGATCAGCCTGCGGCGCACCCGGAGATGAACAGTGCACCGGGGATCGTCGCATCGCTGGGGGCGGTAGTTGATGTGGGCATCGTTCCGCACACTTTCGCCTTGTCTTGCAGGACCCAGAACTGGCCCTCCTGTTCAAAGACGAAAGAGGTGGGCGCACCCATGCGTGGGTCGCGCGAGTTGGCGAGGATACCGGCGGTGACCGCCCATCCATCGGCGCAGAGCAGATCATTGATGGTGTAGACGTTCTCCGGGTCCAAGGCCTGCGCCGCTCCCGTCGCCGCCCCGGCAAGCTCGGCCTTGGTGCAACTGGTCATGCCACCAACGGTCGGGCGGTTCGAGGAGGTAATCGTTGACGGAGGTGACACCTCAGCGGATTCACCAGCCGGAGCCGGGGCATTGGGGCTGGAGGCGCAGGCGGCCGCCAGCCCCGCGAGGACGACAGCGAAGCTCATACAGCTGGTGCGGGTCATCGATTTCGTACGGGTCATGGGTTCCTCCTGTCGGGCGCGATGCTCACTGGCCGGCTTCGTCGTCGAAGATGGCCACCGCCCGGGTCCAACCGGCTGATGCCGCATGCACCTTTACCGGGAAGCAGGCAACTTCGAAACCTTGGGCAGGAAGCGATTCCAGATTATGCAGCTTCTCGATGTGCGAATAGCCGATGGTGCGTCCGGCCCGGTGGCCCTCCCAGATAATGGACGCGTCATGGTTGCGTGCGTACCGCGCTGCGGTATGAGAGAACGGCGCATCCCAGCTCCAGGCGTCGGTACCGGTCAGGCGTACGCCTTGCTCAAGCAGGTACAAGGTGGCCTCGCGGCCCATGCCGCAGCCCTTCGCGACATAGTCGTCGTGCCCGTAGCGCTCACCGGCACTGGTGTTGACAACAACAATCTCCAGCGGCGCCAAGGTGTGACCGATGCGCTTCAGTTCTTGTTCGACATCACTGGCTGTCGCGACGTATCCGTCCGGGAACCCCCGGAAATCCAGTTTGACCGCGGGTTGCAGACACCATTCAAGCGGGATCTCGTCGATGGTGATCGCGCGCTGGCCGCCATCCATGGTCGAGGCGTAGTGATAGGGAGCATCGACGTGGGTGCCGCTATGTGTGGTGATCCGGACTCGCTCGATCGCCCAACCCTCCCGGTCCGGCAAGTCCTCAACTGTCGACCCGGGGAAAAACGACACCACCTCGGCCGCGGTTTGCTGATGGTCGTAGTAGTCGATCTCGGGCAGGTAACTGGGCGGATCCGAAGCAATTCCGGCCCGCAACGGGACCGAGATATCGACGAACCTACGCATCCGAGCTCCTCATGTAGTGGACGGATTTCGTCGGGACTGACCAATGACGCCCTCTGGCCCGCCTGCCAACAATCTGTCGAACCCGTGTTCGTCCAGCACCGGCACTCCTAGCTCAATCGCCTTGTCGTACTTTGACCCCGGCACATCACCAGCGACCACGTAGGCCGTCTTCTTCGACACCGAGCCCGCTGCCTTTCCGCCCCGGCTGATGATGGCTTCCTTGGCCTGGTCGCGGGAGTAGGCGGTCAACGAACCGGTCACGACGATCGACAGACCCTCCAGTGTCCGTTCGACGCTGGCATCGCGCTCGTCGGCCATCCGGACGCCGGCTTCCTGCCATTTGTCAACGATTGCGCGGTGCCAGTCGACGGTGAACCAGTCGACGACCG
>JAHZKD010000345.1 GCA_022600605.1 Actinomycetes bacterium
CGCTCACCGCGGTTGCCTATAGAAGCAGTATGAGATGCACCGTCTTTGGCACTGGGTACCTGGGCGCCACCCACGCGGTGGGGATGGCGGAGTTGGGCCACCACGTCGTTGGTGTCGATATCGACCCAGGCAAGGTCGCGAAGCTCTCCGGTGGAGAGGTGCCGTTCTATGAGCCCGGGCTTCGGGAAATGCTCCAGCGCAACATTCAGGACGGCAGGTTGCGTTTCACTACCGACTACGCGGAGGCGGCCGAATTCGCCGACGTGCACTTCCTCGGGGTGGGTACTCCGCAGAAGAAAGGCGAGTATGGCGCCGATCTGCGTCATGTGCACGCCGTGATCGATGCGTTGGTGCCCCTATTGCGCCGCCCCGCGGTGATCGTGGGCAAGTCGACGGTGCCTGTGGGTACGGCAGCGAATCTGTGCGAGCGGGCAGCGAGCCTGTCGCCCGTAGGCGTCACTGTCGAAGTGGCCTGGAATCCAGAGTTCCTGCGCGAGGGATTCGCTGTTCAGGACACTCTGCAACCTGATCGTATTGTCCTTGGTGTGCAACGGGATTCAGTGCTGGCCGAGAAAACGATCCGTGAGCTGTATTCACCTCTGCGCGGTGACTCAGTGCCCTTCCTGGTGACCGACCTGCAGACTGCCGAGTTGGTCAAGGTGTCGGCCAATGCCTTCCTGGCGACCAAGATCTCGTTCATCAACGCGATCTCGGAGGTGTGCGAAGCCGCCGACGCCGACGTGGCCCTACTGGCCGACGCACTGGGACACGACGCTCGCATCGGCCGGCGATTTCTCAACGCGGGCCTCGGTTTCGGCGGTGGTTGTCTGCCCAAGGACATTCGCGCGTTTATGGCCCGCGCCGGCGAGCTTGGTGCTAACCACGCACTGACGTTCCTGCGGGAAGTGGACAGCATCAACATGCGTCGCCGCACCAAGATGGTGGAACTGGCGACGAGGGCTTGCGGTGGTTCGTTGCTCGGCGCCAATGTGGCCGTCCTGGGTGCGGCCTTCAAGCCCGAGTCCGACGACGTGCGCGACTCGCCCGCACTCAACGTGGCCGGAATGCTGCAGCTCAATGGCGCCACCGTCAGCGTCTACGACCCCAAGGCGATGGAGAACTCACGGCGGGTGTTCCCTACTCTCAGCTATTCGGCGTCCGCCGAAGAGGCTTGTGACCGGGCTGACGCGGTGCTGGTGCTGACTGAGTGGAGCGAGTTCCTCGAACTGCAGCCTGACACCCTGGCTGGCATCGTGCACGCCAAAGTGGTTGTCGACGGACGTAACTGTCTGGACAACGAGCTGTGGCGACAGGCGGGCTGGCGGATCTACGCACTGGGCCGGACGGAAAATCACACACCGGGAATTGGTTGAAGAACTGCCCAGGGAGCGGTTGTCGACTCCCGCGGTGAACCACCTACTGCGATGGATGCCCCAGCGGGCTTAGGCGGCCGTCCGCGCCGCGCACTCTTGTAACTTACTCAAGCATCTACGTGAACATCGTTGTCGCATACGAGATTCCTCCCACGAGTGGAATTGCCGAACCTGGGGTGAGCCTTGGAGTCCGCCGCCAAGGCCTCAGTGGTGCGCCGCTGTGAACTACCCTCGTGTGATGGCAGCCGATCTGCAGCACCGAATCCGTTGGATGGCTCTGCATGGCGTGATCCGCGCACTGTCGACAGCCGGCGCCCGCAGGGATGGGGATCCGCAGGCCCGGCTTATCGCCGACCCCAGTGTGCGCGCTGATCCGGCCGCCTTCGCCGATGAGCTACGTGACCGCGGCCCCCTCATCCGATGCCGCGCGGTTCTGTTGACCGTCGATCACGAAGTGGCCAGGGAGATACTGCGGTCCGAGGACTTCCATGTCACGTCCCTCGGTGCTGGCCTACCCGCACCGTTGCGCTGGATAAACCGCAAGACGCACCCGGGGCTGCTACACCCCATCGAGCCACCGTCACTGCTGTCGATCGAACCGCCCGACCACACTCGCCTCCGCAAGTTGGTGTCCTCGGTGTTCACCCCCAGGGCCGTCGCAGAGCTGCGCGAACGTGTCCAGCAGACCGCTGACCAACTGCTCGACGACCTCGACGGAGAATCCGGCGAGGTGGACGTGGTCGCCCGCTACTGTTCGCAGCTGCCGGTGGCAGTGATCAGCGACATCCTGGGCGTGCCCGAGAAAGACCGCCAGAACATCCTGCAGTTCGGGGAGCTCGGTGCGCCAAGCCTCGACATCGGGCTGTCGTGGCGGCAGTACATGCAGGTGCACCAAGGCATCACCGGCTTCAACACCTGGCTGGGCGAGCACCTCAAGCAGCTGCGTCGCAAGCCCGGTGAGGATCTGATGAGCCAGCTGATCCAGGCCAGCGAGGACGCAACCGAGGACGCCCGGCTCTCGGAACGCGAATTGCAGGCGACAGCGGGCCTGGTGCTGGCCGCTGGCTTCGAGACCACGGTGAACCTGCTGGGCAACGGCATCCGGATGCTGCTCGACACCCCCGAACACGTGGAGACCCTGGCAGCCCGCCCGGAGCTGTGGCCGAACGCCGTAGAGGAGATCCTGCGGCTCGACTCGCCCGTGCAAATGAGCGCGCGCTTCGCCTCCCACGACGTCGAGGTCGCCGGCACCGCAATCGAGCGCGGCGAACTCGTGCTGATCTACCTAGCCGGAGCCAACCGGGACCCCAAGCTATTCGACGATCCGAACCGCTTCGATATTGAGCGTTCGAACGCGGGCAAGCACCTCTCGTTCTCCGCAGGCCGGCATTTCTGCCTGGGCGCGGCGCTGGCTCGCGCCGAGGGCGAGGTGGGGCTGCGAACCTTCTTCGAGCGCTACCCGACCGCCCGGCTGGCCGGCAAAGGCAGCCGGCGCGACACCCGGGTGCTTCGCGGCTGGTCGACCTTGCCGATCACGCTTGGTAAAGCACCTGCCGCGCTAGGTTCGTAACGTGGACTTCCGAGCAGCCCTGCTCAAGCAGACTCGAGCGTTCGGCGACTTGATCAGATCGACAGACCCGGCCACACCCATACCGACCTGCGGGGACTGGACGCTGCGGCAGTTGTTCCGCCACGTGGGTCGCGGACACCTTTGGGCTGCACAAATCATCGGCGAACGGCGTAGCCAGCCGCTGGACCCTCGAGATGTCCTGGGCGGCAGGCCACCAGAAGACCCCGGCGCGGCGATCGACTGGCTGAACGACGGGGCACAGGCGGTCATTGATGCTGTCGACCACGTAGGGTCCGACGCCCGGGTATGGACGTTCCTCGGCGCGCGACCCGCAGGATGGTGGGTCCGCCGACGGCTGCACGAGGCGACGGTCCACCGTGCAGATGCTGCCCTGGCGCTCGGCGCAGAGTTCGACTTGTCGCCGGAGCTGGCGGCCGACGCGCTATCCGAGTGGATCGATCGCATCTGCGTGGACACGCGGCGTCCGGCGGCGCTGGACCGTGGACAGTCCATCCATCTGCACGCCACAGACGACCGTTTGGGACCCACCGGCGAGTGGAGCATCGTCCACGACGAGGAGGGCGTGTGGTGGTCACACACGCATGGGAAGGGCAGTGTCGCAGTGCGCGGCCCCGCTAAAGAACTGTTGCTCGCGGCGGTGCGCCGCCGCACAGCTGCCGACGCCGGGCTGGAGGTTTTCGGTGACACCGGGGTCTGGGATGCGTGGCTGGACCGCACGCCGTACTGAGTGGCGTATTTTCCGACGAGTTCAAACGGCCTATGCTTCGCCAGCATGACCACTTCGGAGATGGCCACCGTCCTCGCGTGGCACGACGCGCTCAACGCCGGCGACTTCGGCATCCTGCTCTCACTGTCCAGCGACGACATCGAAATCGGTGACGCCCACGGCGCCAGTCAGGGAC
>JAHZKD010000346.1 GCA_022600605.1 Actinomycetes bacterium
CCAACGCCTCTATCTACGGATACTAGGACATCCTCGTTCTCGTCCACGGAATGCAATCTAGTTGGTAGCTCAGCTGTGAGGCGGCCCGGGTAAGGTTTGCGTGGACATGACCGCAGGGGTGCGGGAACTCAGCTGGGAACTAGCTAGGGGCCCCACCCGTTGAGGTTTTGTTCGTCAAAGGTTGACCACCAGCACAGGAAGGATCCGACGGTGCGCGAGAGCAGCAACCCGGTATTTCGATCCTTGCCCAAGGGGCAGGGCGGATACGCGCAATTCGGTACCGGAGCCGCCGGCTACGGTGCACAGGCGGTACGCGCCGATCCGTACGTCACGGAGTATCCCGACCAGCAGCAGACGGGTGTCTCCCGCCCGCTGACCATCGATGACGTCGTCACCAAGACCGGCATCACGTTGGCTGTGCTGTCCGCGGTCGCGGTGGTCTCGTACTTCCTAGTGTCCGGCAACCCCGGCCTGGCGATGCCGTTCACCCTTGTCGGTGCGCTTGGCGGCCTGGCCCTGGTCATGGTCGCAATGTTCGGCCGCAAGCAGGACAACCCGGCGATCGTGCTGAGCTACGCGGCGCTTGAGGGCCTGTTCCTCGGTGGGATCTCATTCATCATCGCCAACATGTTCTCGACCGGCGGGCCCGGGATGATCGCTCAGGCGATCGTCGCGACGATTGGCGTTTTCTTCGGCATGCTTGTCGTTTACAAGACCGGCGCCATCCGGGTCACCCCCAAGTTCACTCGCATGATCGTTGCGGCGCTATTCGGTGTGCTGGCGTTGATGCTGCTCAACTTCGTGCTCGCGATATTCGGCGTCGGCGGTGGTGAGGGCATGGGCCTGCGCAGTGGTGGCCCCATCGCGATCATCTTCTCGCTGGTCGTGATCGGTCTAGCGGCGTTCAGCTTCCTCATCGACTTCGATGCCGCGGACCAGATGATCCGCGCCGGTGCGCCAGAGAAGGCCGCATGGGGTATCGCCCTCGGCCTGACTGTCACCTTGGTCTGGCTTTACATCGAGATCCTTCGCCTGTTGAGTTATTTCAACAACAACTAGCTCTGAGACGAAGCTGGGGCGTCCATGTTGTGGGCGCCCCTTTTTCGTGGCTTCGTGGCTTCGTGGCTTCGTGGCTTCGTGGCTTCGTGGCTTCGTGGCTTCGTGGCTTCGTGGCTTCGTGGTGTGGTGTGGTGTGGTGTGGCGTGGCGTGGTGTGGTGTGGCGTGGTGGCGTCACGGTGGTTGAGGTGCGCGGTGGTTGAGGTGGCGTCACGGTGGTTGAGGTGCGCGGTGGTTGAGGTGGCGTCACGGTGGTTGAGGTGCGGGGTAGCTGAGGTGCGCGGTAGCCGAGTGTGCGCCCAGACCGTCGAATCGGGTGAAATCACGTTCTGAGTGCACACCAGACGCTGAAGTCGTGGGCACGACAGGCGCTGAAGTCGTGTTCATCCCCAGGCCGTGAACTGGCCATGGCTCTTGCGGCACAGCTCTGCGACGTTCAAGATGTGACTCTGCTCAACGAGGTCTTCATCGGCAGCGAGGCCCGGGCCCGGGGTCTGGTCAGAAAACACCAGCTGCGGTCGGACTACCGCGCAATTTTTCCGGGCGTGTACCTGCCCAACGCCATGGAGCCGACGCTGGCGCAGCGTACGAGAGCTGCGTGGTTGTGGTCCGGACGCAGAGCCGTCATCGCCGGGGCCGCGGCGGCCGGCATACACGGTGCGAAGTGGATTGACGATGACGAGCCCATCGAACTGGTGTGGTCGAACGCCCGTCCCCCTAGCGGTATCCGCACCCGCAGGGATCGGTTAGACGAGGGGGAAGTACAGCGCGTAAGGGATCGGTTGGACGAGGGAGAGGTCCGGCGCGCATGGCAGCTTCCAGTGACTTCACCCGTGCGGACGGCGTTCGACGTTGGCCGGCTGACGCGAGGTGAGCTCGGTGTCGCCCGGCTCGATGCTCTCGGCCACGCCACCGGCTTCGATCCCGAAGCTGTTCACGCTCTCGTGCGCAGGCACGCCGGTTCCCCCGGTATCCCGCGATTGCGTGCGGCCCTGGGGCTACACGACCGAGGAGCGGAGTCGCCCCGTGAGACCTGGCTGCGGTTGGTGCTCATCTGCGGCGGCTATCCGAGGCCCCGCACCCAGATCCCGGTCCTGGACGATTACGGACGGGCGCGTTACTACCTGGACATGGGCTGGGAGGATGTGATGGTTGCGGTCGAATACGACGGGGCACACCATCGGGAGCGAACTGTGTTCGGCAACGACATTATCCGGGCCGAGTTCATCGCTGAGCGCGGTTGGAAAAGGGTCCGCGTCGTCGCCGGGCAGCGTCCGGCAGAGGTGCTTGATCGGGTCGCGAGGGCGTGGGCCGCTGGTGTGCGCACAGATCGCGAAATCGGCTGAAATCGCGATCTGCGTGCACACCAGGGCTCAGCGGATCAGGGCTCAGCGGATCAGGAGAGTCGCTCCACGACCATTGCCATGCCCTGACCACCGCCGACGCACATCGTCTCGATGCCAAACGTCTTGTCATGGGTCTTCAGGTTGTTGAGCAGCGTGGCTGTGATTCGAGCACCTGTCATGCCGAACGGATGGCCGAGGGCGATTGCGCCGCCGGACACGTTGAGCTTTTCCTCGTCGATTCCGAGCTCGCGGGCCGACCCGAGCACCTGCACCGCAAAGGCCTCGTTGATCTCGAATAGGTCAATATCGGCGATGCTCATTCCGGCGCTGGCCAGCGCCTTTTTCACGGCCTCGATCGGGCCTAGCCCCATGATCTCCGGTGACAGACCAGAGACGCCTGTCGACACGATGCGTGCCAGCGGAGTCAGCCCGAGAGCCTTGGCCTTGGCATCGCTCATGATCACCACGGCGGCGGCGCCATCGTTCAGCGGGCACGCGTTGCCCGCCGTGATGGTGCCGTTGGGTCGGAACACCGGCTTGAGCTGGCTGATTTTCTCGTAGGTGGTGCCGGCGCGCGGGCCATCATCAGTTGAGACGGTTGATCCATCCGGCAGCGTCACCGGGGAGATTTCGCGCGCGAAGAAACCGCTGTTGATGGCTTCTTCTGCGCGGTTCTGAGAGCGCACTCCCCAGTGGTCTTGATCTTCGCGGCTGATGCCGGTGAGCAGCACGACGTTCTCAGCCGTCTGTCCCATCGCGATGTAGACATCGGGGATGTTGCCATCGCTGCGTGGATCGTGCCATTCGTCAGCCCCCGCCGCGGCCTGCTCAGAGCGGGCTTCGGCCTCGGCGAACAGCGGGTTCTTGGAGTCCGGGGCTCCGTCGGCGGCGCCCTTGCCGAATCGGGACACCGTCTCCACTCCGGCTGAGATGAAAGCTTCGCCCTCGCCGGCTTTGATTGCGTGGAACGCCATCCGTGTGGTCTGCAGGGAAGACGAGCAGTAGCGGTTGACGGTCGTGCCTGGCATCAAGTCGTAGCCGAGCTCTACTGCCACCGCGCGGGCGATGTTGTAACCGGCCTCGCCGGCGGGCTGCCCGCAGCCCATCATCAGGTCGTCAATCTCCCCAGGATCCAGCGCCGGCACCTTCTCGAGTGCGGCCTTCACCATCTGCGCGGCAATGTCGTCGGGGCGCATGGACACCAGCGAGCCCTTGTAGGCCCGGCCTATCGGTGAGCGGGCAGTAGCGACGATGACGGCCTCGGGCATGACGGCTCCTTCGGGAAGCGGGCGGTTGCATGACTCTGCAGAACTGTTGAAGCGACTACTCAGAACCTAGCCCGCAGAGGCCATGTTCGGAGCGGCGACCCTCTTCTGCGCAAGCCCGGGGACTCCGCCCAGCACAGGTGCGGGGACACCAGTCGAGCGCCGCCACAGCCGACTAAGCCGGGCGAGCAGTGATCCGTGACGAGCCGTCCTGGATTCCAGCGCCTGTTCCGAGGGCATCTCAGGGACTGGCTCGCCGAGCTCTTCGCACAGTGCAGGCAGCAACTGCAGGGCAGCCAATTCATAACCCGCAGCCGAAGGATGGAACATGTCTGACGAGAACAGTAGCTCCGGCGTCCTCGAAAAATGCGGTGCCAACAGATCGGAGAACGGCACGGGGACGCCGCCGGCTGACCGTACTTCTGTTGCTTGTGCACGTGCCAGCCGAAGCCCGCGCCCTCGGGCCACCCACCGCAATGGCTGCGGAATCGCGGTGATGAGTCCGAAATCCGGGCAGGTGCCGACGGTGACGACTGCACCGCCTGCCCGCAGCCGCTGCACTGCCCGGCCGAGCCGGCGGGCGGACGGGCCGATTCCGTTGGGTTTTGTGATGTCGTTGGCCCCGATCATGATCACCGCCGCATCGGGAGGGGGGCCGGCGACGAACATGGCGTCGATCTGACCGGACAGGCCCTTGGAGGTCGCACCGACTATCGCCTTGGTGCTCAGCCGAATCCGCTTGCCAGATGCTTGGGCCAACCCCCTGGCCAGCAGTACTCCAGGTACTTCGTCACTGTTCGCGCAGCCGTAGCCGGTGGCGGTGGAATCGCCGAAGATCATCAGATGCAGATCGAACGGCACCTCGCGGTGCCAGCGTTCGACAGGTCCGCCGCCCGGTGAATAGACACCGTCGGCGCGCGGGGGAGTGTCCCACGACTTGGGTATGACTCGGCGCGCCTGCTCGGCCTGCCCGCTGAGCAGGTTTCGGGCCCCGACGTAGGCGGAGCCGGTCGAGGCGAGCGTGGCCGCAGCCGCCAAGGCGATGGCCGACCGACGCGGTGCATTGATGCCCACGCCACCAGTTTAGAGTCGAGTTGCGCAGTTGCTGGCGTGGCGCCGTGCGCGGGCGATCACAGTGGGGTATCAACTCCGGTACTAAATTGGTTTTACCAATTGTGATAAAGATTACTCATGACAAGCTAAGTTATGAGGTTGTCTGAGTAACTCGACTTATTGCGGACTACGACGTTGTAGGAAGTGGTGGCGATGACGGCTCCGAGCAAGGTGCCCAGTACTGCACATTTAGGTGTCAGGCCAGGTAGAGGGCATAAAACCCGCAGGTTTCCGGTCAGCGACGGCGCCCCCGTCGAGGTTGTGGAGGATGGTCCGAGCCTTGCGGGCCGGGTCATGAGCTTGGCCGCGATGCTGACGATCAAGCCAACGTTGGCCATAGGCAGCTACGCTCCCAGGCTGCCGTGGCCGTGGGGCCTGGTGGACATCGCCGCCAAGATCATGCGCCCCGTTCCGGGTACTGTGCGCGCCACTATTTCGCTGCCGCACTGCACCGCGCAGCTGGTGCGTGCCGCCGGTGTTTTGCCAGCAGACGGTAAGCGCAGTGTCGTCCTCTATTTGCACGGCGGGGCATTTCTGACTTGCGGCGTCAATACCCACGGCCGCCTGGTGGCGGGGCTGTCGAAGTGTGCGGACAGCCCCGTGCTGGTAGTCAACTACCGAATGATCCCCAAGCACTCCCTCGGTACCGCACTCGATGACTGCTTCGACGCCTACAAGTGGCTTCGTGAGACGGGCTACCAACCAGACCAAATCGTGCTGGCAGGCGACTCGGCGGGCGGCTACCTGGCCCTGGCACTTGCCCAGCGCCTCCTGTTCGAGGGCATTAACGGCTATGAAGGCGAATCGCCCGCCGCTATCGCAACGATGTCGCCGTTATTCGAGATCGACAACGAGGCTCGTGGCGACCATCCGAACGTTCGCACCGACGCAATGTTCCCGCATAAGGCTTTCCACGCACTCGTCGAGCTGATCGGTGAGGCGGCGAGCCGCAACGTCGTCCATGGCCGGCCCGAGGAGATCTACGAGCCGCTTGACCACATTGAACCCGGGCTGCCACGCACTCTCATCCACGTCTCCGGCTCCGAAGTTCTGCTTAGCGATGCACGGAAGGCGGCCCGTCTGCTGGCAGCCGCGGGTGTGCCGGTTGAGCTACATATCTGGCCTGGTCAGATGCATGTTTTCCAGCTGGGGGCACCCGCGGTGTCAGAAGCCAGCCGGTCCATTCGCCAGGTCGGGGAGTACATCCGGGACGCCATCTGGTAGTCGCGCGCCGGGCCTGACACCATGGACCCATGCGGATCGCCCGGCACGTTAGTGAGCTCATCGGCAATACCCCACTGGTACAGCTGAATGCGGTGATCCCTCCGGGGTCGGGCATTGTTGCGGCCAAGATCGAATACCTCAATCCTGGTGGCAGCGCCAAAGACCGCATCGCGGTCAAGATGATCGATGACGCCGAAGCCAGCGGAGCACTGCGTCCAGGCGGCACCATCGTGGAACCGACCTCGGGCAATACCGGCGTCGGACTTGCGCTGGTTGCCCAGCAGCGTGGATACAAGTGCGTTTTCGTCTGTCCCGACAAGGTCAGCGAAGACAAGCAGGATGTGCTCCGCGCCTACGGCGCTGACGTCGTCGTTTGCCC
>JAHZKD010000039.1 GCA_022600605.1 Actinomycetes bacterium
CGCGACGGGTACGGCGTTTGGGCGCATGGAGTCGCTACTCGACTAGAGGGCGTCGAGCGCGATCGAATAGACGCGTACCTGTCGGAGGTATACGGCCAGCCGCTGTCGGGCATGGCAGATGAGATCGTGATCTTTCGCGTCGACGCTCATTGGATGATCAGCTACGCCATGCCTGACGACGAACAGGCGGCCATGGACGCCGCTCTCCCCGACCGAGATCGAAGAATGGCCAACGCGCTAGCGGCGCTGGGGTAGGAACAGCAGGGCCCCCCAGAGCTATTCGTTCACGATCCGAGACAAGAGATCAGCGACAAGTTCGAGAAAGCGCACGTCCTGCGAAAAGTAGCCAGTGCTGTGTCCTGCATTCAGCTGACTTTTTCTAGGGCAATCCGGCCACGTGCGACCTTGGTGCGGATGGACTCGGCGCGAAATCACCAGCAGAAGCGCGGGATTGCTCGATGGCCGCACATGACACGGTTCTTACCGGCACCCCAAGACACAGTAGACAAGCCGACCCCACCAATCACGATCAGTCGCCGCGACTCTGCCAGCCGTAATCGTTGTTTTCGCTGGAAACTACTGGTGGGCTTTAGTCGGCGCCTGTTGTCCTGGGTCTGGTCGGCACCACAGTCGCTTGCTGATCCCCGACCGCACCATCCGGAGTCGACGCACCTGACTCGCTGATCCCGATCCGCTCATGCAGTCGCGCCAGCGGCCCCGGCGCCCACCAGTTCCACCGGCCCATAACGTGCATGAAAGCCGGCACTAGAACCATGCGGACCAGCGTGGCATCCACCAGTATCGCCAGCGCCAGGCCAACGCCAAACATTCGCATGAACGAAACTTGCGCGGGGATCAGGGCGGCGAACGAGATCGACATCACCAACGCGGCGGCAGTGATCACCCGGCCAGTGCGCGCCAGGCCCAGCGCCACACTCTCATCATTGTCGGCGCTGGTACGTCCGGTCTGAAGCCAGTACTCGCGGATCCGGGAGACCATAAACACCTCGTAGTCCATGGACGCCCCAAAGGCTACACAGAACAGCAGCACCGGAATGGTGACCGCCAGCGTCCCGGTCGGCGTTGTCCCCAGCGCACCGAGATTGCCGTCCGCGAAGATCCAGACCAGTGCGCCGAAGGCGGCGGTCAGCGACAACACATTGAGCACCAGCGCCTTGAGCGGAAGCACCACGCTGCCGGTGAGTAGAAATAGCAGGACGAGGGCGACGACGGCGATCAGGCTGAGCACCAGCGGCAGCCGCTGCGTGATGGCCTTGACGCTGTCACTGTTTATCTGCGCGAGCCCGGCCATCTCGACCGAGCGGCCGGCCGGCCCGCTTACTTCGTGTAGGCGATCGAGCTGGATTTCCGAACTCTGGGAGTACAGCGGCGCGGTGCTGTTCACGGTCAGGAAGGCACTGCCCTCGGCCACGCCCGTCGGCGCCGACGGCGGTCCGACTTTGTTCCCGGCGACGTAGGTTCCGGTCGGCGCGGATACCGACGACACGTCGGATACCCGCGACAGGTCAGCGGCATAGCTTTCCAAATCGCCGGGGCTCAGGCCGTCGGCGTCGGGGACGACAACCGCCACCGCTGTGTCGGAGTTGTCGGCGAAGTCGTTGCGCAGCTGGTCGCCGACTTCGTGCGCAGATGCGGAGCGGGGCAGCACCCTGTCGTCCGCGAGCCCCCACTTGGCGTCCAGGAAGGGTACACCCAGCAACAACAGGAAAACGACCCCCGCCAAGCCAATAGGTATCGCGCGACGCATCACAAATTTCGTCGAGCGGTACCAGAACATCTCATCGACAGGTTTGGGCACCGGCTCGGGCCGGCGCAGCAGCCGTCGCGTGAGCCGACGGACGTCCATTGAGTCCAGCCGTGGCCCAAGCAACACGATGGCCGCCGGCGTCACCACGATGGCGGCGATGGCGGCGAACCCGACAGTTGCAACGCCGGCATAGGCGAACGACTTAAGGAAGTACATCGGAAATAGGACCAAGGCCGACACTGACAACGCGACGGTGGTGGCGGAGAAAAGCACCGTGCGCCCCGCGGTGACCATGGTCCTAATCAGCGCCTGGTCGCGGCCCGCGCCGTCGGCAAGCTCGCCGCGGTATCTGCTGAGGATCAGCAGCGTGTAATCGATCCCCAGGGCCAACCCCATCGCAACGCTCAAGTTGAGCGCGAAAATCGACACGTCGGTGCTGAAGGCGATCAGTCGCAGCACCGACATCGTCCCGACGATCGCCAGCACACCCACGGCCATCGGCAGCGCCGCTGCCAGCAGCCCGCCGAACACCCATACCAGCACCAAGAAACTCAGCGGAATCGCAAAGGAATCCATCCGCAACAGGTCGCGCTCGGTTTGATCATTGATCTGCGCATAAAGCACCGCCTCCCCGCCGGCGCGCACGATGACGCCGTCCGGGCGGTCGTATACCAGCTCGTCAGACAAACTCTCGGCGTACTTCTGTGCGTTGTTCTCCCCGCCCCTAAGGTTGGCCACGATCAAGCCGGTCTTGCCGTCCCTGCTCACGAGCCGCGTGGCGGCCTGCGGCGGCGATGTCCACGCCGAGGTGACGTTGTAAACCTGCGGCGACTCGCTCAGGTGGTCGGCGATGTCGATTCCCGCTTCACGCGCAGGGGCACCATTGACGCCGTCCGGCGCGGTGACCGTAATCAGCATCTGCTGGTCACTCTGGCCGAACTTCTCGGATAGCAGCTGTGTCGCCTTGGCCGATTCTGATGTCGGATCCTGGAAGCCGCCGGAGGACAAGCTTTCTGAGACAGGAATACCGAAGATCGCCGCCCCCACCATGACCAGGACAGCTAACGCGATGATTCGGCGTGGAGCGGC
>JAHZKD010000347.1 GCA_022600605.1 Actinomycetes bacterium
ATACGGTCATTGTGATCGAGCACAATCTCGATGTGATCAAGACCTCGGACTGGATCGTCGACATGGGTCCAGACGGGGGATCCGGCGGTGGCACCGTGGTCGCAACGGGCACCCCTGAAGACGTCGCTGCCAACATGAATAGCTACACGGGCCACTTCTTAGCTGAGTCGTTGGGCGTGGCGCGCCGGAAGCCGCGTAAAGCCCGCAGCCGCCGCAAAGTCAGCGCGTAGCCGTCGCCGGCGGTCGCGTCTTGACGCTACTGCGCCTGCCCGTCTTTGCTCATGGACGCGCGGATTTGCGCGAGACGCTCGGCCGCCGCCTCCTGGCGCGCTTCGTACTGTTCTTCGACGCTGCGACCTTCTGGAGTGTCAGCGGCGAGCTCCACCGACCCGATTGAGGTCGCATGCCGGGTCTCGATCTTTTCGCGCACGGACTCGAACGTCGGGATGCCGTCGGCGGTGTAGCCGGTGTCGACAGATGCCACAGGTTGTTGCGTGGCGCTTGGAATCACGATGTCGCTACCTTCTGGCGAGACGCAGGCATCGGTGCTGGGTTCCTCCGGCATGACCACCAGGCTACTCCGCACTAGCACAGTGTGGCTGTCGATATCTCTGCCGTCGCCAGTGCGGGCGGGGTGGGGCGGGCAGGCTGACTCGGGGGCGTACCGGGCCTACCGCTAGAGCGTGCTAGCTCGGCGCTGCCGCGTTGGATGTGAAGGGCCAGTGGTGATTTCCGGGCCGTGGTGTGCTCTCGCCGCTGAGGGCCTAATGGGGCTTGGCTAGCGGGAACGGCAGAGTTTCCCGGATGCTGCGGCCGGTGATCAGCATGACCACGCGGTCCACGCCCATACCCAGGCCGCCTGTTGGCGGCATGGCGTACTCCATGGCCTGCAGAAAATCCTCGTCGAGTTCCATTGCCTCAGGGTCGCCGCCGGCGGCCAGCAGAGATTGTTCCTGTAGTCGGCGGCGCTGCTCAACGGGGTCGGTGAGCTCGCTGTACGCGGTGGCTAATTCGACACCCCAGGCCACGAGATCCCAGCGTTCGGCGACTCCCGGGATGCTGCGGTGCGGCCTTGTCAGGGGAGACACCGTCGTCGGGAAATCCCTGTAGAACGTCGGTTCCTCGGTGCGGTGTTCGACGAGGCGTTCATAGAGTTCGAGCACCACCGCGCCGGCATCCCAATGGGTGAGGTAGGGAATGCCGGCGGTCTCGCACAGCCCGCGGAGGGTGGCGAGACCGGTCTGTGGCCCGACGTCTTCGCCCAAGGCCTCCGACACCGCGCCGTGCACGGTCTTTACCGGCCACTGTCCGGAGATGTCGACCGGTTCCAGCGTCCCGTCCTCGCGTGGCCGTAAGAACACAGGGGCGTCATTGGCAGCCTGGGCGGCGTTCTGGATCAGCTCACGGCACCCGTCGATCCATACGTTGTAGTCGGCATGAGCCTGGTAGGCCTCTAACAGTGTGAACTCTGGGTTATGGCTGAAGTCAACGCCCTCGTTGCGGAAGGCGCGGCCCAGTTCGAAGACTCGCTCAACGCCACCGACGCACAGTCGTTTCAGATACAGCTCGGGTGCGATGCGCAGATACAGGTCGAGATCGTAGGCATTGATATGGGTCAGAAAAGGCCGGGCGTTCGCACCGCCGTGAATCTGCTGCAGGATCGGGGTCTCGACCTCCAGGAACCCTTTGCCCACAAGGGTTTCGCGGATTGCGTGCAAGACCCCGCTGCGTGCCTTGATCAGGTCGCGTGCCTCTGTGTTGACTGCCAAGTCGACATAGCGGCTACGCAGGCGAGACTCCTGGTCGGTCAGCCCTTTCCATTTGTCGGGCAGCGGTCGAAGACACTTGCCGATCAGACGCCACCGGCTCACCATCACCGACCAGGCACCAGATCGGCTGCGCCCCATGGTGCCGGTCACTTCGATCAGGTCGCCCAGGTCAATCGTGCGGGTGAAGTCAGCGGTGCTGCAGCCGGTGAGCGCCGAGTTGTCGAACAGCAGCTGGGCCTCACCGGACCAGTCCCGTAACTGGGCGAACAGTACGCCTCCGTAGTTGCGCTGGCGCAGCACTCGGCCCGCCACCGTCACTTCGGCGCCTTCTTCTGCGGCAATGGCTTGCGCGACGGTATGGCTGGGTGGCTGGCCCACCGGATACGCATCGACGCCGTCGTTCTGAAGCGCCTTGAGTTTGGCCAGACGAACTCGCACCTGCTCGGGCAGGCGGGGCTGATCGTCGTCTACCGGCAGATCCGCCTGAAAGCCGCTGACATCGGGAGTAGTGCCGTCGGGGTGCAGCAGCCCGGAGGCCACCAGAGTCCCAGGCGCCGCAATGTGCTGCCCGGTGTGCGGCTGCTCGTGGCGCCGCGAAAAGGGCAGCACCAGAAAACCTTCAGCGATCACCGACGCCACTCCGACGCGGGGGACCAGCCTGGCGTCCTCGTAGCAGGCGAAGCCCGGTACCCACGCGGGCCGGTACTTCATGTTGGACCGGTACAGGGTCTCTAGCTGCCACCAGCGGGAGAAGAACACCAGCAACCAGCGCCACAGGCGGGCGACCGGTCCGGCCCCTAGTTGAGCCCCGTGTTCGAATGCCGAGCGGAACATCGCGAAGTTCAGCGAGAGCCGGGTGACGCCGATGTGGTCAGCCTGCATACACAGTTCGCTGACCATCAATTCGATCGTGCCGTTGGGGGATTGGGGTGAACGGCGCATCAGGTCCAGCGATGCGCCGCTGGTGCCCCAGGGAACCAGGGACAACATCGCGACCACCTCGTTGACCCCAGCCGGCCTCGCGCTGTCGTTCTGTACTGCCTCGACCAGTAGGCAGTCGCCGTCGGCCGAGTCGCCGAGCCGTCCCAGAGCCATCGAGAAGCCGCGTTCGTCGTCGGTGTCGCGCCAGGCATCGGCCCGTTTGATCACCTGAGCCATCTCGTCGGGGCCGATATCGCGATGTCGACGGATTCGCACACTGGTCCCCGCGCGACGAGCGCGTGTCACCGCCTGGCGTACGGCCCGCATATCGGGCCCGGAGAGCCGGAAACTGTCGGGGTAGAGGATGGCTTCGTCGCCGAGCTGCAGCGCGTTGAGTCCTGCCGCGCGGAATGACTCCGCAGCCGCGGAGCTAGCGCCCATCACACCGGGGGCCCAGCCGTAGGTCTGGCACAGCTCGAGCCAGGCACTGATGGCCTGCGGCGATGCTTTCTGGTCGCCGACTGGATCGCCGCTGGCCAGGCACACGCCCACCTCGACGCGGAAGGTGATGGCTGCGCGGCCGTTCGGCGCGAACACGACGGCCTTGTCGCGGCGGGTGGCGAAGTAGCCCAGCGAGTCGTTCTTGCCGTAGAGCTCAAGGAGTCCACGGATCGCCGATTCGTCCTCGCCGGTGAGCGCGTTTTCTGCGCGCTGGGACTGAAACAGCACGATGGCCGCTGCCATCAGCGCCAACGCACCGAACAGTCCTAGCAGCGCGTTGACCAAGACGTGGGGGTGCTGCCCGTCGAACGCCCCGGCGTCGACACCGGCGAACGCCACGACGCGGTTTGCAGCGTAAAGCAGGCGGAAACCGCGATCGAGTGTTCCCGGGAACAGTTCCAGCAGACCCCAGCCGACCAGAATTCCCAATCCCATGCCGACGAGGAGCGTCGCGGTCGCCTTGATCAACGCGCCGCGCCTGACCTTGGCCCAGAACTGACCGCGGGCCAGGAACAGGAAACCGATCGCGGCGGTGTGAAAGACGAGCCCGATGATCTCGCCGAGCCCATCGGGCACCGACTCGTCGCCGGCCACGAGTTCCGCGATATTCAGGGCCGCCGCGGCGACCGTGTAGATCAACAGAATCCACCAGGCGATCCGTTTGCGGGCGGCCAGCGCGGCGGCCAGCAGCGCGAGCACGAACGCCCACGCGAAGCTGGTGTCTGGAAAGTTGAAGATGTAGTCGTTGACGAACTCGCGCGGTACCGCGATCGCCGACCGGATCAGCGGCGAGATGCTGGCCAGCAGTGATGCGGTCGCGATGACGCCCACCACCCAGCCGGCAGCCGCCGGTACCCAGCCGAAACTGGCGCGCGGGCGGGCTCTGGTCAGCGGCGTTGGGCCCATAGGCCGCGAGGATATTCCCTCATCGGCCGAAATTAGCGTTACCAGACCGGGCCGGTGTACTTCTCTCCCGGACCGTGTCCGGGGTCGTCGGGTGCGGCGCTGGACTCGCGAAACGCCAGTTGCAGGGTTTTGAGCCCATCGCGCACCGGTCCGGCGTGGGGTCCCAGGTACTCGGCCGATGCGGTGACCAGCCCGGCCAGCGCCGTAATCAGGCGGCGGGCCTCGTCAAGATCGCGGTAGGGACTCTCGTCGGGATCCTCTGCCGACAGTCCAATCTTCTCGGCGGCGGCGCTCATGAGCATGACCGCTGCGCGGGTGATCACCTCGACCGCGGGGATATCGGCGAGTTCGCGTGCTGGTGGGGATGCCTCGCCGGTGCGTATTGGATCATCGGTCATGCCTGTTAGACTGGCACGCGCGACCGTCCCGGCAAACGTCAGGGACAGCAAGTGGAGTCCCACTCCCACCGCTGGCCACCGAGTCACTCGAAGGTGCAGCGGTCCGGTCACAGGCATCGTTGATGTCTGTCCTGGTCGGCTTTGGGCCCTGCGATGAGCAGGGCTTCTCTGTTCTTCGGGGCAGTGTGCCGCCGGTGTGGGGGACTCCTCGGGACAATATAGGAGGCCCCATCAGCACTGAGACTCGCGTCAACGAGCGCATTCGCGTACCTGAAGTTCGCCTGATAGGACCGGGCGGTGAGCAGGTAGGCATCGTGCGTATCGAAGATGCGCTCCGCGTCGCCGTGGATGCCGATCTCGACCTTGTCGAAGTAGCCCCGGACGCTAAACCTCCGGTGTGCAAGATCATGGACTACGGCAAGTTCAAATACGAGACGGCACAGAAGGCGCGCGAGTCCCGCAAGAACCAGCAGCAGACCGTCGTCAAGGAACAGAAGCTACGACCCAAGATCGACCCGCATGACTACCAGACCAAGAAGGGTCACGTGGTCCGCTTCTTGGAGGCCGGGTCGAAGGTCAAGGTGACGATCATGTTCCGCGGGCGTGAGCAGTCGCGGCCCGAATTGGGTTACCGGCTCCTGCAGCGCCTGGGCGCCGACGTGGCTGACTATGGCTTCGTCGAGACCTCCGCGAAGCAGGACGGACGCAATATGACGATGGTGTTGGCACCGCACCGCGGCGCGAAGACTCGCGCAAAGGCGGCGCATGACGCCGATGAGCCGCTTGCGCGAAGAGCATCCAGCAGCGATGAGCCGCTTGCGCGAAGAGCGGCCGGCGGCGATGCGCAGCCCACCGCTGCACCCGATAGCACCCAGTAGACCCGATATCACCCAGCAGAACTGAGGAACCATGCCCAAGGCGAAGACCCACAGCGGCGCCTCCAAGCGATTCCGCCGCACCGGAACAGGCAAGATCGTGCGCCAGAAGGCCGGCCGTAGGCACTTGCTCGAGCACAAATCGAGCAAGCGCACCCGACGGCTCGACGGCCGCACCGAGGTAGCCGCCAACGATACGAAGCGCGTAGCGAAACTGCTGGACGGCTGAATTTTTGACGCCATTCGGCCCCAAGCCCGATTCTGACCCGACTAGATAGGACGACCC
>JAHZKD010000348.1 GCA_022600605.1 Actinomycetes bacterium
AACGTCGATATCAGGGTTTGCGTCGGTCAGCGGAGATATCGGGACCCCGCTGCGCTCAGCCTGTGCAAGGTCTGCCGCCAATCGGTCACGCATCTCGGCGCTCAGCATTTTCGTGAAGTCCCCTCGTTCCGTCAACCGGCACAGTTGTGGGTCGGCCGCGCAATTCTATAACGTGTTCTACATGACTGGACAGGAGTACGACGTCATCGTGGTTGGCAGTGGCGCCGCCGGCATGGTCGCCGCCCTCACCGCCACCCACCAGGGTCTGTCAACGATAGTTGTCGAGAAGGCTCCGCACTATGGCGGCTCTACCGCGCGCTCGGGTGGCGGCGTCTGGATCCCCAACAACGAGGTCCTCAGGCGCGACGGCGTCACCGATACCGCTGAGGAGGCCCGCACGTACTTGCACACGATCATCGGCGATGTGGTGCCCGCCGAGAAGATCGACACATACTTGGACCGCGGTCCAGAAATGTTGTCATTCGTGCTGAAGCACTCTCCGCTCAAGATGTGCTGGGTACCTAACTACTCCGACTACTACCCCGAGGCCGCCGGCGGCAAGGCCACGGGTCGCTCGGTGGAACCCAAGCCTTTCAACGCCAAGAAGCTCGGCGCGGATCTTGAGGGCCTGGAGCCGCCGTACGGCAAGATTCCGCTCAATGTCGTAGTGATGCAGCAGGACTACATGCGGCTCAACCAACTCAAACGCCACCCGCGCGGGCTGCTGCGCAGCCTCCGGGTTGGTGCGCGCACCATGTGGGCGCAAGCGACCGGCAAGAACCTGGTGGGCATGGGTCGCGCGTTGATCGCGCCGCTGCGCATCGCGTTGCAGAAAGCCGGTGTGCCCGTCGAGTTGAACACCGCGATGACCGATCTCTACGTCGAGGACGGCGTAGTTCGCGGAATCTACGTTCGCGACACCAAAGGCCCGGAAAGCGCTGAACCGCAACTCATCCGCGCCCGCCGCGGCGTCATCCTGGGCAGTGGCGGATTCGAACACAACGAGCAGATGCGGGTGAAATACCAGCGCGCCCCGATAACCACAGAGTGGACAGTCGGCGCCAAGGCCAACACCGGAGAAGGCATCTTGGCCGCCGAAAAACTCGGTGCGGCACTAGATATCATGGAAGACGCGTGGTGGGGGCCCACGGTGCCGCTAGTCAATGCGCCGTGGTTCGCACTGTCGGAGCGGAACTCACCCGGGTCAATAATCGTCAACATGACGGGTAGGCGATTCATGAACGAATCGATGCCCTACGTCGAGGCCTGCCACCACATGTACGGCGGTCAGTACGGCCAGGGGCCGGGTCCCGGTGAGAATATCCCAGCCTGGTTGATATTCGACCAGCAGTACCGCGACCGCTACATCTTCGCCGGACTGCAACCAGGACAACGCATTCCGAAGAAGTGGATGGACTCAGGCGTTATCGTCACGGCCCCCACCCTTGACGAGCTCGCCGCGATTACCGGACTGCCCGTTGACACGCTCAAGGCGACCGTCGAACGATTCAACGGCTTCGCGCGCTCCGGTGTCGATGAGGACTTCAAACGCGGCGAAAGTGCCTATGACCGCTACTACGGCGACCCGACGAACAAGCCGAACCCCAACCTCGGCGAGGTCAGCACCGCGCCGTTCTACGCGGCCAAGATGGTCCCCGGCGATCTGGGCACCAAGGGTGGAATCGTCACCGATGTGCAGGGCCGCGCACTGCGGGACGACGGCTCGATCATCGATGGCCTCTATGCTGCGGGTAACGTCAGCGCGCCAGTAATGGGCCACACCTACCCAGGCCCCGGGGGCACCATCGGCCCGGCCATGACGTTCGGTTACCTCGCGGCGTTGCACCTCGCTGGAAGGGAATGAGTCGTGCCCATCAATCTAGAGGAAGCCATCGGCGCCGAACTCGATCCCGTCGAATTCTCTTGGAACAGTAGTGATGTCCAGCTGTATCACCTCGGCCTGGGCGCAGGCGGTGACCCGATGGACAGGCGCGAACTGCGCTACCTCGCCGACGTAACCCCCCAGGTGCTGCCGACCTTCGGCAACGTCGCCCAGAGCTTTCATATGACAGAACCGCCAGCGGTGCGCTTCCCCGGTATCGATATCGAGCTGAGCAAGGTGCTGCATGCCAGCGAGGCCGTCACGACGCCGGGACCCATCCCGCCGTCGGGCACCGGCACCGCGGTCACCCGCTTCACCGAGATCTGGGACAAGGGCAAGGCCGCGGTGATCTGGTCGGAGACGACAGTGACCGATCCGAACGGCACGCTGTTATGGACGCAGAAGCGGTCGATCTTCGCGCGGGGCGAAGGCGGCTTCGGCGGAGATCGTGGCCCGTCGGGGTCGGCGTCGGCGGCACCTCCGGATCGCACCCCCGACCTTGAACTGTCCCTGCCAACCTCGCCTGCACAAGCGCTGCTTTACCGGATGTGCGGGGACCGCAATCCGCTGCACTCCGATCCGGACTTTGCTGCCGCAGCAGGTTTTCCGCGTCCGATCCTGCACGGCCTGTGCACCTACGGGATGGCGTGCAAGGCATTGGTGGACAACCTGCTCGACGGTGACGTCAGTGGGCTCCGGTCCTACGGCGCACGGATGGCCGGGGTGGTGTTTCCCGGCGAGACGCTGCGCGTGACCGCTTGGAAGGAAGGCGGCACATTCAACGCCGTCGTCACCGCACCCGAACGGGACAACGCCGTGGCGCTGGCCGGGGTCGAGTTCGTTCCGGTCTGAGCCGAGTTACCTACACAACTCCACTACGCGCTCGGCGTCGGCCTGAGCATCGCTCATGTGGGTCGCCTGTCCGGGATCGGCTGCGGATCCACCCGCAAGTTGTTTCATCCCGATGTACTCAAGCTGATTCGCAAACGACCGCACCGCCTCGTCCAGGTCAGCGGACACCGGGCTGCCGTCCAGCCTGGCCAGCAGGAACTGGCCCCCTCCCAGGGTGGCCAGCCGGGCATTGGCCGCCACTGCCTGCACAGCGACCCGCTCTGGGCCGAGGTTTGCGTTGGTCTGCAGGGACACGGCCTGGCGCACCATGTCGAACGCCGCGCAGACCTGCGTCTTAGCCTCATCCGGGCTGAGTCCGGACGTGTTGCTCGACGAGGAAGGCCGCACCAGGCCCCACACCGCGAGAGCCACGGCGACGAAGGCGATGACGAGGGCAGCTGGGGCAATCCAGCTCCGCTTGGTCTCAGGCATTGGTGGATCATAGCCGCACCAACGGGCCTCCGGCTCCCCGATACACCATGGACCCCGGCGACGAGGAGGGGTCGATGCGCTAACGGATGAGCTGTTGGTTAAGGATGCGTGCGGCGTCGCGTTCCTCGAAGGCTTCATCGCGCTCAGCGGTAGCGTTGGCTATTGTTTTCTTGAGGCCGGCGTTCTCGGCGAGGCTGGGTCAGCCAGAAGCTGACCGAGGGTAACCGATCCGGCTGCTGAGTTGGCCGGCCCGGCCCCCTCGATGCTGCGGACATCAACGCAGAGGACATCATGCAACAGTGAATCTCTTACCGACACCTGAGGTGACGATCACCGACGCCGCCGTCCAGGACGCGTTGGGCCGTGCTGTCCGGATCATCCACCCGCTGCTGGACGTGGTGTGGGGAACAGATCCGCTGGGAATCAAGCGACGCCGTCCCGGCCCGGACGACGGACCGATCGACAAAGTCGTCGCCGGGTTCACCTGTGTACTCAATGCGGCAGACGTCCCCGGCACGCAGGCTTGGGATGGCATGGACACCGACGCCCGGATCAACTGGTGGGTGCGGCACGTCGGTGCGTTGAACACCGTGCCGGTGGCGTTTCCCGGATTTCTGGGCGCAATGGCGAGCCGCCTGCCGATCCAGGACTTACTCGGATTCGCCAGCCAGGCCATCGTGCTGTGCGCCGTTGCAAGCGAATCGGGCGTCTTCGACGATCAGCAGCAGGTCCGAATGCTAGCCGCGGCGCTGTGTCACCGAGACCTCTCAGGTGTCCAGGACGATGCGGATGCCGGTCTGCCGCCGCTGGAAATTCCGCGCACGCCGCTGGGGATTGCGAAAGCCCTGTGGACTCTGATGGGCCTGCTCGACGCCATCGGAGAGGAGCTCGCCAAGCGCCCACAACCCCGGAAGCCCTTCAGCTACCTGGGCATGCTGCCAGGGGTCGGCGCCCTCGCGGCATACCTCGGCGAATATGGCGCGCTCGCCCGGGCCGCGAAGACCGGACAGCAGTGGGTTTCCCAACACCCAGAAGTGTCAGTGCCCCGCGGCTAACTAGACCAGGGCCTACCAAACGGGTCCCCCGCCGCCCGCGAAAACGCTCCCTAGATGAACGCTCTCCAGCGCAGGATTCCGCCTCTGCTCCACGGCCCATGTGTCTTAATCGGCTGTCATTGGCATACTTTCGGCTGCTGTGGCGGCCCGGGCTCGACGCCAGCGCTCAAGCGCTACCCGGCAGCCGGCGCAGGCGTGACTGGTGTCAGAGGAACCACATTGGAATTCGATGCACCCGCGTCTGCCGACGGAGCCGGGGTGCCCTCGCTGGCGGGCTGCGCCGCAGGGGCGGCCTCGCTGGCGGGCTGCGCCGCAGGGGCGGCCTCACCCGCCGGTGCCGTGACAGTCACGGGGCTTTCGGCCGGGGCGGCAGGGGTCTGCGCGCCCACCTCACCGATGGGCGTACCTAAGCTCTGCGCCGGGGGTAACACCTGTCCGGACTCAGCAGCCCCAGCGGCGGGCGCCGCCGGTACTCCCGGCGCGATCGGCGTGCCAAGGCTTTGCGCCTCAGGTGACGCCTCATCACCAGCTGCAGTCGGTGCTTCCGATGCGGCCTGGCTAGGTGTCACCGGCACCGAAGTAACCGACGACGACGCACCCGACGACGCTGTGCCCGATGATGGCGGCGGGGTCAGCCATAGAGCCAAATCCGGCCCGTCGATTCCCCGATAAATCACCGAGTCCGGCGCCGAACCCGTCACGTCGAAGTAGAGCTTGCCTCGGGTCGTGCCCCCTTGGGCCAAAGTCGAGGGATTGACGCCTTGCGGGGTCGCGACCTCCCATAGCACCCGGTAGGTCTGCCCGTCCGCGGCGCGCGCATTGAAGTTGGAGACAATAGGCACCGCGTCGCCCTGGATGGACGTGTCAGAGGCCGTGGCTTCCCACAATTGGCCTTGCACCGCATACGGAATCGTATCCGTCGACGGCTGTAGGTGACTCACCGTCCAGCCCTGCACCACAGGGCCATCGACGATGTCGGCCTGCGTGCCTAGCCAATTCGTGCTGGTCTGCTCAGCGGCAGCAAGGGGTGCGCCCACCATAGTCGCCAGCCCAACAGCAGCCGCAGCTGCCGCCGTCTTCACACCGATCATCGACACGAGATCTCCTCTTCTAGCGGGAACCAAGACGCCGACAGCGGGCCCAGCACTGGCCAGGCCGTAGACATACCGGCGGAAATCAAGCTAACTGGCGTCCCTGGAAGATCCCTGAGTGAGTGCTGAAAAGAAAGGTGCGTGTCTGGGATCACACCGCGCGGTCAGGGCCGCCTGACGCTCAGGAGTGCGACCCCCACCAGGTGTAGAGCTCATCGATGGTCGGGCCCTGCGGGCCTGAGTGAACTTCGCTGAGCATCAGCTCTGCATCGGTGGTCCAAGCGACCATCGGTTTGCCCTGCTGAAAACCACATACCACTGTGCCGGCGACCTGCTGCGGCGTCGTGCTGCGGCGCCAAGCCCCCGGCGACTGAATATTGCCCGGGCAGTCCACAACCGAGGACGTACTGACCACGTCATCGAACAGCGCACGCAGCGATTCGTCGTCCTTCGCCAGGAAGTAGCTGGCTACCGACGGACCGCCGGCATCTGTGTTCTCGCTGCAACTGACCTGCGCCAGAGCACCTTTGACCGGGACCACAGCGTCGCACCCGGCGCCGTATCCACCGGGCAACATGCCCATCAGCCGTGTCTGTGCCTCCTCATGCGGAGACTTCGATTCGGTGGTCGTGCTCGATTCGTGTCCAACTATCTCGTCGCCCTCCTGTGCCGGCCAGAACACCCAGGCAACCGCCCCGAGTCCGACGACCGCGGCAGTGGCTGCGGCAAGCAGTCCGACAGGTCGACGACTCCGGTGCACCGGTCGTGGATTCACCGACAGTGGCGCCTCAAATCGCCGCTCCCACGCGCCCTCGGACGGTGTTCTCGACGTGTCGATGTGTGGCGGCGCGACGTTCTTATTGGCTCGGTTCTTATTGGCGCGTTCAGGCTCGCGGGAGCTCATCAGGCCAAGGGTAGTAGGGGCCGGGCCGGATCGCGACGAGGGATCATCCCAGGATGAGGCCCGAAGTCGGCACGCCAGTGCCTGCGGTGACCAGCACGTGCTCTACGTCTGGCACCGGGTTCACCGATGTCCCGCGCAGCTGCCGCACCCCTTCAGCGATCCCATTCATGCCATGGATGTATGCCTCGCCCAATTGGCCGCCGTGGGTGATGATCGGCAATCTGCCGCCGATCTCAATCGCACCGCCGGCGACGTAATCTTTGGCCTCCCCCTGCCCGCAGAAGCCGAGCTCTTCGAGCTGTATCAAGGTGAACGGGGTGAAGTGGTCATAGAGGATCGCGGTCTGGATATCGGTGGGCCGCAAGCCGGACTGTTGCCAGAGTTGCCGGCCAACCAAACCCATTTCAGGCAGGCCAAGCTCCGGCCGGTAGTAGCTGACCATCGAGTACTGATCTGGGCTGGAGCCTTGAGCCGCTGCCTCGATGATTGCGGGCCGGTGCTTAAGATCTCTGGCGCGTTCGGGCGTCGTCACAACCAACGCCACCCCGCCATCGGTCTCTTGGCAACAGTCGAGGAGACGCAGCGGCTCAGCGATCCAGCGTGAGCTCTGGTGTTCCTCGATGGTGATCGGCTTGCCGTAGAAGTACGCCTTGGGGTTGTTCGCCGCATGCCTGCGGTCAGCCACCGACACCGCACCGAAGTCTCTGCTGGTAGCGCCCGACAGGTGCATATAACGCTGGGCGATCATGGCCACCTGCGCGGCAGGTGTCGACAATCCGTGCGGATAGCAGAATGAATTGTCGACCCCGGTGGAATCGGCGTTTTCCACCAGCCGCATCTGCACCTGGCCGAACCGCATCCCGGAGCGTTCGTTGAACGCGCGATATGCCACTACGCATTCCGCGACTCCGGTCGCGACCGCGATCGCCGCCTGCTGAATCGTCGCGCAGGCCGCGCCGCCACCGTGGTGGATCTTGGAGAAGAACTTCAACTCGCCAATCCCGGTGGCGCGCGCGACGGCCACCTCGGTGTTGGAATCCATTGTGAACGTGACCATGCCGTCGACGTCCGCGGGAGTCAGGCCAGCGTCGTCGAGTGCGCTGTGCACCGCCTCGGCCGCGAGTCGCAGCTCACTGCGACCGGAGTTCTTCGAAAAATCGGTGGCGCCGATACCGACGATCGCCGCCTTGCCGGACAGACCAGCGGTCACGCAGCACCTCCGATAGTCAGTGTGGCGGTGGCGATCACGTGATCACCCAGGCTGTTGCTTCCGGTGATTCTGAGCGTGATCAGACCGTCCGATATCTCAGTGACCTCGCCACGGAATGTGACCGTGTCGTAGGCGTACCAGGGCACGCCCAGCCGCAGGGCGATCGACCTGATGACGGCCGTGGGGCCCGCCCAGTCGGTGATGAAGCGCTGCACCAGACCGGTATCGGTGAGGATGTTGACGAAGATGTCTTTGGAGCCCTTGGCCTGCGCCTTGTCCCGGTCGTGGTGTACGTCCTGATAGTCGCGCGTCGCGATGGCCGTCGAGACGATGAATGTCGGGTCGCCATATAGCTGGAGCTCGGGGAGCTTTGTACCGACCTTTGCTTCACGAGCCGCCCCGGCGGCTGCGGGGCCGGTCGCGCTCATGCG
Source organism: Actinomycetes bacterium (assembly GCA_022600605.1). Classification (GTDB taxonomy): domain Bacteria; phylum Actinomycetota; class Actinomycetes; order Mycobacteriales; family Mycobacteriaceae; genus Mycobacterium. The sequence goes on from JAHZKD010000348.1 coordinate 7,897, forward strand.
CCGGGCTCCCATGCATAAAGTGTCCATGCCGGTCCTGAATCCCCTTCGGGGAAGTCTATATACGCGGCTTGAACAGGCATTCCGATCTCAACTGCGGCTGGGTCGACATTGCGCAGCTCGCCGAGCATCCGCACCCCTTCTTCGAGTTCGACGAGGGCGATGACAAACGGCAGCGTGCGGCCAGGGACTCGCGGGGCATGGTGCACGACGAAACTGAACACCGTGCCCTTCCCGCTGGCGACGACGTAGTCGACGGCTGCGTCTGGCACATGATCGGCGGACTGCCACAACGCGGGCACTGGCGGATGTTGGAGGCTGCCGTCCGGCCGCTTTTGGATCCGCAATTCGTGCGCGCGTACCCCGTCCCAGAAGAACTTGGTGTCCTTCGACGACGAGGGCCGCATCATCGAGTCGGCATCGAGATCGTTGGGCACCGGTGATGATGCAGAACCCTCCGCTGCATCCTCTGCATCCTCTGCATCCTCTGCTGAGGGACGGAACTTCATCATGCGCCACATCATTTCAGCGACCGGGTTCTCCTCGTCGTCGCCGCAATGCCAGGTGAT
>JAHZKD010000349.1 GCA_022600605.1 Actinomycetes bacterium
CAGAAGGTACTGGCCGTCCTGGAAGGTCGGGAAGGTCGCGACGCCCAACTCCTGAGCCAACTCCAGGATGCGGGTCTGGCCAGGCCCGATCCACTGGCCTCCGTGGTCGACCCAACCGCCCCCGGGAACCCTCTCGGTCCACGCCCGTCCGCCGACCCTCTCGCGGGCCTCCAACACCATGACCGAGCGGCCCTGCTTGTTCAGAGCCCAAGCCGCCGACAATCCGGAATATCCGCCACCGACAACAACAACATCAACTGAATCCGAATCCGAATCCGAAACGCTCACCCGTGACCGCCCTCCTCAACCACCGACCATCTCATCGGACCTGAAAACGGTGCAATCAATCCCATCCCCATGTTGGCCAACCCCTCCCCCACGTTGGCCAAGCCCTCGCCGCCAGGTGTGAGGGCGTATCGCGGTCTAACACGACCGGTGCACCATCGTCATACAGCCGGTGACACCTGGGTACGGCCGCTATGAGGTACCTCAGATGTCCAAGCTGGATAGCTGGGCGATGATCTGCGCCGCCAACGGCCCAAGTGTTGCCATTCCATCGCGCACAGCCGCGCGCGATCCGGCGAGATTAATCACCAGGGTGCTGCCGGAAACGCCTGCCAGCCCTCGCGAGAGTGCTGCGTCGGCGATGCCCGCAGACAGGCCCGAAGCCCGAAGCGCTTCGGCGATCCCCAAAAGCTCGCGGTCGAGGAGGTCGAGGGTTGACTCGGGGGTGACATCGCGCGGCGTCACCCCGGTGCCCCCGATCGACACCACTAGGTCGACGCCGCCGATCACCGCGGTGTTCAGAGCGTTGCGAATCTCCACCTCATCCGCGGAAACCACCACTACGCCGTCCACCACCAAGCCCGCCTCGCCGAGCAGTTCAGCGACCAGGGGTCCGCTGTGGTCCGCTTCGTCACCGTGGGCGGTGCGGTCATCGACCACCACCACCAGCGCCCGGCCCACCAACGCATGAGGCTGTTCCATACGCTCAACCGTATATCTCGGCTCAGACATCAATGCAGCCACACTGCGGTCGTCGGCCACCCGGCCCGCGACCAGTCTCACTGGCCGGCTTTGCCGAGTGTGACCTCGACCGCCTGCGGCTGGCCCGTGGCATCGAGATAGGTCAGTACCACCGTTTCGCCGGGCACCTTCGACCGCACGGCCGCCACCAGCGCGTCGGCGCTGCCTATGGCCCTGTCATCGAGTTTGGTGATCAAGACCCCCTCAGGAAGTCCCGCCGCCTCGGCGGCTCCCCCGGCGGTGACCTCGAAGATCTTCGCGCCGTCAGCGCCTGCTTCGTTCCCGACCTGGACACCCAGCGACGCTCGGGAGGCGCTTCCCGTCTGGATCAATTCGTCGGCGATCCTCTTGGCCTGGTCCACCGGGATCGCGAACCCCAAGCCGATCGACCCACCCTGCTTCCCGCCCGCGTCGGCACCCATTGTGGCGATCGCGGAGTTGATACCGACGAGTTCACCGCGCATGTTGACCAACGCTCCACCGGAGTTCCCCGGGTTGATCGCCGCATCAGTCTGAATGGCGTCCAGAACAGTGTTCTGATTCTTCGCATCGCCGCCGGCGGCCACTGGACGGTTCAAGGCGCTGACGATGCCCGTGGTTACGGTGCCTTCCAGCCCAAGCGGAGATCCGATAGCGATGACGTCCTGTCCGACCCGCAGATCCGCCGACGAACCAACGGCGATCGGGGACAGGCCGGAGACGTTCTGGGCCCGGACGACCGCGATATCGCTACTGGGGTCCGCTCCGACCACGCTGAACGTCGTCGTTTTGCCATTGGCGAAAGTCACCTTGGTCTTCGGACCACCGGCTTCACCTGGGTTCTCCCCGGACGCGGCGACCACGTGGTTGTTCGTCAGGATCAGGCCGTCTGTCGACAGGATTACACCGGAGCCCTCTTCTGACTGCCGTCCAACGGTCACTTCCAGCATGACCACGCTGGGCAAGACCATGTCGGCCACCTGCTCGACGGAGCCGGCCGGCACGCTGGCGGAAGCCACGCTGGGCGCAGCGCCGGAAGCGCCTACCCCGGCACCGTGGTCATCTGGGTGCGCCAGCACCGCGACGCCACCGCCGACTCCAGCGGAAACCACCGCGATCGCAACTGCGCCGGCGGCCAAAGCCGCTGCGCGCGAACGTTTCTGGGGCTGCGACTGGGGAGCGACCGGCATGCCGAACGGCATGTTCGGCCGGGAGTGCTGATCCGGCCCGGCCGGCATCGGCGCACCCCGGTAGGGATCGTAAGGCCCCCGAAACGCTTGTCGCTGTTGATCAGTCGTTTGCCGCTGTTGATCAGTCGCGTAGCGCCAGTCATAGGACTGTCGCTGGTAGGGGCCCGACGGTCGCGGGCCGCGCGGGACCTGCCCATGCATTCCGGGTTGACGATCCGGCGGCGGGGTCTGCGAGTACCTCGGGTGGTTCGTCATGTCGCTGCGATGCTCTTCCTTGGAGTAGGTTTCGTCGCTTGGAACAACGAGGGGCGAGCCCTAAGCGTGCCCAATCGTGCTGAGAATCCCCTTAGAGATCGATTGGCGCAGCGATAACAACGGGATAACATCTGGACCGTTCAGGCACCCCGGACCCGGTCCCATCATCCTCGTCTGTGAGTGTGCTCACGTGGCGATCAGCCCCCGCGTGTCGCGACTTCTGGCTCAACCTTCTCGGGATCGACAGTAGGGGCGCGGCCCGGCAGCACGACGTGCATCGACGTGCCCGGCGGTTGACCGCCCGGCACCGTCTCACGGACGAACAAGGTGCCGCCGTGTTTGAGTACCACCTGTTTGACGATCGCCAGACCCAGACCGGACCCGGGCATCGCTCTGGCAGCGGTCGACCTGAAGAACCGTTCGAAGACCAGATTCCGTTCCTGCGCCGGGATTCCGGGGCCGTAATCGCAGACCACCAGCTCGGCGTGGGACGCGTCGATCTGTGTGAGCCGAACGCCCACCCGGCCCCCGGGCGGGCTCCACTTGGCGGCGTTGTCCAAGAGGTTGAGTACCGCGCGGCCCAGGCCGGCCCCATCGCCGTACACCTGCCACGGTATTACCGATATGTCGAACTCAATGTCGTTGCGGCGCCGACGGACCCGCTCCAGCGACCTATCGATCGCCTCAGCTAGGTCGACCGGCTCGTGGATGACTCCACCGGCTTCCTCCCGAGTGAGGTCTACCAGATCGCCAACCAACGTCGATAATTCCTCGATCTGAGCGATGACGTCAGCCCGCAGCCCGGTCATCTCCTCCTCGGGTATACGCGGCGCCCCGGGCGCCATAGATGCCATCAGGAGCTCAACATTGGTGCGCAGCGAGGTCAACGGGGTGCGCAGCTCGTGGCCGGCATCGGTGACCAACCTTGCCTGCCGCTCACGGGACTCTGCCAGAGCCCGCAGCATCATGTTGAAAGCTTGGGTGAGTCGCGCGAGCTCATCACTGCCGTACACCGGGATAGGTCGTAGATCGTCTGTACGAGCCACTCGCTCGGCCGCCTCGGTGAGCCGGGCCACCGGGCGCAGTCCGGCGCGCGCCACCATTCCACCTGCGATGGCAGCCACGGCCACCCCAATCCCGCCGACGATGAGCAGAACCGTGCCCAACCGGTTGAGCACTCGCCCAGTCGGCGCCAAGCTCTTAGAGATCAGCAGCGCGCTGCCGTTGCTGAGATGCAACGCGAGCACCCTCTGGTGGCTGACCGTGCGCAGCGACATCAGCAAGTTGCCCTGGATGACGTCCCTCTCGGGTCCGCCAAGCGGCAACGTCTGCCCCTGCTGATTGGCGGTGTAGATCGCCCGAGGTGTGAACAGCATGGCGTTGACCTCGGAATAAGCGGTACCTTCGATGGCCTTACCGGGATCGGCGGCCAACGATCCACTCTCGGTGAGCAACTGGGCACGGCTGCGCAGCTGGGTGTCGATGTCGTCGTAGAGCGCCCGGGACACGACCGCGTAAACGGCAACCCCCATCAGCACAACGACCATCGCCACCATCGACATAGCCAGCAGCATCACGCGCCACCGCAATGACACCGAACTGGCAGTCGGCGGCGGTGGGGGCGCTGGGCTCCCCGCCTGCGCGCCGGACCTAGTCCCGGACCTAGCCCCGGACTTCAACCTGGACTTCAGTCTGGACTTCAACCCGGACTTTGACCCAGACGTCGACTCAGGTGGCGCGATGGCCATCAGGGTGGGGTCTCACGCAGTACATAGCCGACCCCGCGCACGGTATGGATCAGCCGCGGTTCACCTTCCGCCTCGGTTTTACGCCGTAAATAGCCGACGTAGACCTCGAGCGCGTTTCCCGATGTCGGGAAGTCGAAGCCCCACACCTCCTCGAGGATGCGGCTGCGGGTCAGGACCCGGCGCGGGTTGGCGATCAGCATCTCCAGTAGCGAGAACTCGGTGCGGGTGAGACTGATCGGCCGTTCACCGCGGGTGACCTCGCGCGTCACCGGATCCAGCGATAGGTCTGAAAAAGTCATCGCCGCCGATTCACCAGCATCCTCGGGGTTGGTGCGGCGCAGCAGCGCGCGCATCCGTGCCAGCAATTCCTCCAGCGCGAAGGGCTTCGGCAAGTAATCGTCGGCCCCCGCGTCCAGGCCCGCGACCCTTTCGGACACGGAGTCGCGCGCTGTGAGCACCAAGATCGGGAGATCGTCGCCGCTGCTGCGCAGCAGGCGGCATACCTCGAGACCGTCCAACCGCGGCATCATCACATCGAGCACCAGGGCGTCGGGGCGGTTACTGACAATCAGGTCGAGAGCCTCGCGGCCGTCCTGGGCCAGCTCAACCGAATAACCATTGAAGGAAAGGGACCGCCGCAGGGATTCGCGCACCGCGCGATCGTCGTCAACGACAAGTATGCGCACTGACATAGTGTCGACCCCGTGTCTGAGAAAGACCTGAGAGGCGCGCCG
>JAHZKD010000350.1 GCA_022600605.1 Actinomycetes bacterium
CCACTGCGACCGGTACTGCGGACGCACCTCGGCGACCATGCGTACCGCGCGCTCCCGCAGCTCCTCGGGGTACTTGCTGACACGTCCCATAACCCAGATCCTCCCAAGATCGGAAGTCTCCGGAAACGCCGGGACGGGTCAGAAACAACCGATCCACAGGTATTGACAATTCCTCGGCGGGCGGGCGCCACCGTGAGTGCTCGCGCCCCCAAGCAAGAAACAGCTGTTCCAGGTCAGCGTGGTCCGATTCGTCTCGTTGCGGAGCGAACTCACTGTTGCCTTGAGAAGTTCAAGGCGATTGGGATAAAGTTCCAGCCCTGGGGCAGAACGGCAGGGGGGCAAATGACTGTTGAAAATGACCGGGTAGCAGTTTCAGCAAATATTGTTCCGGTGCCGAACAAGCTTCCACCGTGGCAGCGAGGGTACGCGCGTCGACTCGTGGCTGTCGACATGCTAAGTGTCATTTTGGCCGTCAGTCTTGCGCACTGGCTGCGGTTCGGTGGCTTGGTTGGAGATTTATCCAGCCGCCCACACACCATTCTGTCGATTTCTCTCGCGATCACGTGGATGGCTGCGCTGTCCGTCAACCACTCCCGCTCGCTGCGCGTAATCGGCACAGGAGCCGAAGAGTACCGGCGCGTAGCGCTGGCAACACTCGCGGTCTTCGGTGGAGTGGCGATCATATCGATGCTGTTCAAGCTTCAGATCGCGCGCGGATATCTCATGATCGCGCTTCCGGCCGGAATCGTCTTTCTTGTTCTGTTCCGATGGGTCGCAAGGCTGTTTGTCCGTCGTTCCCGCGAGAGGTACGGCCGCTGCATCACCCGTGTCCTGGTGGTTGGCAGTGTCTCGGCTGTTCGCGACCTGACCACGTCGTTCGCTCGCGAGCCGAGATCTGAGTATCAGGTGGCCGGCGCCTGCATCCCTGGGCCGACTAATCGGGTGAAGCTCGACGTTCCAGGCGTCGGGACGATTCCCACCTATGGCGACGAGTCCAACGTAGTCGCCGCCGTTACCGTTACCAACAGCCACGCTGTCGCTATCACGGCGACCGAGCGGCTTAATGGCCGCGGGATTCGAAACCTGTCCTGGGAACTGGAGAAACTCGACGTCGACCTGCTTGTTGCGCCTGGTGTCGTTGACGTTGCCGGGCCCAGGCTGCAAATGCGTCCGGTTTGTGGCCTCCCCTTAATCCATGTGGAGAAACCGCAATATCACGGCGCTAAGCAATTCCAGAAGCGTCTATTCGACGTCGCCTTCTCAGGTTCAGCGCTGCTGTTCTGTCTGCCGATCCTCATCGTCGTCGGCCTTGCGATCAAACTGACTAGTAGGGGACCGGCCTTCTACCGCCAGGAGCGGATCGGGCTGGATGGCAAACCCTTCGAAATGGTCAAGTTCCGTACGATGGTGGCAGGTGCCGACCAGATGGTCGACAAACTCGCCGCTCTGAATAACAGCGAAGGTGGGGTGCTGTTCAAGATCCGTCAGGATCCGAGGATCACCCCCGTCGGCAAGTTTCTGCGCAAGTACAGCATCGACGAGTTGCCCCAGTTCATCAACGTCCTCAAGCGCGACATGAGCGTCGTCGGGCCGCGGCCGCCGCTGGCAAACGAGGTGAAGTCCTACGATGACTACGCCAAGCGGCGCCTGCTGGTCCGTCCCGGTATCACCGGGCTATGGCAGGTAAGCGGCCGCTCAGATCTGTCCTGGGAGGACTCAGTCCGGCTCGACATGTTCTACGTCGAAAACTGGTCGATGATCGCCGATCTGCTAATCGCGCTCAAGACCGTCAAGGCGATGTTCGGCCACTCCGGGGCCTACTGAGTTTCCGTGCTGGCCCACGTCGAGACTTCCCCTCCACCATCCCACCCCTTTCAGATACCGCTGACCGCGCACGCGGCGGCAGGCTGAGGTTCGACGAACGGCTCAATCGCCTCTCTGAGGAGTGCGCGACCGAGGCAAGCCAGACGGCCGCCACTCGGGCCGCGTGACCGACACTGTCTCCTGATGGTGCAGCAGACCCCTATATCAGTTGGCGTCACGCGGAATTCTGGGTTCCTTGATTGCGCGACCGAGGCAAGCCAGACGGCCGCCACTCGGGCCGCGTGACCGACACTGTCTCCTGATGGTGCAGCGGACCCCGATATCAGTTGGCGTCACGCGGAATTCTGGGTTCCTTGAGGACGTCTTGATTCTCTAACTCGGCTCGCTCTCGCCCGAGAACTCCATGGGCGACCCATATAGCAGCGACCCCAAAGAGCGCGTACCAGGCGAAGCGCATCGTCGTACGCAGGTGGTACTGAATTACGTTTATAGAAAAAAGCGCTACGGCTATCAGCACAATCATCATGGCGACCGTGGCATAGGCACCTGGCAGGCTTGACGCAATACGGGTCGAAAGGGATAGGACGAACCCGGCCGCGCCGGCAACGAGCGCTAGTGCAACCCAGCCGTGAGCACCGAGTTCGCCGAGCGCGTTGTAAGGCGTGAACGAATTGAGGCGTAGCGAGTCTTCTATCTCACGCCAACCCGCGATTCCGCCAGGCATCGGATTAAGACTGATCCAGAGCGCATCCGACGGAATGGGACGATGGGCCACCACCGCCGTGTGTGGCCCGCTGAACAAGATGTTCCCAAGTACTGCGCTTAGGCTGAACCCAGCAAGTATCTCGTCGGTCCTGGTGAAAAGTTGTGCGCCAAGCGGAATGATGCCGACACCGTCCTGGTTCGATCGACCGATTAGGGGCAGCTGCATCAGGAAAACAGTGGCTACAGCGGCAATAACGATAGAACGCGGCCGGACTCGCCAGCCCGAAGCGAATGCTCCCGCGAGCACCATCATGGCCGGCAACGCGGCAATTCTTCGAGTCGCCCTACCAAAGAGGATCAAGACCAGTAGGCCGATACCCACCACGGCGAGCATGCGCCACGGCCCCGGTCTAGCTGCGGCTATGCACAAGGCCAGCATAAACAGGGGGGTAAGAGCGGCGCTGAGCATAACCGCCCAACTGGGACCACGCGCCTCCAGATACTGCCCCTGCAAGAGGGCACCCTGATAACCGTAGACCGTCAGAATAATCCCGCCGTAGCCGACACCCACCAAGACTCCATTCGGAATTTGGAAGATGGAACTTCCAAGCTGCTGCAGGGAGATTTTTACGCTTCGCGGTCCAGCTAACAACGACCCCAACGTATAAGCGGCAGAGAACACGATGCCAATCACCGCAGCTTGGATTTGGTATTCCTCGCTCACCTGCAACCTGATTGAAACTGAAGCCTCTGCATGAATCCGGTCCCAAAGAAACAAGGAGCCAAGAAGGACGCTGTTTACGATCAACACCGGTATTACAACCGGGGTGAATCCACCGGCCACTTTGGTCAGCACCATCACCTCAATGCTGACGAGCGTAAGCCCTATTGCGAGGACCGTCGCAGACTGCGAATTCCCGAGAATCGCGACTATCGCCGAGATGGCTCCGCCGAGCAAACCAAGGAAGAACAGCTTCGCCACGGCACGAACTGTACCCACATGATGGGCGAGAAGTGCCCTACTCGAGGGTCGGCCTTAATCGCACTTGCACTGTTGGAGGTTGAACCGCCCCGGGTTTCGTGCCGATTTCGTGCTTGAGGTGTCTCAGGCTGGGATCCCGGGGACGGGGGTGAGGTGAGCCCGTCGTAGTGGTCCAGTTGATCTGTCCCCGCTGTTTCGATCCGCGTGTCAACGTCGGGCGAAACTGGACCCCTTAGCGTCGGTTGAAAGTGGACCCCGCTCCTAGGTTTGTTTGGTGGTTGTGGCCGCGGGGACGCGGCCGAGGTCTCGGTCTTTGAGCCGGTAGCTGTCTCCTTTCAGGGATA
>JAHZKD010000351.1 GCA_022600605.1 Actinomycetes bacterium
CTGAGTCGGTCCTGGGCCGGCTTGAAAGCGATGCGGTCGTATGCGCTGGCGACCATGGATGTGGAAGGGACCGCGCAGGCCGCCGGAAAAGATTCGGTGTCCAAACTGCTGTGGGCCAACTGGCACCGCGAGCTCGGCGAGATCGCGATGGAGGTGCAGGGCATGGCGGGTCTGACGCTGCAAGACGGCGAGTTCGACGAGTGGCAGCGGCTGTATCTGTTCTCCCGCGCCGACACGATCTACGGTGGCTCCAACGAGATCCAGCGCAACATCATCGCCGAGCGAGTGCTCGGCCTGCCGCGGGAGGTCAAGGGATGAGCGATCTTTCAGTCGCTCCCAAGGAGATCGACGGACACGGCCTGTTGACCGGGAAGGTGGTCCTGGTGACCGCGGCCGCGGGGACGGGCATCGGTTCCTCGGTGGCCCGGCGTGCGCTTGTCGAGGGCGCCGACGTGGTGGTCTCCGACTATCACGAGCGCAGGCTGGGGGAGAGCCGCGACCAACTGGCCGAACTAGGGCTGGGCCGCGTCGAAGCCGTGGTGTGTGACGTGACCTCCACCGCTGCGGTCGATGCTCTGATCGCCGATGTTGTTTCTGCCATGGGCCGACTGGATGTTCTGGTCAACAATGCTGGGCTCGGCGGCCAGACTCCGGTTGTCGATATGACCGATGACGAATGGGACCGTGTTCTGAACGTCACGCTGACATCGACGATGCGGGCCACGCGGTCCGCGCTGCAGTACTTTCGCGCTGCGCCCCACGGCGGCGTGATCGTCAACAACGCTAGCGTGCTGGGCTGGCGCGCGCAGCATTCGCAGTCCCACTACGCGGCGGCCAAGGCCGGTGTGATGGCCCTGACCCGATGCAGCGCAGTCGAAGCCGTCGAGTACGGGGTGCGGATCAACGCTGTGTCGCCGAGTATCGCTCGGCACAAATTCCTTGAGAAGACGAGTAGCTCCGAGCTGCTGGACCGGCTCTCCGAAGGGGAGGCGTTCGGCCGCGCTGCTGAGCCGTGGGAAGTCGCCGCCACGATAGCGTTTCTGGCCAGCGATTACTCCAGTTACCTCACAGGCGAAGTGATCTCGGTTTCGAGTCAGCACCCATGACCACTCCGCGCGCGGCACCGGCCGCCAACACCCGTCGCAACGAGCTCCTGGCGCTCGCTGCGACGATGTTTGCCCAGCGTGGGTTGCGGGCGACCACCGTACGTGACATCGCCGATTCCGCGGGAATACTGTCGGGCAGCCTCTATCATCACTTCTCCTCGAAGGAGGAGATGGTCGACGAAGTGCTGCGCGGCTTCCTCGATTGGCTGTTCTCCCGCTATGAACAGATCGTGGCGACCGAGCCAAATCCGTTGGAAAGGCTCAAGGGTCTTTTCATGGCTTCGTTCGAGGCGATCGAGAACCGCCACGCGGAGGTCGTGATCTACCAGGACGAGGCCAAGCGACTAGCCGAGCAGGAACGGTTCGCCTACGTAGACGAGCGCAACAGAGAACAGCGCAAGATGTGGGTCGAGGTCCTGAACCAAGGCATCTCACAGGGATACTTCCGTCCTGATGTCGATGTGGACCTGGTGTACCGATTTATCCGTGACACCACCTGGGTTTCGGTTCGCTGGTATCAGCCGGGCGGGCCGCTGACAGCTGAGCAGGTTGGTCAGCAATACCTCGCCATCGTGCTCGGTGGCATTACGACAGAAGGAGTCTGAAATGGCTGCAGCATCAGAAGCTTACGTAGTCGATGCGGTGCGTACCGCGGTCGGAAAGCGTGGCGGGTCGCTGGCGGGAGTGCATCCCATTGATCTGGGCGCCGCCGCCTGGCGCGGTCTGTTGGGGCGGGTCGACGTCGACCCTGGCGCAGTGGACGACGTCATCGCTGGCTGTGTCGATGCCATCGGCCCGCAGGCTGGCAACATCGCCCGGCTGTCCTGGCTGGCCGCCGGATTCCCCGAAGAGGTTCCCGGTGTCACGGTCGATCGCCAATGTGGTTCCAGCCAGCAGGCCATTTCCTTTGGTGCGCAAGCGATCATGTCGGGCACCGCCGATCTGATCGTCGCCGGAGGTGTGCAGAATATGAGCCAGATTCCGATTAGTTCGGCAATGACGGTCGCCGAACAGTTCGGATTCACCTCACCGACCAACGAATCGAAGAGCTGGTTGCATCGCTACGGCGACCAGGAGATCTCACAGTTCCGCGCTTCGGAGCTGATCGCCGAGAAGTGGGACCTGTCCCGCGAGGAGATGGAGCTTTTTGCGCTTACCAGCCATGAGCGCGCGCGGTCGGCAATCGGTGCCGGGCATTTCGACAACGAGATTCTCGAGGTGGACGGGTTCCGCATTGACGAGGGCCCCCGCGAAACATCGTTGGAGAAGATGGCCGGTCTCAAGACCCTTGTTGAGGGTGGTCGCCTCACCGCAGCCATGGCCAGCCAGATCTCCGACGGTGCTAGCGCGGTGCTGCTTGCTTCAGGGGAAGCGGTCACCGAGCACGGACTCACACCCCGAGCCCGAATCCACCACATCAGCGCGCGTGGAGCCGACCCGGTGTTCATGCTGACCGGTCCTATCCCTGCGACCCGTTACGCGTTGGAGAAGACCGGTTTGTCCATCGAGGACATCGACACCGTGGAGATCAACGAGGCTTTCGCTCCTGTGGTGCAGGCTTGGCTCAAGGAGACCAAGGCCGATCCGGAGAAGGTCAATCCGAGTGGCGGTGCGATTGCGCTCGGACACCCGCTCGGCGCGACCGGGGCAAAGCTCTTTACCACGATGCTGAATACCCTGGAGCGCATCGACGGCCGCTTCGGCCTACAGACAATGTGCGAGGGCGGCGGTACGGCTAACGTGACCATCATTGAACGCTTGTAGCCCAAACAGGCTCAGGGGCAAGCGGTAGCGAGGTTTAGGACGGCGATTTCGGCACGATGAGCCCTGCCGCGGCCCCGAGCTGCTGGACAGCTTCGACGACGATCGAGTCGATCAGCTCGGCGCATGTTGGCAGGTTCTCGATGATGCCCGCGACTTGGCCGGAGGCCAGCACGCCGGCATCGGTGTTGCCCTCGACCAGACCGGCTTTGAGTAGCATCGGAGTGTTGGCTGCCATCACTACTTGCGACCACGTCAGCTCTTTGCCGCGCCGCATCTCGAGTCCATCGCTGATGATCGAGCGCCAGGACATCTGCGACATCTTCTTGAATCGCTGCGCATTTCGTACGGCGGCGGAGAAGCCGCGTAGCGGGGAACCATTCTCCAGTTTCTCGACCAGGCCGGTGCGCAGCACCCGGTGCGGCATACCGTCTACTCGGGTGGACACGACCGTCCCGTCCAGAGCCGCTTGCAGATAGCGCTGCTTGACAGCGTCGGGGACGGTTGAGTCCGTCGTCAACAGGAATCGCGTCCCCATGGCCACCCCGGCAGCGCCATACGACAACGCCGCCGCCAGTCCGCGGCCATCGAAGAATCCTCCCGCCGCGATGACCGGCATGCCGGTGTCGGCGACGGCATCGAGCACTGACGGCAACAACAGTGTGGTGGCGATTGGTCCGGTGTGTCCGCCGCCCTCGCCGCCCTGCACGATGACGGCATCGGCGCCCCAGCCGGCAACTTTCTTTGCGTGTTTGGCCAGCCCGACTGACGGGATAACCACGACGCCAGCATCTTTGAGCTTGGCGATGAGGTCCGGCTTGGGTGCTAGGGCGAAGGAGGCGACGCGGACGCCTTCGCTGATCAGGAGGTCGACGCGCTGATTGGCGTCCCCAGCATCGGCGCGGATGTTGATGCCGAATGGCTTGTCGGTGGCGGCCTTGACTTTCGTGACCGCCGTCTGGAGCTCGTCGAGTGTCATCGTGGCCGAGGCCAGGATGCCTAGTCCTCCCGCATTAGCGGTCGCGGAGACCAGCCTGGCTCCTGCCACCCAACCCATACCGGTCTGGACGACCGGGTGCTCGATGCCGACCAGCTCGGTCAGTGGAGTCTTCAGAAGCTGGGTCATGTCCGTACTTCTTTGTCCCGCAGTGCCTTCGGATCTATGACATCGCGGATGAGGTGCAGCTCGTCGCCGGACGGTAGCCGGGTGGTTTCTGCGCTGTCGAGCCCGTGCACCTCGAACGAGGTGTTCTCGGCTACCTGCTCGGGCTCGACGCCGGGGTGCAGCGACACCGCCCGCATCTGGTGCTCTGGGCCGTTGAAGTCGAATACGCCGAGGTTGGTCACCACCTGGTGCACATTGGTGAATCGGTAGGCAGGATTGTTTGGATCGATCTTGTTCCAGCCGATCCCAGACACGATGTCCACGGAATCGGCGAACACGCGTGTGGAGTGATTGCCTACCCAATAGCTGGTGGCGTGGTTGATGGAGTTACCGGGTGCACCTCGAACGCCGAACATCTGTCGGGTCGGATGCTGTAGCGGCCCGAAGGCCGACAGGTTCTGGTTGCCGTACCGATCAATCTGGTTGGCGCCCATGACGACGTGTCGCCGACCCCATGCCAGCGTCTCAAAGACCCGGCCGAAAGGCATCCAGCCTTCGATGGCGGCGCTCGCGCCGATGGCTGGGGTGTCGGCGATGAGTCGGGCTTCGCCGTCGGTGAGCAGGATGTCTGGGGAAAAGGTGAGCCGTGCCAGCCTGGCTCCGACCGAGACGATGGTGGTCATCGGGCTGACCATGATCTCGCCCGCATCCCGGAAGAGTTCGGCGCAGGCGACGGCGCATATCTCGGCGCGGGTCACAGCGGTCATTTTGAGGTCTCCCGATCTGCGGTGAATTTCTGAACCGCGGCCTGGTAGTCGTCCTCGCTGCCGGACAAATAGGTGTCGACGAACGTTGTCCAGGTCTCTTCGGAAGCGGCGGCTTCCGCGTAATGGCGCTGGAACTTCTCGTCACGCCGGTGGTCGGGCTCGGCGGCGGTGAAGTGGGCGCCGCCGGGTGCCTCTACGACGGTGTCGACCATCATGCGGTTGATGAGTAGGGCCTGTGGTGCAACGGATTTCACTAGCTCTTCGGTGGACACCACCGTCTCAACCGACAGGTAGCGCCTCTGCGCGGCCATCAGGAATAGATCGTCGAAGTATGGGTCGATTCCGGTGTAAGCCGCATTGCCCCGTGCGTCACCGAGATTCATGTGGATGAACGCCGCATCCAGCGTCAGGGCCGGCATCGCGATCAACTCTTCGAAGTCGCCTTCCCGCCCTCCAGTGGGGTAGGGCGAGCGTACCGTCTTGAGTTCGTCACCCCAGAATGCCTGGACGTCACTGCCGAGCCCGGCGCGAATCGGTAGGAACGGCAGTCGCTGCGCCGCGGCCTGCAGCCCGCAGCGCAGCATGCCTTCGTCCATCTCGCGTGCCTCGATTGCGCCCGACGTGCGGGCCTTGGCGAACCACGGGTCGTAGAACGGCGGCGAGTCCAGTGACACGAAGCCGTAGTACACCCGCTTCACCTTGCCCGCTGAGCAGAGCAGCCCCAGGTCGGGGCCACCGTAGGTGACGACGGTGAGATCGGTGACGTCGGTGCGCAGCAGGGCGCGTATGAAAGCCATCGGTTTACGACGGGAACCCCAGCCGCCGATCCCGATCGTCATGCCACTGCGTATCCCTGCGACGGCGTCTTCTAGAGTCGCCCGTTTATCTGTCATCGGTCCCCCAGTCGTCCTCTGTACTGCGCTTGTGGGCCCCGTGCCGCCACCCGCTGCGTCATTTGGAGCCTTTGTCAGTGCCGGCAAACGCGTCGCGGTGCTCATCGGCCACACCAGCGAGGTTCAGCTCGAAGGTGAAGCCTTGCTCCATGCGGTAGCTGGCGTTCACTTTCTGTACGTCGATGAGGTTCAGCGCTTCCTTCGCGGCGCGGATCACCCGGGTGTCTTTGGCGGCGATGTCGCGGGCGACCCGCAGGGCGGCTTCGTCGAGATCCGC
>JAHZKD010000002.1 GCA_022600605.1 Actinomycetes bacterium
CTCTCACGAGTGAGGCCTACGACCAGTTCGTCGTCGAGCACGGCCGCGGAATGGACCAGGCCCCGTAGGGGTTTGCCGGTCTCCTCGGCGGCGGCGACCAGCCGCTCGGCGACACCCGGTTGGGCGATGTCACCGAGCGCGGTGACGATCTCGCTGTGTGCAGGCAGCGCGTCGAGGACCGCCTGCACTTCGTCGGAGGGCGCGCCGCGGCCGTTGAGGACTACCCGGCCTGCGCCGTTGTCGACCAGCCAGCGAACCACCGCCATGCCGACGCCGCCGAAGGCGCCAGTGACAACGTAGGAGCTGTCGCCGCGGACGTCGGCCTTGACTGGCTTGGCGGGAAGCTAGGCGCGCGAGAGCCGATCCACGTATCGGGTGCCTCCACGCCAGGCGACGACATCCTCGGTGTGGCCGGTGCTGCCGGCGCTCTCGATCTCGTTCACCAGCGCCTGCGTGGCGTCGGACTCGGCGCCGACGTCGAGCAACGTCACCTGCAGGTCCGGGTGTTCATAGGCCAGGACCCGTACCAGGCCGGTCAGGCTGCCGACTCCGGGGTTTCCCCGGCCGTCGGAGTCGTCGACGACCAGGCCGCCACGGGTGAGCAGCCACAGCCGCGGCGGTTTGCCGTGCCAGCTGCCGACGATCGCGCGCACGGTACCGGCAACGGCCCAGATGACATCGCGCGTGTGCGCCAGTCCCCCCGTTGCGTCGGTACCGTCGAAGTCGGGCTGGTCGATGATCACGACGACGCCGGCCGGCGGCAGATCCGGATCGGCGGTGGCGATGCTGAAGGCCTCCCGCACCGCGTTCTCGTCACCGAGCTCGGCCGTGAGTACCCGGCGGCGTTCGTCACCGAACCGGCCGGCGAACTCGTTCGCGGCTGTCAGCGCCGAGGCGCCATCGGCCAGGGCCAGCCAGCTTCCCGTCGGTGAGCCGCCCGCTGAGACGCTCGATTCGACCCAGGTTGTCTCGAAGATCTTCTGCGACAACGGCAATGGGACAGTACCGCGCTGGATGCACTTGAGGTGCACGCCGTCGACCACCGCCAGCACCATGCCGGCCTCATCAGCCAGGGTTACCCGCCCCATCGCATCACCGCTGTCACCGTCGACGCTCACCAACTCGGCGCGGCACCGGGCCCGCCGACCGATCTCGCCGAACACCCGGATCGACGTGAACCCGACAGGCAGGAAGGTGATGTCGTTGGCATTGGAGAGGACCTCGTCGGTCATCGCCGCAGCCAGACCCTGTAGCGCCGCATCCAGCATCACGGGGTGCAGGGTGACGCCGCGGTGCGGCGTGGCCTCGTCGGGCAACACGATCTCGGTATCGGCGGTACCGCTGCTGCGCACGATACGGGTCAGCGCGGCGAACGCGTGGGCGTGGTGGGCCCCGGTACGGCGCAATGCGGTGTAAAAGTCTGCAGGTGACACCGGAGTGCCGTCGGCCGCCGCTTCGGCCAGCCTGGCCTGGGCAACCGGTTCGGCCGTTCGGACGGTACCTGAAGCGTGCCGCGTCCACGTGCCCGAATCGGAGCGGGAATGGATCTCGACCAGGAGCTCACCGGTGCTCTCTTGGTGGGTTAGCTGCGTAGTCAGCTTGGTGTGGTCATCGAGCGGGAGCATCTGCTCGACCTCGACATCGACCTCGATCTCGGTAGCAGGCCGATCGAGGGCTTCCTGTCCTGCGGCCAACGCGATTTCGGCGAAGCCGGCGCCCGGCATGACAGGCAGGCCGTGCACGATGTGATCGGCAAGCCACGGAAAGGCCTCCAGGCCGACGTCGGACTGCCAGACATGGCCGCTGCCGGACGGCAGTTCGACATGCAGGCCGAGCAGCGGGTGTGCTCCGGAGAACTCACCTCCGGTCGAGCGGTCCACCATCCAGTAGGGCTCGTGCTGCCATGTCGTCGGTGGAACGTCGGCGATCCGGCCTCGACTCCCTACGGGCGCTTCGATTGCCGGCGGTCGCACCGCGGCCAGCTGGGCGTGGAATGCCAGTGACTCGGGGTGGTCGCGGTTGACGGTACCGCCGACCTGGAATGTGCGACTCGTCGACTGGGCATCGAGGGTGTCGGTGATCGCGTGGGTCAGCAGTGGGTGGGGGCTGATCTCGATGAAGTTGCTGTGTTCGGCGCTCGCATCGTGCACTGCCTGGCCGAAACGTACCGGGTTGCGCAGGTTGGCTGCCCAATAATCAGCACTGAACAGCGGCGCATCCCCGGTGTAGCCGACCGTAGAGATGAGCGGGATCTTCGGCGCTGCAGGCGCCAGATAGGCCAGCGCGTCACGCATTTCGGGCAGGACCGGATCGATCGTGGGGTGGTGGGAGGCCACATCCACCTCGATGCGGCGCGCCAGCTTGCCCTGCGCGTCGACCATGGCGACGAGCTCGTCGACTTGCTCGGGTGAGCCCGCGATCACCGACTGCTTCGGTGAGGCGTACACCGCGATGGTGATGTCGGGACGGTCTGCGATGAGCTGCTCGGCGGCCGTAGCATCCAACTCTAGCAGGGCCATCGCTCCTTGACCGGCCAGCTGCTTCATCAGCCTCGTCCGGGTGGCGATCACGTCCAGGCCTTCGGCCGGGGTCAGCGCGCCGGCGACCACCGCAGCGGTCACCTCACCCATCGAGTGGCCGATCACTGCCTGGGGTTCCACGCCGTAGGACCGCCACAGGGCGGTCAGTGCCAATTGCATCCCGACGAGCACCGGCTGGATCCGGTCGATACCGACGACGGGCTCACCGGCCTCGATCACCTCCCGCAGCGAGAAGCCGACCTTGTCGACGAAGGTGGGCTCCAGCTCGTCGATGGCAGTGGCGAACGCAGGTTCGTCGACCAGGAGCGCCTTACCCATTCCGGCCCACTGCGCGCCCTGCCCCGAGTAGAGGAACACCGTGCCGTTCCCCGTGCCCGAGCCGAGCCTCGTGTCATGGGGCGGAACCACGTTGGGCGCCGGCTGGCCGAGCGCGAGCGCCCGCAGACCCGCAACGGCTTCGTCATGATCGAGGGCGCATACTGCGGCGATCGTGTGGTGGCGGCTGCGGTGGTGGTTGACGGTGAATGCGACATCGTCGAGTGGCACCGCCGCGCCCTCGTCGGTGAGCCAGTTGGCCAGCGACGTGGCCGAAACGGCCAGGCGGGCAGGCGTCTTGCCCGACACGACCAGTGTCGTGACGTGCTTTTCCGTTGCAGCCGTCGGTGCGAGTTCGGGGCCCTGTTCGAGCACGATATGGGCGTTGGTGCCGCCCATGCCAAACGACGACACCGCAGCGCGTCGCGGTGTCTCGACCTGTGGCCATTGGGTGGTCTCGGTGGGAACGAACAGCCGGGTCCCGGAAGGGTCGATCGTTGGGTTCCACTTCTGGAAGTGAAGATTCGGCGGGATTGTTCCGTGCTGCAATGTGAGGACGGCCTTGATGAAGCCTGCAACGCCTGCGGCGGCCTCAAGGTGGCCCATATTGGTCTTCACCGCCCCTAGCGCACACCGGGCATCGCCGCGGCCGTAGACCGCGGCAAGCGCGTCGAACTCGATGGGGTCACCGAGAGACGTTCCGGTGCCGTGGGTTTCGACGTAGCTCACCGACCCGGAGGTCACATCAGCCGAGCGCAGCGCCCGGGTCATCACGTCGCGCTGTGATGGCGCGTTCGGTGCGGTCAGGCCGTTGGACCGGCCGTCCTGATTGACAGCGGAGCCACGCACGACGCCCAGCACCCGGTCCCCGTCGCGCACGGCATCGGTGAGTCGCTTGAGCACCACGACGCCCGCACCTTCACCACGGACGAAGCCGTCGGCGCGCGAGTCGAACGCATAGCATTTGCCGTTGGGTGACAGCATTCCCCATTTGGCCAGTGCCAGTTGGGTTTCCGGGCGCAGACTGAGGCTGACTCCGCCGGCCAGCGCAAGGTCGCTCTCTCGCATGCGCAAACTCTGACAGGCCAGGTGTATCGACACCAGCGACGACGAGCACGCCGTGTCCATCGCCACCGCGGGCCCCTTCACCCCCAGCAGGTAGGCGATCCGACCGACCGTCACGCTGTGGGCGTTGCCGGTGGCCGAATAGGCGTCGATGGTGTCGGGGTTGCCCGCAGAGGAACCCTGGTACTCGTTGTAGTAGACGCCCACCATCACGGCGGCCCGGACCTCTCGCAGTGTGTCCGGTGCCAGGCCTGCGTTCTCCAGCGCCTCGAAGGCAACCTCCAGCAGCACCCGCTGCTGGGGGTCCATCGCGGCGGCCTCGCGCGGCGTGATGCCGAAGAACTCGGCGTCGAAACCCGAAACGTCGTCGAGGTAGGCGCCCCATTTTGTCGGCATGCGGCCGGGCGCCATCGGATCGGGGTCGTAGTACTCTTCGGCGTCCCAGCGGTCGGCGGGCACCTCGCGAATGGCGTCAGTGCCGTTCTCCAAGAACCTCCAGTAGCTGTCGGGTCCGGTCACCCCGCCAGGGAATCGGCAGCCGATGCCCACCACGGCGATGGGTTCCGCGCCGGCGACGCGCGACGCCTTCTCGAACTGCTCGGACAACTTGCCGCGCTGCTCGGGGCTCATGCCCGCGATCCGGTCGAAGGTGGTCTTCATCAGATGGTGCCCTCACTACCGGCATTCGCCGATTCGGCGGAAGAGGATTCGATGCTGTCGAACAACTCGTCCAGC
>JAHZKD010000352.1 GCA_022600605.1 Actinomycetes bacterium
CCAAAAGTACTGTGCCGCCGCGCTCCGAATCCATGTTTCGATCAACGAGCTTGTAGCTGGCCGACAAAGCCCGGTCGCCAACCCGGTTCGCGATGTTCAGCTGAACAAGTCCAGGGCGCAACCGGAGGGTGCGACGGCGCAGCCGGGTGAGAAGCTGCAAGAGTTGCTGGCGCAGGTGCGCTACTCGGGCTGCAGTGGTAACACTTCGGCGAGCTACGGCGAAACGTGCCCGACAAACTGGGCGTCCCCGCTGTGAAACCGTTTGGCTTCCGCAGGATTCAACGACGCTGATCGAGTACGAACAGAGGTCGGATCGAGGCAAGCAAGTTTCAATGGCAACCTGTGAAGTGGGGCGGGCGGGGCTCGAACCCGCGACCAATGGATTACCAAGCGACTTGTTGCGTCGATGCCGGAGGATCCCTATTTTTGCCTGTCTCCCAGCGGCTTTAGTGTCTCAGAAGCTCCTGCATCAGCCCAACGATTTCTGGCTGATTCCTGGTCATTAGCGGTGAATAAACGGTGCCCAAAAGGGCAGCTTTACCTCAAGGGACCCGTCATGCGCTAGCGACCATCTCGACGTCACTCGTCTCCGCCAGCCAGCAACTTCCGGTCTCAACGAAGGGCGGCCGATCCATCCGACCCGACGAACACTCCGGAGTTCATCTTTCGGCGGGCCGCGGCGAACCGACCTCCCGAAATACCCCGTCCATAGGGGACGCGCCCGCCATACTCAGCGAATGCCTAAGTCCCCGGTTATCCGCGTTGATCCAAGTCGTACACGGCGCAGGATCGATCGGCTTCGCCGTTATGTGGACTCCGAGCTTCTATGCCGCAACAAGTTCAAATGCTCCGACGCCGGTACCTGCAGATCCTCGGTCCGGGAAGGCCATGTGTTCCTTCCCGGGACGATGAGCCACGTTGGCCGGCGTTTTGATCTCACACTGGGCGCGAAGCAGCTCCGTGTAGTTGTCATCGGACAGGAAGCTAAATCGAGCCAGGTGACCCTAGATAAACGGTACGAGGATGTTCTCAGCACGGGCCTGAACCAGCGCTACAAACGCGACAGGGACCACGACAAACGGACTGCTCATATGAAGGGCACGACCTCGGCGCTGCGGGTCATCTTCGGACACGAACCCGGATACGACTGGGATAGCGAGTGGATACACCCTCAGACCGGCAGAAAGTTCCATATGTTCGATGGCTTCGCTTTGATCAATACGCTGTTGTGCTACGCGGGGCCCCACAAAGGTGTCCAGGCCAGGCCGACAAATTCCATGGTGAACAACTGCGCCCGGCATCTCAGAAACACGCTCGCAATACTCGAACCCACACTGATCATTCTTCAGGGCAGGAAAGCGCAGCAGGCTAGTACGAACGCCCTCCGCCGAGGCCAGATCTACAGCGATCACGTTCGCGAAGCGTTCTTAGACGATCACCGTATGGTTGTCTGCGCATTCTCGCATCCGTCCGCTCGCCTCGATCAACGATGGGGCACCACCCCGCACGACCAATACCTGACAGACATCGTGAAACCTTCACTGCGGAAAGCGCTGCGGCACTTACCAAAACACTGAAGGAGTGGAAGCCCCGTACTCGAAACCCCCTTCCGACCTAGCAATAGGGATGATTCCGACCTGCCCCGCGGCTACACCGCGAGCCTGCGTCTCAACCTAACCCGTTTCTACCGAACTGAAACGGAGCCTGCGCGTCAACAGCCATTTGGTCTCGAACTTTCAGCCCTTCCCACGAGTCCAAAGAAGCACGTCGAGTAGGCGAAGCGGTTGGTCATCGACAATGACGCCGCGTGCTGTTGCCTTACCCTTGAGCGCTCGAAGCGATTCGCGAACTTCGGCGTCGGTGGCCAGGTACGCGAACACTTGGATGTCGTTGGTGAACCATCCCAGCCGCCCCGCGTGCGCCTGCTTTCCGGAGCCAGCAAGTGGCTGGCCGCCGGACAAGTGTTGACACACTACGCGGTCTCGAACGGGGAACAGCTGGAAACGCTTGCGCGCACATAACTTTGCGGCGAACACCCACCGATTCGAACCTTTTACATCCGCCTCCAGCAGAGTCCTGAAGTGGTGGTAGAGGTAACTCATCGCCCGTAGAAGGGCTGGCGTGAGATCCCCGATGGTGTGCTCTGGTGGGATTGAGGCGAGTAATTGTTCAGTGCGGGATCGGGCGTCCGGCCCGTCTGGCTCAGATTTGTCCAACAGGAGCCGACCTTGCAGATTGGATATTTTCATGCTCAGTCGGCTTACCGCATATAGGTCGGCGGCGTGAACCGAGTCGGTGGGGTTTGGCACGACGTCGAGGAAGCTTGTCCCCGCATATTCACTGTTCCGGTCGTAGAAACTCGTCAACCGATCGACTGCGTCGTCCCCCGACACCGCGGATCGCGCCCGATCGCGGGCAGCTATGAGCACCTCACGATCGAGTGGAGTCCAATCGGCTGGAAGTTCGTATGTTCGGCCGTCCGCATACTGGCCTGTATGACTCATGGGAAGAACATATCCCGCATCCCACAACAGCACCGTTGGGTTGTCTGTGTCGTCGGCGCCAGCCGACGCCGTTGAGATGCTGCGCAGACGCCGACGTATGCCCTACCGCGGCGAACAAGAAGTGATCTTCCCGTCGACGGCGGGCACGCTGCGTGACCCGAACAACTTCGGCAAGGAGTGGCGCAGCGCCCGCACAGAACTAGGAGTTCCGGGGGTGACCACACACAGCTTCCGCAAGACGGTCGCCACCCTCATCGACGACGAGGGTCTTTCCGCGCGAATCGGGGCCGATCATCTCGGCCACGCCCACGTCTCGATGACCCAGGACCGCTACATGAGCCGAGGACGAGTTCACACCCAGGTCGCCGATCTGCTGGACCGCGCCGTGGACATAAACGGTGAATAAACGGTGAATCACCGAGATCGATCTTCAAAAACATACTCTGAAGTGGGGCGGGCGGGGCTCGAACCCGCGACCAATGGATTATGAGTCCACGGCTCTAACCGACTGAGCTACCGCCCCGACGCGACCTGCGCGGCCACCATGGTCGCACATGAGCAATCGGAGGAAGATCGGGATTACTGCGCCGGACTCACCGAGGACATGTGGAAGTCGGGAATCCGCAACGACGGCATCTGCGCGCGAGTCACCCAGTCTCCCCACTCCCGGGGCAGGGTGACCTCGCTGACGCCGGCTTGGGTAGCTCGACGCAACAGGTCCAA
>JAHZKD010000353.1 GCA_022600605.1 Actinomycetes bacterium
GGTTTGGTGATTGTCAGCAACTACCAATACGGCAAGCCAGGGGGGACGGCGCCGTCGGATTTCACCCGCGGGTACCCCGGGGGCATCGCCGACGCCCGCACGGGGTGGCAGTTGCACTCCGCCGCCGGGGGTGGCCAGAGCGCACCGATCTTCTTCAGCGTCGATGACGACATCGACCGCGAGACATGGAACTCCGTTGTGTTGCCGTGGTTTCGCGGAATCAACTCGGTGATTGGGGTGCAGCGCACCGGGATATATGGGGGAATCAAGGCGTGCCAGTGGGCTGCGGCCGACGGTGTCATCGGGAGGTCGCGTTCGCCCGGCCACGTGTGGGCCTGGCAGACCCGGTCCTGGTCCAACGGTCAGATATACCCCGCCGCGGTCCTCCATCAGCGCATCGTTGCCACCGCGTCGAATCCCGGGCCGTTGGTCGGCGGGACAGAAGTCGATGTCAATGATGTACTGGCCCAGGATTGCGGCCAGTGGAACTTCCACCCGTAGTAGCCGCTATTGGACGATTGCCACCGCGAAACCGTCCCAGCCCTTGGTGCCGACGGTCTGAATTGCCGCGGTGTCCAGGCGCGGGTGGGCGCCCATCATGTCGAACATGGCGCGGATCGCCTGCGCCTGCTGATCACCGGGGCCGGGATCTAGCACCCGGCCGTTTCGCGCAATATTGTCCACCACGATGATCGTTCCCGGCCTGCCCAGCGTGACCGCCCACTGCACGTAGGCGCTGTTGTTTTCCTTGTCGGCGTCGATGAAGACCAGGTCGAACACCTCGCCACGGTCATGCAGCTCCGACAAGGTGTCCACCGCGATACCGACGATCACCTCCACCCGGCCTGCCACTGCGGCGCGTTCGAGGTTGCACCGCGCCACCTCGGCGTGCGCCGGCTCACACTCGAGCGAGACGACCGTGCCGTCCGGCCCGACCGCGCGGGCCAGTGCGATCGTGCTGTACCCAGCCAACGTGCCGATCTCAAGAACCCTGCGGGCACCGGCGATAGTCACCAGCAGCGATAGGAACTTGGCATGCTGTGCGGACACCTCGATAGCGGGCATTCCGGCAGCCACGCCGGCCTCTCGGGCAGCACGCAACGCGTCGTCCTCGGTGTGCAGTACCCGGTCGAACAATGCATCAAGGGAAGCCCAGTCGGGCGCAGTCACAGCGCAGTCACAGCGCAGACATTACCGGCGCCGGTGGTCGGCGCCGGTGGTCGACGATGATGTCGGTGATGATTCGGTCGCCGCGACGCCCGGTTACCGCACCCCCTGCTTGGCGTAGACGACCCGCAGCACATAGGCGACCTCGGGTCCCATCACTGCCGCGGCGAGGTCGCAAAACGTGGCCACGAACACCGGCCCGTGTGGCGGATCGGAATCCGCTAGATGGTGCGCGATCTCGTGCAGCACCACGAGTTCGCGAAGCGCCCAGACCGCGCGTCCGTCGGGGACGGCGATCGTGGCAACGTCATCGTCGCGCTGGTAGTGCGCTGCTGACGCCCCCTTGCGTGGTCGCACTCGCAAAGACGCGGCGTCCGACCACCGCTGCCGCACCGCTGGCTGAGATAGCACCTCGTCGACGTAGCGTTGGACCGCCGGCACCGACGCGAAACGCGCCTCCGGTGGCAGCGTCAGCCGGGTGCCGAAGAAGTCCACCACCGGATCCCCGTGCTCAGTGGTCCGATCGAACAGAGTGCGGACGAACTCCTCTGCGGCATAGACCTTTGCACGCTGTGCGTCTCGGGTCACCTCTCCAACGCCGAGCGCGCGGCAGCCAGTTCAGAGTTGCCGCCTAGCCTGGCTCGACGGCCCGCCCGGTCACCTGCCCGGCGTGCCGCCGAGGAGTAACCCGCGGTTGCGTTAGTCGCCCGCCACGTTCCCCTGGCCTTGGACGTTTGACGATAGTAGTCCTTTAGCTCGAGGTCCTTGTTGCGCAACGCAATTGCTGAACCCGGGATATTGGCGGGCCCGTGCGTCGCTTCCCGCTGCGTCTGCTCGCGTGCCTGCGCCAGCCGCTTACCAACCCTGGCCCCGAACGCCAACTGGAAGTTAATGCGTGCGGTGATCGTCGGAGTTGGCCGGTGCGCGCCCGAAGCGATGTAGTCCTTGGATGCGCGGACCATCTGCATGACGAGGCTGGTGTAGAGCGCATGGCTGGCATCGATGTCCTCGGCGAAGCCGTAGGCGTAGACAAAAGTCGAGTTGGACGCGATGTCGCACTTGACGTCGTTGGTCCCCGCGATGACCACGAACAGCTGCACATAGGTGCGCAGCCCCCGGGTACCCGGTTCACCGATGGTGATCGTGCGCTGCACCGGCATCTGCGCGCTCGTGCGGCTGTCTGCATGTGATCGGGCCACGGCAAGGTCGATCGAGGCTGCGGTCGCCAGACGCTGCGCGGCAACCATGAAGGCGTCGGCTTCGTGCTGGTTGTCGGTGCCTTCGGCCTGGCGCAGCAGCGCCGCGATCCGGGCCAGCATCTTGTCCTCAGTGCTCATGATCGCGAGGCTAGCTCAGCGGTACGACGCTACTCAGAGGCAGTGCCCCGACCCCCCACTGTGGTTGTCATCCGTCGGCGCCGGCAGCCACGCCGCTACCTGCCGACAAAGTCATCGAGGGCTGTCACGAATTGCGGCGAGAGCGGAGCCGGCGTGGCGTAGTTCGCGATGCTGTCAGTCGGATCGTCACGCAGCACATGGCTAACGCCCACGAATTCCACCACCGTCAGCGCGGTGTCACTCAGCGCATCAACCAGCGGCTGCATGGCATCACAGCGGGCCTGGCTGTCGACGTCCGAACACGTAAGCATCACCGCAGTTCCTGCTGGCACCGCCGCAGCCAATGCCAGCGGGTCGATGTTGTCAGCTTCGACGACGGCTTTGACGTTGCCCGGGTTCACGATCGCACCCAGGCCGTCGGGCAACGTGTCGGAAACAGTCCCCGTGCTGCGGATCTCCTCGACGGACTCCATCCACGTCGCCACTGTCTCCGGCGACCCCGCCGCTGTCACCCTGTTGGTGATGACGTCGAGATAACGGCCCGGCAGCGGCTGGAACAGCCCCAGCGAGTGCACTTTCGGTGCGTCGGGATCCTTGTCGCCGGCCAGCGCCATGGCATGGACGGTGCCTTCGCCGAGCGCGTAGATCGACAGCCGAGCCGGGTCGGTGGCTGGACGCCCGGCCAGGAAGCGCAGAGCAGAGTCGGCGCCCAAAGTGTAGACAGCGCTGACGACCTCTTGGGGATTCTGCTCGAATCTGCCCAGCCCGGAACGCCCCGTCCCCACCTTGTCGAAGCGCAGGCTGGCCACACCGCGGTCCGAAAGCAACTCAGCCAATTGGCGCATATTGCCGATCGGACCGGCGACCCGGTTATCCCCGTTGCGGTCGGTGTTGCCGCTCTCCGAAATCAGCAGCGCCGCTGGGCCTGGCAGGTCGCCGGTGTGGTGGCGGTAGGTTCCGTGCAGGGTGAGACCGTCGGCGTCGAACGTTACTTCCTCGTCGACCCACTTAGGTTGAGCTGGGGTGCTCGACGAGCAGCCGGCCACAAGCCCGCCTAGTAACAAGATCAGAACTGCAAACGGCTTCACAACTTGGTCTCGATCCAGGAGGTGACGTCATCGAGCACTAGCGCCTGCTCGGGCTCGTTGAACACTTCGTGGTACAGCGCCGGATACACCTTGAGGTGCACGTCGGTGGAGCCGACGCACTCAACCAAGCGCCTACTTCCCCCCAGGGGGATCAGCCGGTCGTCTTCCCCATGCACCACCAGCAGCGGCGCAGTGATGGCGCCCGCCCGCTGCGGCATCGTCTCACCAACCTCAACAAGCGCCCGCCCGACCCCGGCCGGCAGTCTGCCGTGGTGAACGAGAGGATCCGACTCGTATGCGGCAACTACCTCTGGGTCCCTGGAGACAGCGTCGGCGGGGATGTCCTCTATCGGCAGTCCGGGGGCAAGCCGTCCCATCACCTTGGCCAGCAACACCAATAACGGCGACACCGACTCCTGGGCGTTCACCGCAGGTCCGGACAGCACCATTGCGGTGTAGTCGCCCGCGTGCTCGACGCCGTAGTTGAAGACGATCGCGCCGCCCATGCTGTGGCCCACTACGATGCGGGCGAGGTCGGGATAGTCGGCAGCGGCGATTCCTACCAGCGTGTGGAAGTCCCCGGTGAACTCCGAGATGTGACGCAGATACACCCGTTTACCGCCGGAACGACCGTGCCCACGGTGATCCAGCGCATAGGTGACCAACCCCGCCTCTGCGAACCG
The DNA here is from genome assembly GCA_022600605.1 of Actinomycetes bacterium. Classification (GTDB taxonomy): domain Bacteria; phylum Actinomycetota; class Actinomycetes; order Mycobacteriales; family Mycobacteriaceae; genus Mycobacterium. The sequence goes on from JAHZKD010000353.1 coordinate 4,276, forward strand.
CGCCGCCACGTGGTCGTAACGACGGGCGTGCTCGCCGTACCCGTGGGCGAGGATCACCACCCCACGCGGTTGGGTATCTGGAGTCCAAACGTCGTACACGATCCGGACGCCGCCGATGCCATCGAAATTGCGTTCGCTATGGGTCACGGGCATTCACGGAGACTATCGGGCTGTCTAGCCCGTCCTGCTCAGCGACCGCGCCAGGAAGGCGCGCCAGGCATATTGCCGGTGTTGTGGCGGCCACCTAGGCTGACCAAAACACCCGAGGAATGATCGTGTTGACCAGCACTGAGAGCACCATCGATGTCCGGCGCGCCAGCGACCGCGCCAAAACCAAGATCGCCTGGCTGGACTCCAAGCATTCGTTTTCGTTCGGTAGCCATTACGAACCAGAAAACACCCATCACGGTCTGCTGCTGGTCAATAACGACGACCGCGTAGACCCAGGTACGGGATTTGATACTCATCCCCACCGGGACATGGAGATCGTGACGTGGGTGCTCAGCGGTTCCCTCGTCCACCAGGACTCCGCCGGGCACTCCGGGATCATCTACCCGGGTTTGGCTCAGCGAATGTCCGCCGGCCGCGGGATCCTGCACTCGGAGAAGAACGACTCCCCGACGCTGACTGGTGAGCGATTTCACCCAGAGCGCGGCCCACGTGACACACAGGGGCGAAACCTACGAGACGCACACGGGGAGGTACCCGTGCATTTTGTTCAGATGTGGGTGGTACCCGACGAATCGGGCATCACACCTGGGTATCAGCAGGTCGAGGTCGAGGACGAACTGCTGATCGGGAACCTGCTGATCATCGCCTCGGGCATGCCCAAACATAGCGATGCCACCGCCATCACGATGTGCAACCGTGCCGCCGCGCTGCACGCTGCACGGCTGCAGCCAGGGCAAAGCGTCGAATTGCCGGAGGCTCCGTATCTGCACCTATTCGTGCCGAGGGGTGAGGTTGTGCTCGAGGGCGCCGGTCCGCTGCTCGAGGGGGACGCGGTGCGATTCACCGCAACCGGCGGTCAGCGGGTGACCGCTGCCGGACCGCCCGGGGTGACCGCCGAAATCCTCGTCTGGGAGATGCATGCGGCACTCGCGGCGGCATAGGCGAGGCAGCGCATCTGTGCTGGCTTTGGCGCTGATCGCAGGGTGCGCCGATACTGCCCAACCGGGCGGAATCTCGGATATCCCCGGCCCATCCCCGTCGGCGGCGTCGGAGACGGGGTCGAGCACCGTAACAGTCGGCGTTGATCCCGCCGATGCCGAAGCGCCATTCGACGAAACTCGACAGGCTGTGGTTCCGCATGGGTGGACGCTGTCAGTGTGGGCACGGACGTCCAAGCCGCGCCTGACGGTCTGGACCCCCGAAGGCGACCTGCTGGTGTCGGTACCCAGCGCCGGGCGGGTGCTGCGATTCGCACCCGCAGCTGACCGATCACCCACGGAATCGGTGTTATTGGACGACCTCGACCAGCCTCACGGCTTGGCCTTCCTGGGATCGACTCTCTATGTGGCGCAAAGTGATCAGGTCGACGCTTACGACTACGCCAACGGCTCGGCGACCAACCCGCAGACCGTGGCAGGTGGCCTGCCGAACGGCCGTAGCCCCGATCTGCGCGGGGCATACTCACACGCGCTCAAGAGCGTGGCCGTCGGCCCGGACGGCGCGGTGTACTTCTCCATCGGCTCGACGGGCAACATCTCTGCGACCGACCGTGTCGCCGAACCGCCCCGGGCGACGATCATGCGGGTCCCGCCGGGCGGCGGTCCGGCCGCACCATTCACTACCGGTGTCCGCAACGGCACCGGGTTGGCGGTAGCACCCGACGGCGCGATATGGACGGCGGTCAACGGGCGGGACAACGTCGCATTCCCCGACCCCGGTCCCGACTATGGGCGGGTCATCCCCGAGTACGTGGACGATCACCCACCCGAACAGCTAGCCCGGTTGACCCCCGGCCGCGAATTGGGCTGGCCGTACTGCAATTCCGACTCTTCTGATTCTGGACCGGCCAACATGCCGTTCATCCGGGATGTGCAGACCAACCCTGACGGCGACCAGATGGACTGTACGTCGCTGCCCCCGGTGGAACAGAGCTTCGGTGCGCACTCTGCCCCGCTCGGGTTGAGCTTCGTAGACGGTGAATTACCCGAGCCGTTCGCACGCGGAGCGCTGGTCGGCGTTCACGGGTCGTGGAACCGGCAATCACCGCGCGCACCGGAGGTGTCCTTCTACCCGTGGAGTGAGGGCAATCTCGGCAACCAGCAGACTCTTGTCGGCGGGTTTCAGGCCGAAGACGGATCCCGCTGGGGCCGTCCGGTGTCCGCGACGGCCGGGCCCGACGGCGCGATCTACATCACCGATGACGACGCCGACGCCATCTATCGTCTCGCACCGCCGGGATAACGGGACCACTCTGGCAGAGTCCGGCTAGGCGGATGCGGGTCGGCCTTCTCGCGAATGGGCGGCTCATTCATGTCGGCAATCCCTGACCCTCTTCTGCAGCGGGTGCCGGGACCGCATGCGAGGCACCGCCCAACGGACCCGTCGAAGTGATCACTGGCTTGGGGCTGGTGTCGACATGGAGCTGGAAGACGTCCGGTCGCGAGTAGTGGCCGGCGACATCGAAGTCGAATTTCCAACGGGCGATCTCGCCGAAGTCTAGGTCGGCGTAGAGGATTTGCTCACCGTCCTTTGCCGGAGGCACCAGGAACTGACCACTCGGTGCGACGATGCAACTGCCTCCATTGGCCCCTGGTGTGGGTGGCCTGGCGGGCTGTGGATCGGATTGAGGATAGTCCGTTGATGTCGTGAACTGGTTGCAGGCGAGCACGAAGCAGCGGCCCTCCTGAGCGATGTGCTGCATAGACGGGGCCCACTCCGGGCGGTTATCCGCGGTGGGTGCCAGATAGATCTGAATTCCTTGGGCGTACATGTGAAATCGCATGAGCGGCATGTAGTTCTCCCAGCAGATGACTGCGCCGAACTTCCCGATTTCGGTATCGAACACCGGCATCGTGGAGCCGTCGCCGCAACCCCAGATGACCCGCTCGGCGGCGGTCGGCATGAGCTTGCGGTGCTTACCGAGGAAGGCCCCGTCTGGGCCGAAGAACAGTACCGAACAGTAGATCGTTCCTCCGCCCCGTTCGAGCACACCTGTGACTAGATAAAGGCGATGCTTCAGTGCGATGTTCTGTAGTCGCCGAACCGCATCGCCCGGAACGTCAATGGCATCTTCCCAGTACCGGCGGAAAGCATCGCGACCTTCGGCGGTCCGCGAGCCTACTGTGGCACCGAAAGTCTCACCGCGAGGATATCCGCCGAGGAAAGCTTCCGGGAAAAGAACCAGCTCCGCGCCTTTTCTGGAGGCTGCTGAGGCCAACTCCTCAAGTTTGTCGATCGTTGCAGATGTACTGCAATGAATCGAACCCGCCTGAACCACTGCGACTTTCACCTTTTGGTCGTTCACGGTTCTCGGAACTCCTTCATCAGCTGAGTGCGATGGTGCGGTGTCTATTCATGGACCGGTCCAACTCGGGTCATACCGGTGCCAGGCGCGCAATTGATGTATTCGAAGCGGTTGTTGGCGGGCAGGGCGAACGCCTCGTGCCAGGTGATGACGTCGCGGCGTGAACCGTACTTGCGCCCCATGGCGATTTGATGCCCGTAGATGGCGTGGTGGGTCGTGTGGTCGGCAGCCCAGGTCTCCAGGCCGGCGTAGTCCTGGAAGACCGCGTATACCGAAGTCTCACGTCGCTGGGTGAAGTCGGCGTCAACGTTGATCATCTGCCGAAGGTAGATGCAACCGGTATCAGCATGTGCAGCAAGGTATTCCATCCCGCGATCAAGTTTCGGGCGAAGTGCTGTTTCGTAGTCCTCGGCTTGTTCGGGCTCCGAGTTGTGCCAGAACTGTCCTGACCGCATCACCAAGGTGTTGAGCGGGTTCAAGACGAAGACGCGACGCCCCTGCGGGTTGATCGACTGGTCATAGCGGACGGCGACACCCAGTGGCGACGCGATGTCCTCGACGGCAGTAATGGGAAAGCGATCTCGGGCGGCGCCGGGATAGCCATTGTCGTTGATCTGGACTATGTCGGTGTCGGGTGTGCGGCCCAAACCAATCCGATAGTTGTTCTGCGAGTATATGGTTTCGTGGCGGTCGTAGGGACAGGTGAGTGTTTCACGCCATAAGCCGACGCCGTCGGTCCCTCGCGCCAGCGACTGCCACCATTGCTCCCACCGGGGTTCATGCGTCCAGGTGGCGTGGGCCGAAGTCGAGGTCCAGTAGCCGACCACGATCGTCGTGGAATGGCCTGCCTCGTCGTGTGGGCAGACCATCACCTCCACTGCCTCTGGACCGAAAGCGCCTGAAAAGGCCGTGCGCATACGATCCACGAATTCGCGCGAGGCCGCGTTTCCAGGTTGTGGGCCCTGCAGACCGAACCAGTCAGCGACCAGCTCCGGGACCGGGCGCCGCCATCGGAGCGAGTAACGTACGGCGGGCGGAGTGAAGCCATCCGGTCTGCGCGCAGGAAGCACCCGCTCATAGGTCGGGTGAAAGGCCGGCATCTTCGGAATCCTCAGTCTCAGTCCAACGATGATATCGGGGTCTGGCCGAGGGTGCGGAGACTCGTGGTTCTCGCTGCCGAGGCGGTGAGTTTCTGGACGCCGTATCGACGGCGATGGCGCCAAGCACCGGCCGGTGGCAGCGATCACGGGGCGGCAATCGTGTGGCTTGAGACGCGACTGTGATGCCACTGTGACGAAAGTTGACAGTGTCTCTGCTGAAATTACTGTTACCTTCTCACGTTTGCCCTGCCACCCATACGCCCACTAGGAGCCGCCCGTGTCGACTCCAGCCACAAGCATCCGGCGCATGACTCTCGGCGCCAGGACATTCGCCGCGGCGATGGTATGTGCCGTCCTCGGCACCTGCCTGGGTACGCCCTTCGCCTCGGCAGCCGGCGCGCGCGAACTGCTCGCGGGTGCCATCGCTAACACCCGCGGCTCATACCTCGTCTACAACTTCGGCAACGGCCACCCCGCGCCGATGCTCAACGCTGCCGGTAATTGGTACGAGATGACCAACGGCGGCCGGTTGATGATCGTCAAAGCTGCCTCCAAGCGGCTCGCCCCGCGGCTGCTCGCCGACTCGCATACCGGCTACCAGGCCCGCTGCGAACGCGATCCCCGCGCACGCACCAGCGAGGGCCTTTGGCAGGCATCCGAGATCTACTCCCCGCTGCAAGCGTGGCAGGCGCTCGGCCAGCCGACGATCGCGATCAACGCCAACTTCTTCGACGTTCGCGGACAGCAGGGCGGCTCGTGGAAGACAACCGGCTGCAGCTCCCCCCTTGGGGCCTATGTCGATAACACCCGCCGATTGGGGCGCACCAATGCCAAGGTGACCGGCACGCTGGCGTATGCGGGCAAGCAGGGCCTGTCTGGCGGGAACGAGAACTGGCAGGTGCTCTCGACAATGATCATGCCGGTGGCCGGGGCCCCCTTCGTTGTGCCGCCGAAGCACCTCGACGACTACGACGCTGCGTCGCCAGTCATCGAAGACCTGATCGACAAGGGCACCAGGTTCGTCGCTGTCGCCGGTATCGGCCTGTTGGCCCCCGGCGACACCGGTCAGCTCAACGACCCCGGCCCGAGCGCGGCGCGCACGGCCCTCGCCTACGCCCGGGACCGAGACGAGATGTACGTGTTCCAGGGGGGCAGCTACACGCCCGACCAACTCCAGGATCTGTTCCGCGGCCTGGGCAGCGACACCGCCGTGCTGCTCGACGGCGGCGGGTCCTCGGCGATCGTGTTGCGCCGCGATACAGGCGGCATGTGGGCCGGCGCCGGCGCTCCGCGCGGTTCCTGCGACACCATGGCCGTGCTGTGCGACTCGCGCGAGCGCGCCCAGCCTGCCTGGCTGGGCTTCAACTGACCGCCGCGTTGCCGTCGTCCTCGATCCTCAGATCACTTGCACCAGACTGCTGATCTTCCACTCCTGTCCCTCTTCGACTGCCGTTGCGACCCAGCGGCTTCCGCTCTCAATCGTCGACTTTCGGTCCGGAGCCGCAGTGGCGAGCTCCATCGCGAGAAGTACCTCGACGCTGCCATCGCTGTTCCATTGCTGCACGCCGGCTTCCACCACCGTTGCGCTAGCGGGCCCGGA
>JAHZKD010000354.1 GCA_022600605.1 Actinomycetes bacterium
AACACAGCGACTCGCCGAGATTACCGGACTCGGACAGGGTTTAGCCCGAAATCGTAGACAGTCTTGGGTCGAGCACTTATCAGATCTGAGCGCTGCGTTCACCGCGGCGCCGGAATGCCTGGTGCCCGCAGGCGGATTGGACCGCTTCTTCCTCCCGCACAAGGCTTTTGACGCTGGGAACCGACCCCACGCGGTCCTACGTCCTCAATACCGCCATCGTGCCGCCGAGGCACGGCGACGCTGCCAGTTCCGGAAGGCGACCAGATTGTGCGGAAACGTCGCCCGCGCCTGCGCGATCTGGTCACCGGGCTCACGGCGGCGGTGCACCTCGGCCTCCACCAGCTGGCAAATGTGGCGGACCGCCCACTTGTGGTTCGGTACGAAAGCCCAGTGCAAGGCCCTCACCAGCGGCCGCAACCAGGGGTGCATCAATGCTATGCGCCAGTGCAGCTGGAACTGGGAACCGGCACCGTCCGGCACGATGAAGATATCTGCGATGCCCTCGAAGTCGCCGCTGACGACGACGCGCATATAGCGATGGGGCACGACGTCGACGATCCGGGCCACGAAGAAGAAGCTGTGCGGCAAGAAGCCCTTCGTATGGAGGCGGAGTGCCATACCGAGCCCATCGGGCTGACCGCGGTCGAGAAGCTCGCTGTGCAGGAACACGCTTGGACACCACTGGTCCACATTCTCGGGGTCCATCACGGCCGTGAGCTCCTCCGGGCGAGCATCCAGCCACCGTTGCGTCTTGGCCTCGAAGTCGTAGGTGGGTTCGGAACCTGCGCCTGTGTTCAGCCGTTCAACCGAATCTGAGCTCTGTCCCATCGCTGGCCCCTTGGTGGGGCCCCGTCTGTGAGGCCCGTCGAAGTTGCGCCGGTACCGACGCAATTTGAGATCAACTTTAGCGGCCAAAAGCTCCCACATTCAATAATCGCCCTGCGTACCCGCCCTATTTTTCGAACTCATAGATGTTGCTCTGCACACGCACTGGGTCGATGATTGGAGCTGATGTCAGCTATTGGCTCCCCGCGATATCTGCTTGACCAGGCAAAGCGCCGGACACCGCCCAGCCTGGGCAACCTCCCGGGCATGGGCGCGGTAGAGAAGTGGCTGCTGAACCACGAGTGGAAGCAAATCGTGCTAGCCGAACCGCCGGCTGGCAGCGGTCTGAAACCCGTGGTGGGTGACGCCGGGCTTCCGGGGCTGGGCCACGTCATCGAGATTTTCCGCGGCGGGCCCGATTACGCGCTGCGACTCTATCGCAGCCACGGCCCCCTCTTTTACGCCCACAATCCTGGCATTCCTATTGTGCTCGCGCTGGGCCCGGATGCCACCCAGGTCATATTCGCCAATCGCGACCGGGATTTCTCACAGCAGGGCTGGCTGTCGCTTCTCGGCCCGTTCTTCAATCGCGGCCTGTTGCTGCTCGACTTCCATGAGCACACGCACCACCGACGGATCATCCAACAAGCCTTCACCCGACCGAAGTTGGTCAGCTACGTCGAGCACATCGATCGGCTCGCCACGAAGGCCATAGCCGACGACTGGGTCGCGAACGACCCCCGTCTTCTGTTGTATCCGGCGACGAAGAAACTGGTGCTGAGAATCGGCGCGCAGGTATTCATGGGCCGTGAGCCCGAAACCAATGACGAGTTCAACGACATTGACCGAGCGCTGACGGCCATCACATGCGCGCCGGGGGCGCTCGTGCGGTTCCCCGTTCCTCCGTTCAAGTGGTGGGCAGCCAAGCGGGGACGCAAGCTGCTCGAGAGGTATTTCGCAGCGGCTATACCAGAGCGACGAGGAAGCGACGGTACCGACATATTCACAGTGCTGTGCAACGCCGAGGACCAGGCTGGCAACCCCCTCACCGACACCGACATCGTCAACCACATGATCTTCTTGATGTTCACCTCCGAACCCCCCGCGGCGACGATCGCCTCGATGGCCTACTGGTTAGCAGCGCATCCGGACTGGCAGGAGCGAGTCCGCGACGAGTCGGCCGAACTGGGTGATGCCCCGTTGGCCTTCGAAGACTTGGAAAAGCTGGAAACCCTGGATCAGGTCATGCACGAGTCTTTGCGACTCGACACACCGTTGTTGACGCATGTGCGCCGGGTCGTGCGCGACACGGAACTGCTCGGCCATCATCTGCCCGCCGGCACAGACGTAGCGTGCTGGCCGTCGATGAACCACCGGCTGCCCGAGTTGTGGACCGATCCGGAGAAATTCGACCCGGACCGGTTCGCCCAGCCACGTGCCGAACACACAAAACACCGCTACGCCTACACCCCATTCGGAGGCGGTGCGCACAAGTGCATCGGCATGACCTTCGGCCAAATAGAAGTCAAGATTGTCATGCACCGGATGTTGCGCCGATTCCGGCTGGAACTGCCGAACCCGGATTACCGGGCCCGCTGGAACTACAGCACACTGATGCCCAGTGACGGCATGCCGATCGTGCTGCGGCCGCTCATGCGTTAGCCCACGCACCTCCGTCACCGATACGGGACGCCTACCGCCAGTGATCCGGCGCAAAGGGTTTTTGCCCTCAATCAACCAAATCATCTGTCGGTCAACGACATCACCGAACGCGGCAACTACGGGCTCGTTCGGCGATTGCTATGAAGTGTGGATACACCGCAGAACCTCGCGCGCATCAAGGCCCCTGGGAAACGGAGGCCGCCCCACCATGCCGCCGATAGAGTGATCCAGATGTGGTTGCTGAAGGAGCGGCGCCAGGCTGTGATCGTGGCGATTCTCGGGATGGCATTCGTGTGCGTCGCCTGGTTCTTCGGAGTGGTGTTTATCGGACGCTTGGCGTTCCCCGTGCAGAACCCTGCCGCCGGGTCGGAGGAGATCGCGCAGTTCTATGTCGAACACCAAACCAGAATTCTGTTCGCCTGTTTCGTCATGCTCTGCGGGACCGCTGCACTAGGCCCCTGGGGCGGTGTTATCGCCGCGATGACGCGGCGAATCGAGTCTGGCCTACCTATTTGGACCTACACGCAGATCGCTTGCCTGGCGTTCGCGGTATTCGATCTCAGCATGGCTGCGATGTTCTGGGCGGTGGCCGCCTATCGGGCGGGAGCGCAGCACCCCGACATCACGCAGATGCTCAACGACGTGGCGTGGTTCTTTGCCTTGATTCCTTTTCAGCCATATACCGTATGGCTTATCGCCATCGCAGTACCGATTCTGCGAGCGAGACCGGAAAACACGACCCTCCCGCGTTGGTCGGCTTACATGTCGCTACTGGTGGGCTTTGTGTTCGTTCTGGACGGCTTGATGATGTTCTTCAAATCGGGACCGCTCGCCTATGACGGGTTCCTCGCATTCTATGTCCCCTTCGTCTTTTTCGGCCTTTGGATCATGTTCATGACGGTTGCGATCTGGCAGGGCTTGCGCACTTGTCCGCGTGGCGAAGATCTCGCCACCGTTCCGTCCCCCGTCTAGGGGCGCCTTATCGCAGCCTGCGGGTCGTACAATCCGGGTCGTGGATTTAGCGACCGCCCGGACCGGACCGGACCGAGCGGCGCATGTCCCGGGCGAGCCCGGCCTCTGGACGTTTCTTCTGGGGGACATGATGCTGTTCGCGATGATGTTCGCCACGATCGGCTATTACCGATCAACGGATTTCGACACCTTCGCCGAATCGCAGGCCACTTTGACTCGGGCCCTTGGCGTGTTGAATACCGTACTTCTGCTGTCGGGATCTCTCTTCGTTGCTCTCGGTGTGCAGGCGGCCCGTCGCAGTTCAGAGCGCTCCGCGCGACGTTACCTGCTACTCGGCTTGTCAACCGGCGTGGGATTCTGTGTCGTGAAATGGTTCGAGTATTCGGCCAAGATCGGTGTGGGTATCACCCCGACAACCAACAACTTCTTCACGTGCTACTTCGTTTTCACCGCTCTTCACCTCGTCCATGTCGTGGTCGGGATGGGGATCGTCATATTGATGGCCCATAGGACCTCGAACCGTGATCGCCTCTACGATTCACTGGGTTTCATTGAGGGCGGGGCCTGCTATTGGCACTTGGTTGACTTGCTCTGGGTCGTGCTCTTTGCGCTCTTGTATCTGGCCTGACTGGGGAAGGCGAAAAGTAACTATGGCAATACAAGCGCTCGATCGGCAGTCGCGATGGATAGTCGCGGTGTGGGTCGTTCTGATCGCCACGATGGCAGGATCGCTCGTTCTCCGCACCGAAGACGTGTCGTCGGCAGCCAGCGCATCTATCGTGGCGATTGCCTTCATGAAGGTGTGGCTGATCGGCAACTACTTCATGGAGCTGAACCGAGCACCCCGACCTCTGCAACTCGGATTTGCTGCCTACGTCGTGGTCACATGTGCAGCGCTGATTATTGCCTTCTATCGCTGATCGTGTTCGACGATCACTCGACGCTCACCGCGTCGATGATCTTGAGCCGGGCGGCGCGGAGTGCTGGCGGCACGGATCCGAGCAGACAGATGACCAGTGCGCCTATTCCGAAGACGATCATCAACGGCTCGGGACGATACGCCACGTCGATCCCAAGAACACTGGTCAAGGCGTCTGCGCTCAAGAGTTGGCTGGCGGCGCCAACCAGCAGTCCCAGCGTTCCGCCGACGACGGCCACGCCGACCGCCTCGGCGGCAATCACATTCACCGTGGTCCGGCGTGTCGCCCCGATCGCGCGCAACACGCCAATCTCACGCCGTCTGTCCAACACCGAAAGCATCAGCGTGTTCAGTAGCGTGATGGCCGAGACCGCGACAATGATCCAGGCAATGGTGAAGATTGCGGCGGTGCTGGCATCGACCGCCTTCCGCACCGCTGCGAGTACTTCGCGCCCCGATGCGACGTAAACATCCTGCGGTACCGCCTGCTCAATCGCCCGCTGTACTGTCTGCGAGTTGAACCCGGGCGCTATTGCGACCTCCAAGTTTGTCGCGCCCCGGGTTGAGAACCACTCCCGCATCGTCGTCAAACTCATTGCAATGGTGCCGTGCAGGGCCGCGAAAGCAGGCACCACGTCCAGGACCTGAACGTGGCGCTCGCCGCTGGAGGTCTGTAATGCGATCTGGCCACCGGGGGCGACGTCCATTGTTCGGGCCAGGTCGCGGGAAAGCGCGACGCCAAGACCCGCATCCAGTTTCACACGATTGTCTGCAGACAGTGCGTCGTACATATTCTGATGAGACCCCGGTGCTACACCGAGGATCATCACCCGGCTGTTGCCAACCGTCGCGAACGCAAGCTGTCCCGGTGCCACCTTCTCGACGCCGGGGACCGCTCGGACTCGCGACTCGGTGTCGGGGGGCAGCGGCAAGGTCTGGTTTTCGGTCGCGGGCGTCGCGGTGACCCACACGTCGGTTTCGGAGAGCGATGAGAACGAGGCCAGCGTCGAGTCGATGACGTTTTCGTTCGTTCCCGTGATGGAGGCTGCGTTGGCTACTGCGATCATTACGGTGATTGTGGCTACCAACATGCGCCGCGGAGCACGCTCAATGCTTGTTGCGCCGAGGATTCCGGTGGGACCGCAAAGGCGGGCTACAGCAGCTGCGCAACGCATGAGTGGAGCCGCGAAGGCGAAAGCGATTGCGGTAGCGCCGGTGAGCGCCAACGCCAGCGAGGCAATCGCCAGGCGGCCGAATTCGTTGGTGACCATCAATACCGCTGCCGCCACACACATCACGCCGAAAATTCCTGCGGCAAGACGAACGGGGCGCGAGCCGGTCTCCAACGATCCGGCACCGATCGGCGCCAGCGCCTCGACCGGGGCCACGCTGTTAACCTGTCGGGCCGCGACCGCCGACGCGATCACGCTGGTTGCGACAGCTGCCGCTACCGCCACCGGCACAACATAGGCCGGCAGAATGTATTCGGTACGGGCTTCTAGCGACTGAGTGAGCGTGGGCGGCATTGTGTCTACGGCTATCCGGCCGAGGATGATTCCGCACACCGAACCGATCAGCCCCCCGAGGAATCCCAGCACCGCCGCTTCGGACAACAAGTCGGCCACGATGGTTCGGCGTCTTCCGCCGAGTGCACGCAGGGTCGAGATGATCGGGCGGCGCTGGGCAATGGCGAGGGTCATGGCGTTGTAGCTCAGGAATGCGGCGATGACGAACGTGGTCAGTGTCACTAGCAATGTCGTCGATTCCACGATGGCGAATGAGCTGCTGACTTGCGCGGCACGGAAGTCGGGTTCGGCGACGAGTGCTCGCCCGGCGACAACGGTGGTCACGTCAGCTCTGATCTGGTGGACGTCGGACCCCGGTTTAGTGACGAGCAGGATCGAGTCAAGTCGATGTTGGCGCCCGGTGATCCGCTGCGCGAGCGTGAGGGGCGCGATGACGAAGTGCCCGCCGTTCAATCTCCGAGCCGAGGGATCTCCTACCAGCACGGCGGCGGTCACCTGGACCGGGCCAAGATCGAACTGTGCGCCCTCCGTGACGCCGACGGCTGGACCGACGACGACCCCGTTGGGCACTGTCTGGAGAGCTGACCCGGGCTGGAGTTGAGCGCGAACTGTTTCCTCCAGGTCAGAACTCCACGACTCAATGCTGCTGTCGACCCCGAGCAGCAACACTTTGCTGGAATCCGTCTCGGCCTGAGCCCGCAGGATCGGTACCGCGGCGGCCACACCGTCGACGTCCCCAACCGGATCGAGCAGCGACTCGTCGAAGCCGCTATCAGTGACACCCGAAACCTCGAGTTCAGCGTTACCGCCGATGGCGTTGGCCAACCTCTCGGCCGAGCCGGTAATCGAGCCGGACATACCCAGAACAGCAACCAGCAGTCCTGCCGATACCGCGACAACACCAACCGAGGCGACCGCCCGGCCCCAATGCATCCGCAGTTCCCGGATGTTCAGCATCCTGAGCCGACTGAGCATTGCGGGAGTCATTCGCTTACAGCAGTATTCGTGTTGGCGGCGGCGTCGTCGTTCTCGACGAGAACGTCTGACAGCAATGAGCCGTCCTGCAATGTGAGCACCCGATCGGCTGCCCATGCGGCCTCGGTGTTATGCGTCACCATCACCACGGCGCGTCGGGCGTCGCTGGCGTGCGTCAGATTTCGCAGTAATTCCACGATCGCTGTCCCGGTCGCCGAGTCCAGGTTTCCGGTCGGTTCGTCGGCCAGGATCAGCGGTGGATCCAACGTTAACGCGCGCGCCACTGCGATGCGCTGCATCTGCCCACCGGACAACTCGGATGGACGATGATCGACACGGTTGCCAAGACCGACGAGTTCTAACAGCTCAACGGCTTGTGGCTTGAGCTGTCGCAGGCTTCGCCCATCAAGAATTCCGGGGACCGCCACGTTCTCCCACGCTGACAGCGTGGGCAACAGATTGAAAAACTGGAAGATGAAGCCCACCTTGTGACGTCGAAAACTAGACTGCTCGTCGTCGGTCATCCTCGTGATTTCGGCGCCGTCGAAACGTATCGATCCGGAATCGGGCCAATCCAAAGCCCCGAGAAGGTGCAGCAGCGTGCTCTTGCCCGATCCGGAGGGGCCGACGACCGACGCGAACTGGCCGCCTTGAATGCCCAGATTGATCCCGCCCAGGGCTCGCACTGCCTGTTGACCCACCCGGTACTCGCGCACCACATCGGTCATTTCCACTAGGTACGACACGCCATGGGCTCCTTATCTCATGGTGAGCGCGGCATATCGAGTGGCCCTCTGCGCGCAAAGGGTGTCACCGACCCCCTCAGGATGGGATCGCGAACCAGAATTCGACGCAGCACCACCTCCGCTTCCAGTGGTGCCAAGGCTAGCTCAGCGATGGTTCCCGAAGGAGTCTCGGCACACTTTCCACAGGGACTGATTTAGAATCTGCAACCATCCCCAAGCCGACCCCGTAACCAGCTCCAGTTACCACCGCGGTGGTGTTCTCAGGCATCGTTCTCCTCAAGCCCCGAGCCTCCCATCGACCGGCCGAGGCCAGAGGAATGACGTTCATTCGCCGATGTCCTCGGCCCACAGATCGGGTTGGGCGGCGATGAAATCACTCATCATCGTCGCGCAGCGTTCGTCATCGAGCACAGTGACCGCGACGCCGTGTTCGCTGAGCCAGCTATGTCCACCGGTGGTGAAGGTCTGGCTCTCGCCGACGATGAGCGTACCGATGTTGAACTGGCGTATGAGCCCGCTGCAATACCAGCACGGCGACAACGTCGTCACCATGATCGTGGAACGGTAATGGCGTTGTCGTCCA
>JAHZKD010000355.1 GCA_022600605.1 Actinomycetes bacterium
CAGATATCACCTACTCGTGCAGCAGAACCCACCATCCGGACTGAACAAACCGCGTGTCTCACGAACTTGGCGGATCCGCCATCACTCCGCCATCACTTGTGAGATTCCGCCACGTTCCGTGAGAACCTACAAACAACAACTTGTAGGTTCTCAAATTCGGCGTCATGTCCCGATGCCCTGAACTGCGGTGATTCGAGTTGTCTCAGGTCATGTCATCTACGTTCTGTCTCATATTCATGTCATTTCTTCAGAAGGTGCCTCTGGATCTGTTGCGGGACGGGGCATGATCAGGTCGCAGGGCAGGCGGGGTCATGGGTCGTTCTGTCACGTGACGGCAGCAGCATTGACTTCGCACCAACGGCATGTCGAGCGCCTAATTTGCTGTCAAGTGAGAGTATCTGCCATTACCTTTCTATCGATCATCGACACTGCCGCAACGGAATTCGATGGGCGACTCGCCGAACTCGAGCAGGCCCACCCTCCGGCGGAGGTTTAATCATCGCCGAAGCGCGCCGCAGCAACCAAAAGAAGACACGATGAGCGCCACCATCCCCGCCGCCCGTCCGCAGGCCCAAGCCGACACGCATATCTCCCGCATTCCCGAGCGTGCGGCATAGGTCAGAAGTGCGATATCCCGCCATCGACAGTCAGCGTCGTTCCCGTGATGTAATTGCTGGTGGCATCGTCGGCTAGAAAAATAACCGCGTTGGCAATGTCGCTCTCCCTGCCCAGGCGCCCCATCGGGATGAGCATTTGCAGAGCCATGTCCAGCGAATCGCCGATCGTGTCGTGCGTGCTGGCCGTGTCGATGATTCCTGGTGCAACGCAATTTATCCGAACGCCCTGGCGCGCGACTGCTGCTGCCGCCGAAGCGGTGAAATGCGTGACTCCTGCTTTCAGACCGGCGTAGACGGGTGCGTTCGGCACTTTGGTCTTGGCGCCCATGCTCGTGATGTTGATGATGGTCCCCGACTTACACTCCACCATGTGCTGCAACACCGCTCGAGTTATGTCGAGAGTACCTTTGAACGTCGCCACTGTTGCGTCGGTCTTGTCGGCGTCGAGGAGATCGCTCAGAGGCGTTTCCTCGAAGTTCACGAACCACGCTGAATTGACCAGAATGTCGATGCGCCCAAATTCATTCAACGTCGTCTGCACGAGGTTCTCGACATCTGCCTTGATGGTGATGTCGGTCTTGACCGCCAGTGCTCTTCGGCCCATCTCATGGATACGGGCAGCGACTTCGCCCGTAGTGCCGGGCCGAGTGGGTTTCCCGACCTCAGCCTCGGTCAGGGTGCGAGCAGCGAGTACCACATCCGCGCCTTCTCGCGCCAGAGCCACAGCAATCTCGGCGCCCATGCCGCGGCTAGCGCCAGTTACGATGGCTACTTTATTAGCGAGTCTCATACTTGATTCTCCTTCTGATATTGGTGCGCCAATAGCGCATTGAGCAGTAGTTAATCGCGCGGATCGACGCGGTAATGCGGTGAATGGTCATCGAGCAGTACGCCAGGCTCGGCCGTGCACACTGAAGGCACAGCCTTCAGCATTACTTCAACCGATCCGTTGGTGATTGGGTTTCGAGGTTCGGTGACCTCCCATTCGATCTGTGTCCTGAGATTTGCCGGCTTACCGTTCACCTCGAGCGTGTAGCAGAGATGGCCACGGAAACCATCGAATGGCAGATCGTCTCCACGAAACACACAGCCGGGAGCCAGGTACCAGATCTCTTCATTCGTATAGAAGGGGGTTTCGCCCATAAAACCGCGATGAATTAGGTGCAGGGCCGCCGTCTTCCCCTTCTTGATCTGCAGCGAGTGCACCTGAAAGTCTTGTTCAGCGGGCAGCCCGCGCACTTGACTCTCTATTCTTATATCTTTTGTTTCGGCGCCATAAAGTGCGTACCCAACGTTGCCGGCAATTTTGGGATAATAGAGATCACCAAACCGCGCGATGAACGAGGATGAATCTAATTCAGCGGGGTCTGTTCCGAAGCCTAGATGTGCGAGACCGCCCCACATTCCCTCCGGTGCGGCGCTGAAATCAAACGCCTCCACGATACGGATATGCGTAGTTTCCGTCAGCGCCCGGGCCATTGTGAGAGCAACGGACTCGACCATAAATGACGGATGAATGCCCGTACCCAGCAGTGAGCTTTGCCCTTTCCTGCACGCCGCATGCAAATCCGCGGCCGACGCGCGAGACGTCACGAAGGAGTCTGGCAGCGTGACGTTGTGGTAGGCAACAGTCGCGATGACGTTTTTCCCCGATTCCAGCAGGGCAATGACGTCGTCATCCAGACCGTCAGCTAGGGCTCGCGCATCAGGTGTCAGGATCACGCAGTCCGCATCCGTTGCGACGATCTCGTCGCGCGAAGTCGTAGCCTGGACCCCGATTGGCTCGAGCCCCACCAGCTCACCGATATCCTGTCCATGTTTGTGGGGGCTAAAGACCTTGGCCCCAACGATCTCGAAGCTCGGATTTCCGATAGCGCTCCTCACCACCGCGCCCCCGATTTCCCCTGGCCCCCAAACGATTAAGCGATACGGCTTTGTCACGCTTTCCTCCTCCTTGTTTGTCATTGAATCCACCGCCATTTACGGGGTGATGATCAGTTCCCCATATCAGGGCATACCTGCCCGCGCAGATCCGGCAATCTGCGCTCGTTGTGCTATCGATGTCATCGCTTGTTTCCTAACGCATTTCAGGTGGCGGGATGATGCCTGCGGCGACCGCAGCCATGCCACCACCGTCGACTGCCACGGTTTGGCCGTTCACCCAGCAAGCATCCGAGGAGCACAAAAACAGAATCACACCCGCGATGTCGCTCGGAATCGCATGACGCCCCAACAGGCTCTTGGCCCCGTCGAGGACGTCTTTCCCCATGGATTCCTCGAAGTCGGCGAGGATTGGTGTTTCCACGGGGCCGGGCAGTACAGCGTTGATCCGCACACCCAGTTGATGGAACTCGACTGCCTTGGCCATCGCGTACACGGTGGCAGCTTCTTTTGAAAAGTTGTACGCGTTGCCCTGCTGAGGATTCTCCTTGACCCAGGACATACCTTCCTCGAAGGTCCTGGTCGCCAACAGTTCCTGGATCACCGCCAGACGCTGCGGCCAGCCGAGGCCGGCGATCGAAGCGACCACCACCACCGCCCCGCCGGGCGCCAGCCGCCCGAGCAGCGCCTCGGTGAGATGGCGAACCGCAAGGGTATTGACCGCCAGTACCCGCTCACCCGGGGCAGTGCCGGGGATCCCGGCGACGTTGATGAGACCGTCAAAGGTGCCGTCGAGCGCTTCCACGGCGGCGTCGATGCTGCGCGGATCAGCCAGGTCCACCGGGACGTGCGAACTCACCGCCGCCATCGGAGAGTTGCGGTCCAGACTCCAGACCTGGGCGCCCTGGGCGAGTAGCCTCTCCGCTACTGCATGGCCAATGCCGGAAGCTGCACCGGTAACGATGAAACGTTTTCCGGAAAACTCAGTCATGTTGTACTCCTTGATATTTCGGCATCGACATACGGCGCTTTGATCTTCCCTTCAGCCGGCTTTGCGGCAAGGCCCGGGGTAAATCCTGGACGAAGTCCACACTCCTTGTGCTAGTGCGCTATTGGCCCAACGAGGGTCTGATGGTCAGGCACGTGCACCTCGACTCGGGAAGCCGTGTCGGCGTCGACTTTCCTGGTGAATTCGGTGATGGTGGCCGCGACCAGCGGGGGGTCGTCATACATCGGCACGTGGCCGACACCGGCGATGGTGGAGAACTGTGCTTGTGGCACCAGTGTGGGGAAGCGAACTCCGTAGGGATCGCGCGGAATGAGGGCATCCAACTCCGACCACGCGATGTGGACCGGGCAGGCGATGTTTCCGAGCTGCGCTTCGGTCGTCAGAAAGGACGCCATCAGTTCGAAATAGATGCTGCAACGCAGATTGTCGCGACCGAAGGCAGCCAGCTCGGTGATGGTTAGTCGCTCACTGTGGGCTATGGCGCCGTTGAACAGCGCCTGCCGAAGCCGACGGTGCTTGAGGGCAGTCTCGGCGTAGGGCGCGATCGCGGCGAGCACTTTCCGCCCCCCGACGAGTTTCAGTTTCAACCTGCGCAGATGAGCGACGGAGGCTTGCCAACCCAGCGCGGGTGAGAGCGCCACGACCGAGAGCGCACGGCCGCGGGCGGCCAGTTCGAGTGAGAGCCAGCCTCCCAGGGAGTTGCCGACCAGGTGCGCCTGTCCGATTCCGGCGGCATCGAAGTCGCGTTCGAGCTGGTCGGCGAGCGCCGTCACGGTGATGGGGACACCGTCGGGCAGGGCAGGGCCGCGGGCGTGGCCGGCGAGGCGGGCGACGTGGACGCGGTGGTGTCGTTCCAGCTCCGGAACGATCGGCACCCAGTTGCGCCAACTACCACTGAAGCCATGGATACAGACCAGCGGCGAGAAGTCGGACGCCAGCGCGCTCATGTCCCTCCCATTCTGCATAGTTGACAGTCTGTCGATAATAACGAACACTATGTCATATAGTTAGTTGGACCACAAGGAAAGGCAATCCATGGGCGCCCACATCGCCGCTGATGCGGCCGAAGTTCCCGCACGGGTGCGCATCGTCATCGTGGGCGCTGGCCTAGCCGGGTTGGGCGCGGCGATGCGTCTACTGCAGGCCGGAATCGACGATTTTGTCGTGCTCGAACGCGCCGACGCGGTGGGCGGAACGTGGCGTGACAATGACTACCCGGGGTGCGCCGTCGATGTGCCGTCGGCCTACTATTCGTATTCCTTCGCGCCTAAGCATGATTGGTCGCATGCTTTCGCCCGCCAGCCTGAGCTGCTGGCCTATCTACAAGAACTCGCCCGCCGGCCGGCGCTTGCGCAGCGTCTATACCAGGGATGCGCCCTGCAATCGGCGGCTTGGAATGACGAGCAGCGGCACTGGAAGATCGTGACCTCGCAGGGGACCGTCACGGCGCAGCTGCTGGTGCCAGCGGTGGGCATTTTCAACCGTGTCTCCACACCGGACATTCCCGGGCTGGAATCCTTCACCGGGAAGGTGTTCCACACCACCGCCTGGGACCACGACTACGAGATGTCCGGACGCCGTGTCGCGGTCATTGGCACCGGATCAACAGCGGCCCAAGTGATTCCGGAGATCGCACCCCGGGTCGGACACCTGACAGTGTTCCAACGCTCGGCGGGGTGGGTAATACCGCGGATCGACTGGCGGATCTCGGCTGTCGAGAAAGCGCTGATGAAACGGGTGCCCGGCCTGCAGCGCATCCGACGCTGGCGCCAGCGTTGGTACCGCGAAATGGCATTGCCCGCGCTACTCAAACCCGGTGCCTTGACCACTGCGATCGAGGCGGTCGGCCGCTGGCATCTGCGCCGTCAGGTGCACGACCCTTCGATCCGGCGCAAGCTCACCCCCACTGACCGTTTCGGGTGTAAGAGACCGATCGTGTCCAGTGACTACCTGTCCACCTTCGCCCGCCCCAATGTCGACCTGGTCACCGAGCCGATCGTCGAGGTACGTGAACGAGGTATCGTCACCGCCGACGGCTGCGAGCATCCGATCGATGCACTGGTGCTCGCGACCGGCTTCAAACCCTATGAGTGGGCCGACGCCGCCAAGGTGGTCGGACGCGGCGGTCTCACCCTCGATCACGACTGGCGTGAGCACGGCGCGCGCTCCTACCTGGGTGGCGCGGTACACGGCTTCCCGAATCTGTTCTACGTCGTGGGGCCCAACACCGCGGTATTCACCTCGATCTTGTTCGTCATCGAGGCCTTCATCGACCACTTCGTCGCCGCGGTGCAGGAAATGGACCGCCACGGGCTAAGTGTCGTGGAAGCGCGCGCCGACGCCCAGGAGGAGTTCGGCGCCGAGATGGACCAGCGGATGACCGGCACGGTATGGACCACGGGCTGCACGAGCTGGCTCCTGCACGAAAGCGACCACAACTCCACGCTATGGCCCAGCAACACCAGCGAGCTGGCCGGGCGCCTGAAGCATTTCGACCCGCTGGCCTACGACCTGACCACCACCGACGGCGCCACAAGCGACCTACCCCGTGTGCCGAACCTTCTCTGAAGACCCGTCCCAGCAACAACAGCCTAGGAAACCCATGAACAGCACGCCCGGCGTGAGCAATCCTGATCCGACACTGTCCTATGAGTGCGGAAGTCGGTCCTCGTCGCTGCTGGAGAACACCATCGGGGCCAATTTGGCCACCTCCGTGGTCACCTACGGGGACAACGACGCGCTGATCGATATCCCTTCCGGGCGGCGCTGGACCTACGCCGAGTTCCGCACAGCCGTGCGCCGCCTTGCGACCGGGCTACTAGCCGCGGGCATCGTTGC
Source organism: Actinomycetes bacterium (assembly GCA_022600605.1). Classification (GTDB taxonomy): domain Bacteria; phylum Actinomycetota; class Actinomycetes; order Mycobacteriales; family Mycobacteriaceae; genus Mycobacterium. The sequence continues at coordinate 6,346 of JAHZKD010000355.1, forward strand.
AGGTGACCGAGTCGGCATCTGGTCTCCCAACACCCCAGAATGGACGATTACGCAGTACGCCACCGCCGAAATCGGCGCCATCCTGGTCACCATCAACCCGGCTTACCGGGCTCACGAACTCGAATACGTGCTCAACCAGGCCGAAGTGCGCCTGGTGATCACTGCGGCAACCTTCAAGACCTCTGATTACGTCTCGATTCTCAACGAGGTGCGCCCCCGCTGCCCACACCTCGACGAGGTCGTGGTCATCGGTCAAGGGCGATGGAATGCGCTGGCCACCAACGTGATCGACGACGCGGCCCTTGGTGCTGTGAGCGCGGCATTGTCGAATACGGACCCGATCAACATCCAATACACCTCAGGCACCACGGGATTCCCCAAAGGTGCCACCCTGACCCATCGCAACATTCTCAACAACGGCTACTTCGTCGGGGAACTACTCGATTACACGAGCGAGGATCGGATTTGTATTCCGGTGCCCTTCTACCACTGTTTCGGCATGGTGATGGGCAATCTCGCGGCCACCAGCCATGGAGCCGCGATGGTCATCCCCGGACCCGCGTTCGATCCCACCGCCACGCTCGCTGCAGTAGCAGCCGAACGGTGCACCTCGCTGTACGGAGTGCCGACCATGTTCATAGGCGAACTCGAGCTGGCGGCTTTTGGTGACTTCGATTTGAGCAGCCTGCGCACCGGCATCATGGCCGGCTCGCCCTGTCCGGTCGAAGTCATGCGCCAAGTAATCGATCGCATGCACATGGCCGGCATCTCCATCTGCTACGGCATGACCGAGACCTCACCGGTGTCCACCCAGACCCGCGCCGATGACTCCCTAGCTCAGCGCACCACCACCGTCGGTAAGGTCGGCCCGCACCTGGAAGTCAAGGTCATCGACCCTGACACCGGGGCTATCGTGCCGCGGGGCAGCAACGGGGAGTTGTGCACCCGGGGGTACTCGGTGATGGCCGGCTATTGGAATCAACCCGACAAGACAGCCGAGGCGGTCGACTCCGAGGGATGGATGCACACCGGGGACATCGGCGTCATCGATGACGATGGCTATGTCGCCGTGACCGGCCGCATCAAGGACATGGTCATCCGAGGCGGGGAGAACATCTACCCGCGTGAGATCGAGGAGTTCCTCTACACCCACCCCGACATTCTCGACGCACAGGTGATCGGCGTCCCCGACAACCGCTACGGCGAAGAACTCATGGCGTGGATCCGCCTCAAGGCCGGGGCCGCACGGCTATCCGAAGCCGACGTGCGCCAGTACTGCACCGGCGCGCTCGCCCACTACAAGATTCCGCGCTACGTGCGCATCGTCGAGGAGTTCCCGATGACCGTCACCGGGAAGGTGCGCAAAGTAGAAATGCGCGAACAGTCCCGAATGATGTTGTCCATCACCGAAAACCAAAACACCGAACACAAATGACCAACCCGCCGGTCGTCCATGACTTCACGAGAAGGAGCAGCACACGATGAAAGCCCTGCAATTCGTTGGAGCCGGCAAGCCGCTGACCCCCGCCGACCTCCCTGACCCCATCCCCAAACCGGGCTGGGCTGTCGTCGACGTGCACGCAGCCGGCCTCTGCCATTCCGACCTACACATCCTGCACGGACCCGGATCGCAATGGGTCGCCAAGACACCGATCATCCTCGGCCATGAAGTCGCCGGCACCATCGCCGCCCTCGGCGAAGGCGTCACCGGGTTCAACATCGGCGACCGCGTCGGCATCGCAATCATCGCCCACCCCCTCGAAACCGGACTGGCCTACGCCCCCGGGCTCGCCATCGACGGCGGCTACGCGCAGAAGACCCTGGCGCATGCCTCCACCCTGGTCCCGTTGCCCGACAACGTGTCTTTTGCCCAAGCCGCGGTCGCCACCGACTCCGTCGTCACCGCCTATCACGCCGTCCGTACCACCGCCGGTGTGAACCAAGGCCAGACGGTCGGCATCGTCGGCTTGGGGGGCCTCGGCCTCAACGGCGTGCGCATCGCCGGCCTGCAGGGCGCCAAGGTCTACGGCGCCGACATCAACCCCGCGACATTCGACACCGCCCGCCAGATGGGTGCCACCGAGTGCTTCACCAGCATCGCCGACCTCCAGGCCCTGCAGCCCGATGTCATCCTCGACTTCGCCGGCACCGGCACCACCACCGCCGCCGCCGTCGAAGCGGTCAAACCGGGCGGGTGCGTTGTCGTCATCGGCCTGGAAGCGGGCACCGCCGAGATCAACATCTCCCACATCGTCTTGATGTCCATCCAGCTGCACGGCTCGTTGGGGGCCAGCAAGCAGGACCTGATCGAGGTCTACGACCTCATCGCCACCGGTGAACTGCAACCGACCATCGAAGACGTCGCCTTCGACGACGTTCCGGCGGCCCTGGACCGACTGCAGCGCGGCGAGGTCACCGGCCGGCTCGTCACCAACCCCCAGCCATGACAGCGCCGGCCTGCGCGGACCGCCAGACACCCCTTCAATCCGCCGCTACGAGCGAAAGGCCCACCCCATGACGGTGACACTGCCGATTTCCGGTATCCCTATCGACGTCGACTTCGACCCCACACAGATTCGTGAGCGCTACGCCGAGGAACGCGCCAAGCGGCTGAACACGGAAAACCTCGCCCAGTTCCAGGGACTGTCCGACGTACGCGAACTCGACGGCCCCGATGACCCGTATACCGAGCCCACTCCGCGTCAACCACTGACCGAGGACGTCGAAGTTGCGGTCCTCGGCGGCGGATTCGGCGGCCTACTGGCCGGCGCTCATCTGACCCGGGACGGGATCACTGACTTCCGAATCGTCGAACAAGGCGGCGACTTCGGCGGCACCTGGTACTGGAACCGATACCCGGGGGTGCAGTGTGATGTCGAGTCCTACGTCTACATGCCTCTGCTGGAAGAGACCGGCTACGTCCCCACCCAGCGTTACGCGGACGGCGCGGAGATCTACGAACACGCCCGACGCATCGGGCGGCATTTCGACCTGTACCGCACGGCGTTGTTCCATACCGCGGTCACATCTGTCACGTGGCGCGAGGAACTGGAACGCTGGGAGGTCCGCACCGACCGCGGCGACACACTGCAGGCCCGCTTCGTTGTCCGCGCCAACGGGCCGCTGAACAAACCGCAACTGCCGAGAGTCAGGGGCCTCGGGGACTTCGAAGGCACGGTGTTTCATACCAGCCGGTGGAATTACGCCTATACCGGTGGCGGACCCGACGGCCACCTCGAGGGCCTACGCGACAAGCGCGTGGCCGTCGTGGGCACCGGCGCCACCGCGATTCAGGCGATACCGTTTCTGGCCCAAGACGCCGAGCAGTTGTTCGTGATTCAACGCACCCCCAGCGTTGTCGGGGCCCGAGACAACAGGCGCACCGACACCGCATGGTCGGCGGGCCTGCAACCCGGATGGCAACAACAACGTCTCCACAACTTCAATACCTTCTGCAACGGCGGCCGCGCTGAAGAGAATCTTGTCGACGACGTGTGGACACGCGTCTTCGTCGACATGACAGGCCAGCACCTGATCGAGCAGTCCGTAGAGTCTCTGGATCTCCAGGATCAGGTCGTGCTCACCGAGATTGCCGACATGGCGATGATGCGGGACACGCACCAACGTATCGACGAGATCGTGTCCGACGCGACGACCGCCGAGGCCCTCAAACCCCGGTTCGGGTTCATCTGCAAACGGCCCTGCTTCAACGACGAGTATCTCGACGCGTTCAACACGCCCTCCGTGACCTTGGTGGCCGCTCCCGGCGGCATCGATGCCATCACCGCTACCGGGCTGGTTGCCAACGGCACGCACTACGACGTCGACTGCATCATCTTCGCCACCGGCTTCGAAACAGGAAGCGGCGCCGCCGAGCGCTACGGCTACGACATCGTCGGCCGCAATGGATTGTCGATGCGGGAACACTTCGCCGACGGCACGAAGACTCTGCACGGCTTCTTCACCCGCGGATTCCCCAACTTCGTGGAACTCGGGCTGAGCCAAAATGCCTACGTCGTGAACTTCACCTACATGTTGGACCGCAAGGCCCGCCACGCCGCACGCATGATCGCCCACGCGTTGCAGCACAACATCGGCACCATCGAACCCGACCACAACGCCCAGGACCAATGGGTAGAAGCCACCCGCAATTCCGGGCTGGCACGGCAGTTCTACCTGGCCACCTGTACGCCGGGCTACTACAACGGTCAAGGGAAACTTGGACAGGGATTCTTCAACGACGTCCACGCGATCAGTGAAATCGACTACTGGAACATGATCGAACACTGGTGGGAAAAGCAAACTTTCGACGGTCTGACACTGCAGCAGTCAGGGGTGGTCGGATCCCGCCAGTAACCGCGGCCGAGTCGAGCGGTGAGCGTCGCACTGTTACTGCTAATAGAATTGACACCATGTCGACTGAGACCGCCCGACCGAGGGGTAAAGGTGAACAAGCCCTCGCGGGGGATCGGCGAGCCCTGACCAAGGGAGAGCGCCAACGACGAGCAATCCTCGACAGCCTTGTCACGCTGCTGGCTACACGGTCCCTCGGCGAGTTGACCGTCGGCGATATCGCGACACACGCGGGCGTCCGACGGTCCGGGTTTTACTTCTACTTCGAGTCGAAATACTCCGCGCTGGCCGTGGCGACGTCAGAAATTTGGACAGAACTGATGGACCGCGCACAATTCTTCACCCGCATCGACGGCGAAACCGCCGCAGAGTTCTTGCGCCGTATCGCCGAGCCGACCGTCCAGATGTGGCGCACGCACGAAGCTGTCCTCGTCGCGTCGATCCAGGCCATCCCTGACGACGACCAGCTAGCTCAGATGTGGACGACGTGGAACAAGCGTCTCGCTGCCATCCTCACCGACCAGGTACTCAGTGAACGCGACCTCGGACGCGCCCACCCAGTCTCCCAGGACATTCCCACACTGGTATCCACACTGCTGTCGATGACCATGCACATGCTCTACCTAGACCGGCTCAATCGCTGCGATCCCCCTCAGACGCGGATCATGCTCGATACCCTGCGCGACATTTGGCTGGCGTCCGTATGGGGTTCGGGACTGTCCGCATAAACGGCGGCACAGCATCGCTGCTGCTGGCGGCGGCGGCGGTTCCTCCCGTTCACTTGGCCATGTTCGCAAACCGCGACAAATGTAGTTGGTGTGCAACGGTTATCGTCTTCGTCGGACCATTGCGGTGTTTGGCCACGATCAGGTCAGCTTCGCCGCCGCGCGGGTCGTCACGCTCGAAGGC
>JAHZKD010000356.1 GCA_022600605.1 Actinomycetes bacterium
AGGGGCAACGGCATCGGTAAAGTCATCGAGCGCGCCGAGGGTCACCCGGAAGCCTCCCACTCTGCCGTCCTCGGCTATCTCGTTGGCTATCCGCTCGGAAGTTCCCAGGTTCGACCCGTAGAGCACAGTCAGTGACGTTCCCTTGGCGTACTCGGGAATTGAGGTCTTCGGCCGACGGGCCGGCTGGTCTTCAGTTGTCTGTGTCACTGCCCCCGGGGTGGCCAATATCGTCTCGCGCCGCCCCTCGCGCGGTTCCACTGTGATGCGGAAGTTTTGAGGCTTGACCGAGAAGCCATCGTGCAATTCCAGCTGGTAGTCAAACGAATCGACCAACCTGAAACGCTGCAGAATCATCCCAATGAGCAGCTGGGATTCGTGGAAGGAGAAGTGCCTACCAATGCATGCGCGCTGGCCATTGCCGAAGGGCATCCAGGACCACGCGGGCCTTTCAGCCTCTCTTTCAGGGGTGAACCGGTCCGGATCGAATCGGTCGGGATCAGGGAAGATGTCTGGGTTGCGTTGAATCTGCGGCGTGAGAATGTGCACGGCTTGACCCTTTTGGATCCGATACTCGCCGCACAGCACGGTGTCCTCTTTTGCGTAGACCTGGAAGCCGTTGCCGTTCGGCCCTAGCCGCAACGCCTCCTTCATTACCTGCAACAAGTACTTCAACTTTGGGATTTGTGCCGTTGCTGGAATCACCGACAGGTCGTCGCCGAAGACCTCGTCCACCTCGGCGTATACCTTCGCCAGCACATCCGGATTCTTCAGCAAGTGGTACAAGGTGAATTGCAACAAGCCGCTGGTGGTGTCGTACCCAGCGGCGAGGAATGTGATCAACTGTTGGCGAATATTGACCAGATCCAGCTTCTTGCCGCTGGCCTTGTCGGCCGTGGTGAGCATGATGTCCAGCACATCGCCCACCTCGCCTACCTGCCCGGAGTCGATCCGATCCCGGATGATTTTGTCGGCCAGATTCGCTAGGTAGCTTAGGTTTTCGTTGTATTGCCGTCGTCCGCCGAGCCGCTCCAGGGCGTCCTGGCCGGGCAACCGTGAGGGCCGGGCGAGGGCTTCATCGATTGCCCCCTCTATCGCCTGCACAGCCGGATGCATGTCCTGGCGGTAGAACGACCCAGGCCGATAGCTAAGACCGACGAGGGCGACCGTATCGAACGTGAGCCTGACCATATCCGGGCCTACATCGACAGGATCGCCCGGATTTAGCCGTGCCCACTTCAGCACGAGCTGGCTCGCGATGTCGGCCATTTTCTGGGTGTAGCCCTTAATGGCGTCGGGGCCGAATGCCGGCAGCAAGATATTGTGACCTCGCTGCCAGATCGGTTCGGTCGTCCATGACGTAAACAGTGCAGATCCGGCGAGTTCGCGCATCACCTTCAACTGCGAGGAGATGTACTTCTCGAACCGGGTCTCGTCAAGACACTCGGCGACGATGTCACCGCCAGTGACCACCATCAGATTTATGCCGGGAGCCACAAGTTCATAGATGGGCCCGAGTTCGACTGCCAGATCCATCAGGCTCTTCGTGGGCTGCTTGGAGTCAATATGCAACGCGTCGCCGAGCACCGGAACTCGATTGCTCGGTCGCGGAATCTGCTTGAAGTTCTGCGTACTCATCTGCGTTCATTGCCCCCGGTCATGTGCGCGCACCCGCGTTGGCAGCGCGGCCGTATTGGCGCTGGTGTGCATATCGTGGATATCGATGTGAGATCCGATTGGGATGTTCACTCTGAAGGAGTCTAGTCGGGGGTTCGCGTGAAACTTCGCGCTGAGGAGATTTGCACTAGCGAAAGTGTCTGTCCTGCAATAAAGAATGGGAATTCTGTTTCCACTATGGCTTCGGCGCAGCCGCCGTCGGTACGGCGTTGGGTTTGACCCATGCGTGGTGGTTCATCGACGTAATCGGGGTACACACGGCTACGGCTTGCTGAATTCGTTGCTGCGCAACGTTATTAGCGAGCCATTCTTTTGGCCGTTGGCGCGGCGACCGCGCTGAAGCTGATGCCCCCGAAGCACCTTCGAACCAGTTGCGCTCTCGCCATTGCCCGCGCTACTGCTATCGACGACCGCCATAGGCTCGACGGCCACCCGTTTGCCACGGAATTTGATTCCGGTAGTAGGGGGGCGCGAAGACTGTCCCTGGCGTCGACTTGATCGATGTGCTGCCGTTGGTTTGGCAGATCGTTGTGCCGCCCGCTTCGTCGCAGAACGGTCGAGCGTCTGCTGCCGGCGCGGCTACGAACGTCACGGCCGCTACTCCGGCCAAACCAGCCATCAACAGTGCTGCTGACTTGCCGTGATCTCTCATATGCCGTGCACCTTTCCGGCTAAAACCCAACTACCACGAGAATTGTGTGTCGCACGCCCGGACATCGGCTCAATCTCTCCAGGAGCAGTCCGATATGACAACGACGGCATCGGTCCCAGTCATGGCCATATTGCGGGCCGCCGCGTCTGCCATCGCATCTTGGAGGGCAGCCGAGACGGTTACTCCCTCGCCGCCAGACACGACAAAGTTGTCCGGGTCAGCAGCGGACACGATGCA
>JAHZKD010000357.1 GCA_022600605.1 Actinomycetes bacterium
CACAGGGCGGCGACCGTGCGCCCTTCGGCATGAATGCGCTCGATCATGTCCGTGGGCGGGGTGCCGAGCGCATTGGCGATCAGGGTCATCTTGGGATGCTTGAGCGCAACCTCGACCTGCGGCGTGGCCGTGGCCTCGGTCCAACCGAGCAGCTTCAGCGTGCTCTCGTTGTCCTCGGCCGTGAGCGGGACGTCGTGGTCGGTGAGGATCTTGCGGGCGAAGTCGAGGTGCTCCTGGGGCACCATGTCGACCAGCATCTTTGACAACTCGTCTGCGGACAGGTCCGAATCCATACCTTCGTATTTGTTCGGGATAACGATGTCGACACCATAGTTGTGGTCGCCGATGTGCTCGTCGATCCAGTTCAGCTCAATCTCGAGTTGTTCGGGGGTGAACCCCACTGCGCCTAACACCCCGAACCCGCCGGCCTTGCTCACCGCAACCACTACGTCACGACAGTGGGTGAACGCGAAGATCGGGAACTCGATGCCGAGCTGGTCGCACAGGGAAGTATGCATAGTCCGCTCCTGATTCGGCCGATTGGCACGATAATCAAAACTGAAACGTGTTCTACTTTAGTGCACGCCGCCGGTAACCGCGAAGCCCCTTCCCTGTGGGAGCCATCTGCAGCACCGGCCACCCCTGCTCAGCAGCCAACCCGGCCAGACCCCGGCGCGGGTTCACCGGCCGAGGAGCGCCCACCAGTTTCATCAGCGCGGCGTCCTCGTCACCGTCGGCGTAGAAGTAGCTGCGCGCCAGATCGACGTCGTTCGCCCCGCAGAACTGCTCGACAGCGGCGGCCTTCTGCCTACCCCAGATCACGGGCTTGGCGATCCAACCGGTGAGCCGGCCAGCGTGGTCAACGTCGAAGTGGTTGCACAACACGTGGCCGATATCCAAGTGCCGGGCGACCGGCTCGGCATGGATCGTCAGCGCCGAAGAGCTGAGCACCACCGTGTGGCCGCGACGCTGATGGGCCGCCACGACCTGGCGCATGACGGGGAACACCCGTGACTGCACCCGTTCGCCGAATATCCGTTCCCCGACCTCGTCGAGTTCCTCCAGAGACTCACCGCGCAGATAGCCTGCTGCGCGCACCAAAAGCCGTTCGAAGTGCATGCGCCGCAAGCGATACCGCACCGTAGCCTCCACCACACCCAGCACCTCGCCGAGGCTTGATTGGCGGCGCCGGATGCGGTCTCCGGCATGTGCCGTCGCGGTGAAGCCGTCGACGAGCGTGCCGTCGAGATCGAAGAAGGCGCCTACTTCCGGACCGGGCGGACTCGCCTCGATCTGCGCGATCGGATCGACCAGATCTGGGGGATCTGTGGCCTCCGTGGTCACGTTCTCGCTCCTCTTCCGACGCTGCGACGGATTGTCACGGGTGTCAACCCGCCATGCTACGTGCGTGGTCGGCGCTCCGGAGGTAAGTCTGCACCCTCGACTTGTGTTCGTGATCGGCCGAAGCAGACGGCCACCTGAGTTTAGTTCTCACCGATTTGAGGCTTCCGCGTTGCGGTAGCGTGACGCCCCATGGGACGCGTGGACGGAAAAGTGGCACTGATCAGTGGCGGCGCCAGGGGGATGGGCGCCGAGGATGCACGGGCGTTGGTCGCCGAAGGCGCCAAGGTCGTGATCGGGGACATACTCGACGAGCAGGGCGAGCAGCTGGCCGAGGAAATCAACTCCAGCACAACTGATTCCGTGCGTTACATCCATCTCGATGTCACCGAGGCCAGTCAGTGGGAATCGGCCGTCGCCACCGCGGTAAACGACTTCGGCAAGCTCGACGTCCTTGTCAACAACGCGGGCACGGTCGCACTGGGCCTTATCGGCGAGTTCGATATGGCTAAATGGCAGAAGTGCATAGACGTCAACCTCACCGGCACGTTCCTCGGTATGCAGGCGTCGGTCGATGCAATGAAGGCCGCAGGTGGCGGATCGATCATCAACGTCTCATCGATCGAGGGCCTGCGCGGCGCAGTCATGGTGCACCCCTACGTGGCATCGAAGTGGGCAGTACGCGGCTTGACCAAATCGGCGGCACTTGAGTTGGGGGCGCACAACATCCGGGTGAACTCGGTGCACCCCGGCTTCATCCGAACCCCCATGACAAAGTATTTCCCCGACAACATGCTGCGGATCCCGTTGGGGCGCCCGGGACAGCCCGACGAGGTCGCGTCATTCGTGGTTTTCCTGGCCAGTGACGAATCGCGCTACGCCACTGGCTCCGAGTTCGTCTTGGACGGCGGCCTGATCATAGACGTGCCCCATAAGTAGTCGCTCCGCCTGTGTCCGTGCGTAGTGTCGTCTCCCGTGTGTGCAAGCGTCGGAATCGTGGTGACGGGGACTGAAGTCCTCACCGGTCGGGTCCAGGACCGAAACGGTCCCTGGCTCGCCGACCGGCTGCTGGAGTTGGGTGTGGACTTACGCCACACCCTGTTGTGCGGTGATCGCCCCGCCGATATCGAGGCGCAACTGCGCTTCCTTGCCGATCAAGACGTGGATCTGATCATCACCAGCGGTGGCCTGGGCCCAACCGCTGACGATATGACTGTGGAAGTCGTTGCCCGGTTCTGCGAACGGGAGCTGGTGCTCGACGGTGCGCTTGAGGTCAGGATCGGCGAGATCGTCACCGGGCTGATGTCGAAGTTCCCTGATGTTGATCTCACGGCCGTACGCGAGGCGAATCGCAAACAGGCCCTGGTGCCGGCCGGCGCCGTCATCCTCGACCCGGTGGGCACCGCACCCGGCGTCGTGATCGAGGGCGCGCCGAGGCCGGCCGTGGTCGTGCTGCCCGGCCCGCCGCGGGAACTGCAGCCGATGTGGCGCGCAGCCGTTGCCACCGAGGCTGTGCAGTCGGCGATCTCCGGCCGCACCGAATACCAGCAACAGATGATCCGTATGTTCGGCCTGCCCGAGTCCGCTCTGGCCAACACCCTGCGCCACGCCGAGCTCAGCGTCGAGGGTTTCGAACGGTTGGAGATCACCACGTGCCTGCGGCGTGGCGAGTTGGAGATCGTCACGCGATACGAGCCGCAGGACGCGGGGGCCTATTCGCACCTGCTTACGGTGCTGCGCGATCGGCACGCAGACACGATATTCTCCGAGGATGGTGCTCTGGTCGATGATCAGATCGCGGCGCTTCTCGACGGCCGCACCATCGCCACGGCTGAGTCGTGTACCGCGGGACTGTTGGCCGCCAGATTAACCGAGCGACCCGGATCGTCGAGCTACGTTGCCGGTGGCGTGGTGACCTATTCCAACGCGGCCAAGACAGCACTGCTGAACGTCGATTCCACTCTGATCGAACTGCACGGCGCGGTGTCTGAGCCAGTGGCAGACGCGATGGCACGAGGTGCGTTGCAGCGATTCGGCGCCGACACCGCGGTCGCGATCACCGGGATCGCAGGGCCCGGCGGCGGCACGGCAACCAAACCGGTAGGCACGGTGTGCTTTTCGGTGGCGCTAGCCGATGGCCCGGCAGAACTCCGGACGCTGACGCGGACGATAACC
>JAHZKD010000358.1 GCA_022600605.1 Actinomycetes bacterium
AGTTGATGGCAAGCGGGCCACAGTCGGCCGTTGGGTAAGCTCGTCGGTCTCGCGTTACTAACCGGCGCGGCCCCCGGCAGAGCCGGTTCGCAGCCGTATCACCACGTGCGGGCGACTGTTCGAGGGTACTGACGAGGATTCCCTGGGTCAAACCTGCCTGCCCTGCCTTCAGCGGTCCCCTCCCCTGGCCGCCATCACACCAACCACGGCCGTCACGCCCAACAGGCACTTGTTGGAAGGCCCGAGATTCGGATCGTGCCAATGTTGCCGAACTGTTGGCACTTGGCAAGAAAACTGTTAGCTTCTGCCAATGCCGATTCCACGTCGGGACGGCGCGAGACAACCGAGCGCGGATTCCCACTCCGCCGCGGGCCCACGGAATGCAACAACACCGTGACGAGCTCCGGCCAACGACATCCACGCCGGTAGACAACGCGGCGGCGACGAACGCACTAATTCCACAGCTTGTGGATAACTTTGTGGACAGTTCGTTGTCGCTCTATTGGCCGACCCTGGGCCGGCCGCTAGGGGGTGTGGCTCGTTGACTGCGGACCCTGATCCCCCGTTTGTCGCTATTTGGAACGCGGTCGTTGCGGAGTTGAACGGCGAAGCCGGCAATGGATCCTTGACTCCCCAACAGCGTGCCTGGCTCAAGATGGTGCGGCCCTTGGTCATCACCGAAGGTTTCGCACTGCTGTCGGTACCTACGCCGTTCGTCCAGAATGAGATCGAGCGTCACCTGCGCGAGCCGATCATCACCGCACTGAGCAAGCAACTCGGCCAGCGCGTTGAGTTGGGTGTCCGTATCGATGATCCGGACTCCGCCCACCCCGCCGAACCCGACAAGCCCCATCACGATTTTCGCGAAGCTTCCGCTTCCCCGGACGCCGAAGACGAACACGAAGACGAAGACGAAGCTGCTCGCGCCAGCGCCGAAGAGAGCTGGCCAACCTACTTCTCCCGCCAAGCCAACGATTCGGGAACCGACGACAGAGTCTCGATCAACTTAAATCGCCGCTACACCTTCGACACCTTCGTCATCGGTTCTTCCAACCGATTCGCCCACGCGGCTTCCCTTGCCATCGCCGAAGCCCCCGCGCGCGCATACAACCCACTGTTCATTTGGGGTGAATCCGGGCTGGGCAAGACCCATCTGCTGCACGCCGCCGGCAACTACGCTCAGCGGCTATTCCCGGGCATGCGCGTCAAGTACGTCTCTACCGAGGAATTCACCAACGACTTCATCAACTCCCTCCGCGATGACAGGCGTGCATCGTTCAAGCGCACCTACCGAGATATCGACGTACTGCTCGTGGACGATATTCAGTTCATCGAAGGCAAAGACGGCATCCAGGAAGAGTTCTTCCACACCTTCAACACCCTGCACAATGCGAACAAACAGATCGTGATCTCCTCGGATCGGCCACCCAAACAGCTGGCCACTCTCGAAGACCGGTTGCGGACCAGGTTCGAGTGGGGTCTGATCACCGACGTCCAACCACCGGAACTGGAAACGCGGATCGCAATTCTGCGCAAGAAGGCTCAGATGGATCACTTGGACGTTCCCGACGACGTGCTGGAGTTGATCGCCAGCCGCATCGAACGCAACATCCGCGAACTCGAGGGCGCGCTCATCCGCGTCACCGCTTTTGCCTCTCTGAACAAGACCGCGATCGACAAGGCCCTCGCCGAAGTGGTGCTGCGTGACCTGATCTCGGACGCCTCCACGATGCAGATCAGCGCCGCCGCCATCATGGCGGCCACCGCAGAGTATTTCGAGACCAGTATCGAAGAGCTCCGCGGCCCCGGCAAGACCCGCGCCCTGGCACAGTCACGTCAGATCGCGATGTATCTGTGCCGCGAACTCACCGACCTCTCCTTGCCCAAGATCGGCCAGACATTCGGCCGCGACCACACCACAGTCATGTATGCCGAAAAGAAGATTCGCGCAGAGATGGCCGAGCGCCACGAGATCTTCGATCACGTCAAAGAACTCACCACTCGCATCCGTCAACGCGCCAAGCGCTGAAGTTCTGCGCTTAACTCCCGAACTCACGGGAACATCGCCGAAAAAACTTTGGTCCCAGCCGTCCCATTCGTTACATCTCACGCCTGTGTACCGACGTGTGCACAAGCTGCGTGTATCCCCGCCGCGCAACCGACTTCCTCCCCCAGCCTCCCCGCAATCCCCAGACACTGGGACCGTTGCCTCACGATATCCACAACGTGCCAACAGCCCTTGTAGCCCGCTATTCAGCGCAGAAGCTCAGCCATCCACAATCTCCACAGGACCTATTACTGTTGCTGTTAAATCTCTATCGATCATCTTTAAAAGAAGCTCCTTGGGGAAACCTCTCATGTCCTGCGCGGACACGTGTTTCCCACGCACATGTCAGCCCAGCCGATTAGCTTTCAAGTTGGGCCCGAAAGCTCTACGGTGGTTCATCGACAGCCCTTTCGGTCGTTGTAGCGCGTCTTGGCGCCGCTGTGTACGACACGAGGAACCGCTGATTTTGCTTTTGTCGAGGTGTGCATCGAAGGGACGCTATGAACGTGGCGACAGCAGGTCTCACGGATTTGAAGTTTCGGCTGACCCGTGAGGACTTCGCCGAAGCGGTCGCATGGGTTGCGCGCAATCTTCCGTCCCGGCCAGCGGTGCCCGTGCTGGCCGGTGTGCTGCTGACAGGATCTGATGAGGGGCTGACCGTCTCGGGGTTTGACTACGAAGTCTCCGCTGAAGTTAAGATACCGGCCGAAATCACCAGTCCGGGAAGCGTTTTGGTATCTGGCCGGCTACTATCCGACATCGTCCGCTCGCTGCCGGCCAAACCTGTCGACGTCAGCATGGAAGGTACCCGGGTCTCGTTGACCTGCGGTAACGCCCGCTTTTCGTTGCCGACCATGGCTGTCGAAGATTACCCGACTCTGCCCACCCTGCCCGATGAGACCGGGGTGGTGTCCTCTGACCTCTTTGCCGAGGCCATCGGACAGGTGGCTGTGGCCGCTGGTCGCGATGACACCCTGCCGATGCTGACAGGTATACGAGTCGAGATTTCCGGGGAGAAGGTGGTTCTGGCAGCCACCGACCGGTTTCGACTGGCCGTACGAGAGCTGATCTGGTCGACGACCTCCACCGGGGTGGAAGCTGCAGTCTTGGTACCGGCTAAAACGCTGGCGGAGGCGGCCAAGGCCGGTACTGATGGCGAAGAAGTGCACCTCTCGCTGGGAGCGGGGTCCGCAGTCGGCACGGAGGGTTTGCTCGGAATCCGCAGCAGAGGAAAAAGCGGCACGACCCGACTATTGGACGCGGAGTTCCCGAAGTTCCGCCAGCTGCTTCCCGCCGAACACACAGCGGTCGCAACGATCGGGGTGGCCGAACTGACCGAGGCGATCAAGCGGGTAGCGCTGGTAGCCGACAGGGGGGCGCAGGTCCGTATGGAGTTCGCCGACGACCTGTTGCGGTTGTCCGCAGGCGCCGATGACGTAGGCCGGGCCGAGGAAGATCTTCCAGTGGACTTTTCCGGGGATCCATTGACGATCGCCTTCAATCCCACCTATCTGACCGATGGGCTCGGCTCGCTGCATGCCGACCGGGTGACATTCGGCTTCACCACGCCCAGTCGGCCGGCAGTGTTGCGACCGGCCGGCGACGAAGATGGAGCAACAAGCGGAAGCGGACCTTTCCCGGCGGCTCACACGGACTACGTCTATTTGTTGATGCCGGTGCGGCTACCGGGATGACCCGCGGCACCGATCGAAGAGGGGATGCTTCATGCAGTTGGGTCTCGTCGGCCTAGGAAAAATGGGCTTCAATATGCGTGCCCGTTTGCGTGAAGACGGGCATGACGTCGTTGGATATGACCCACGGCCAGAAGTCTCTGACGTTGGATCGTTGGCCGAACTTGCCGAGGCATTGGCCTCGCCGCGGGTCGTATGGGTGATGGTTCCCTCCGGCACGGTCACCGAACAAACCATCTCGGCCTTGACAGTGGCACTCGGCCCGGGCGATCTGGTGATAGACGGTGGCAACTCCCGCTATACAGAGGACGCTCCGCACGCAAAGGCGCTCCAGGAAAAGGGAATTGGCTTTGTTGACGCCGGGGTGTCGGGCGGTGTCTGGGGTCTCACCGAAGGCTATGGGCTCATGGTGGGCGGAAGCGACGTTGACATCGCCCGGGCGATGCCGATTTTCGACTCGTTACGGCCTCCGGGACCTGTCGAGGATGGATTCGTCCATGTAGGGCCTGTTGGAGCCGGACATTTCGCGAAAATGGTCCACAACGGTGTCGAATACGCCCTGATGACTGCCTACGCCGAAGGTTACGAGATGTTGGCCGCGGAGACTTTGGTGCAGGATCCTCAGGCGGTCTATCAGGCCTGGACCAATGGCACGGTGGTGCGATCTTGGCTGCAGCAGCTACTGGCCAAAGCCCTCAAGGAAGATCCGGCGCTGGATGAAATCAGCGGGTATACCGAGGATTCCGGCGAGGGGCGGTGGACGGTCGAGGAAGCGATCCGGCTGCGCGTCCCTGTTCCCAGCATCGCCGCGGCGTTGTTCGCTCGGTTCCTTTCCCGCCAGGATGACTCGCCGACAATGAAGGCGGTGGCCGCGCTGCGTAACCAATTCGGCGGCCACGCGGTCAAGCGTGTGAGTGAGTCAGGGTGACCGGGGTATATCGGTGTACGTACGCCACCTTGCTCTGACCGACTTCCGGTCATGGGAGCGCCTTGAGCTTGAGTTGGAACCCGGCTGCACGGTGTTCGTCGGACCCAACGGGTTTGGTAAGACCAATCTCGTTGAGGCACTGTGGTACTCGTCGACACTTGGTTCACATCGAGTTTCTTCCGACGCGCCGTTGATCCGCGCTGGGGCCGATCGTGCGGTGGTATCCACCATCGTCGCCAACGAAGGGCGTGAACTCGCTGTCGATCTCGACATCAGCTCGGGTCGCGCGAACAAAGCGCGGCTGAATCGGTCCCCGGTGAGGTCCGCCCGCGAGATTCTCGGCGCTCTGAGGGCGGTGCTGTTCGCCCCGGAGGATCTCTCCCTGGTGCGTGGTGACCCGAACGAACGGCGGCGTTACCTCGACGAGCTCGCCACTACTCGACGACCACGAATCGCCGGCGTCCGTGCGGATTACGACAAAGTGGTGCGGCAGCGCACCGCGTTTCTCAAGAATGCCGCCGGCGCTCGCTATCGGGGTGACAGCAGTGCCCTGGAGACTCTGGAGGTTTGGGACGGATATCTGGCTGCCCACGGCGCCCAGTTGATCGCCGCGCGGGTAGAGCTGGTCACCGAGCTCGCTCCGGAAGTAGAGAAGGCCTACCAACTGCTGGCTCCGGGATCGCGCCCTGCGACGATCCGTTACCGCAGCGGCGTGGAGATGGTCGAAAGTGAAGCCGCGGCAGGGGTCGGCAAGCCCGAGGTGTTCGAGGCCGCGTTATTGGATGCACTTCAGCGTCGTCGTGACGCAGAGCTGGAACGCGGCGTCTGTCTAGTCGGACCGCATCGCGATGATGTGGAGTTACGTCTCGGCGATCATGTGGCGAAAGGATTTGCCAGCCACGGAGAATCATGGTCGATGGCCTTGGCGCTGCGGTTGGCCGCCTACGAATTATTGCGTGCAGAAGGCGGGGACCCGGTGCTCCTGCTCGATGACGTCTTCGCCGAGCTAGACACGGCCCGTCGAGCCGCGTTGGCGCAGGTTGCGGCTTCGGCCGAGCAGGTCCTGGTGACTGCCGCCGTACATGACGACATCCCGAAGCACTGGGATGCGCGCCGGATCGACATCACGGTGAACGATGGTGACCAGGGACGTATCTCGGCGGTGCAGTCATGACAGGCGATGCCGGCGAGGACAGGACTCCCCCACCCGAACCTACGGGCGACCTCGCCAGACTGAAGGGCATGGACCTAGTTCGACGGACCCTTGAGGAAGCGCGGGGTGCCGCCCGTGGCAAAGGTAAGGACATTGGACGCGGACGCAACTCCCCTGGGTCGCGACGAGTGGCCGGCAACAGGCGACGCTGGTCGGGCCCAAATCCTGACTCCCGAGATCCCCAGCCTTTTGGGGCTGCCACC
>JAHZKD010000359.1 GCA_022600605.1 Actinomycetes bacterium
GGACGCAGTTGGCCACAAGTCGGGCACCGGAACCCGACGAGGGCGCAGAATAGCTCTATGCGGGTCGCACTGGCACTGGGTAGTGGTGGGGCGCGGGGCTACGCCCACATCGGCGTCATCAACGAGCTGCACGAGCGGGGCCACGAGATCGTCGGCATTGCCGGATCCTCCATGGGCGCACTGGTCGGCGGGCTCGAGGCCGCCGACAAGCTGGATGAATACTCTTCGTGGGCAGGCGCTTTGACCCAGGGGGCGGTGCTGCGCCTCCTGGATCCGTCGATCACCTCCGCCGGAGTGTTGCGGGCAGAGAAAATCCTCGAAGCTGTGCGCGAAATTCTGGGCACAGTCACCATCGAGGAGTTACCGGTGCCATTCACCTCGGTGGCCACCGACCTGGTCGCCGGCAAGTCCGTGTGGATGCAGCGCGGTCCAGTGGACGACGCGATCAGAGCGTCGATCGCGATTCCCGGTGTTATCACCCCCCACATGCTGGACGGCCGGCTGCTCGCCGACGGCGGCATTCTCGACCCGATCCCGATGGCGCCGATCGCCGCGGTCAACGCCGACGCCACGATCGCTGTCAGCCTTTCCGGGAACGATCCGAATGCCCGAGGGGGGGTCGGTGAGAGTCTCACAGCCGACTTGCTGAGTCGCATGTGGCGCAATACATCGTCCTTGCTCGACACTAAGACAGCTCGGTCGCTCATTGACACCCAAGCGGGTCGCGCGGTGCTGGGCCGATTTGTAACATCCGACGACGGGATCGAGGACGAAGACGAGGACCAGGGCGTGCCGGCAGTCCCCAAGCTCGGCGGCTTCGAGGTGATGAACCGCACCATCGACATCGCGCAGAGCGCGTTGGCACGTCATACGCTGGCGGCTTATCCGCCCGACCTGCTGATCGAGGTTCCCCGGACGGCGTGCCGCGCCTTGGATTTCCATCGTGCCAACGAGGTCATCGAGATCGGGCAGGAACTTGCCAGCGCAGCGTTCGACACGTTCGACGAGGACCTGTCAGAGCCTTAGGAACGTGGCCACTCGATGCGCCTCACGGCGGCCCTGGACCCGGCCTGCCCGGGCCGATGGCATGCGGCACGCCGGATCCAGCGAGTTGGGCCCGAATGCCGCGAGCGATTCAGAATCGGCGAACACCGCTAGAGTCGACCCCGGGAATGCGCCGATCTCGTCGGCGGCAGGTGTCCCCCAGGGTGACGGTGCGTCCACCCCGGAGGGCACCAGCGCTACCGCGACACCGCAGTCCTTCACCGCCGACATGTTCACGGCGCTAGCCACCCCTCCGTCCATGAACTGACGATCACCGATCGTCACCGGTGGCCACGCTGCCGGGACCGCACAGCTTGCGGCGACGGCGTCAACCAAAGCGACTCCGGACTCCTTGTCGAACACCACGAGTTCACCTGTGGCAATGTCGATTCCAGTGATGCGCAACACTCTCTGCGGCCAATCATGTGAGGGCAGTCGATGGGCGATCACCGATCTACGCACCGCTTCCGGCACCGTCTCGGCGCGCCTCGAAAGATCCAAGGCCACCGCGCCGATCTGTTGCAGCTTCTGCGCCTTGGTCTCGCCAGCAGTGAGCATCGCGGCCAAAAACAGCTCAGCGATGTCTTCCACGGACACACCCGGATGGATCTCGTGACTTTCGCCCGACGCCACCTGCCGTGCAAACAACTCGCCCAGGGGGAGGCCGCTGCTGATTTGGGCGGCGACAGCCGAACCGGCGGAAGTTCCGAGCAGCACATCGGAACTCAGGAGCGCCCGGCCAGCTTCGGGAATTTCCTCCCAGATCCCCAGCAGGACACCGGTTTCCCAGGCGATGCCGGCCAGTCCACCGCCGGCAAGCACCAGCGCACGCTTGTCGGCCGTCATCTGCGGTCCGCCGGTCCGCTTCTCAGATTCAACAGACTCCTTCGTGCCGTGGCTGGCGACCATAGACCCGGAGAGCCCTTAGCGCCGTCCCCTACTGGTAGATCAGCGGAGGAGTTCATCGGAGAGTTGTTCTAGGCCCTGCCTGGCGAACCCCCGCCACAGTATCGCGAACCCAGGCATTGCCAGACGCGCGGCCGTCGATTTCGGATGCACGGTCCAACGCCAGGTCACGGTGGTGCCGGTGCCGATGGGCGTGAACAACCATTCCCCGTCGATATGGTCGACCAGTGCGGCCAGTGGACCAGCGACCCTCGACAGGCGGTATCGGAAAACGTTCGGAGCATCGACAACAGTCAGCTCCTCATACATGCTGCCTCCGCCGACCTGGACCACGGTGCGCGTCTGTCCGGCGGTGGTCCAGCCCCCCGTCTGGTCTCGAATGGCTTTGACCGGGGCGATCGGGCCGTACCACCGACTGAAAATCGTGGGCAGGGAGACCGACAATGTCCGCGCGAAGGCGGTGCCCACGTCGACCGGTATTGCGCGCGACTGCACCATCACATGTGCCCTGGTCATGATGAGCAATGCTAGTCAGGTCGTCGGGCTGGTGTTCAGCGAAAGCGGGGTGCGGCCTTGCCGCTTATCAGCGGAAGATCCAGATAGGTTGCGATGCCGGGCGGCGCCGCGCACACCACAGGGATCGAGTTCACGCAATGCGCTGCGGTGCCGAGGACACCGCACTCCGGACCTTGCTCGCCGACCTCTGACTGAAACCCTTTGACCGACACAGTGAAATCCGGGTTGCCGTGCACCTCTATCTCGTAGCGCTGCCCCTGGTCGCCAAATGACCACGCCGGCTCGAGGTTCTCTTCGCCCATCAACCAGTTCACCGTCACCCGCACCACGACTTCACCGCCTGCAAGTGCCTCCCAGTGAAATCTGCGGCCGGCGACCTGTCCGGGTTCGATCGGCCCCATCGGCGAGTCGATCGTTGCAGTCGCCACCGCCACATCCTGGGATGTCCGCACCTTGGGATCGGTCGCAAAACCCAACTGGTCCACACACATTCGGACAGCCTGGATGAAACCGGCGTCCAGCATCTTTTGCATCGGTCCGGTCAAGGCCCTGTCCGGGGCGCCGCCGAAACCCATCACGTGCCGCAGCACCTGGGGCGCCTCGTAGGTTCGCAAGTCCGAGTACTCCTCGGCCCGGACAAACGTCACACCTGTCGACATTGCCGACAACATCAACGGAAATTTCTCACTTATCCCACCCGGCGCGATGCCGGTGCCGTGCAAAGTGACATTGCCCTCGACCGCTGCGGCCCTTAGCGACGCTCCGCTGCGTTCACTTGGATATAGCCAACCCACTGGAGTGACAACGTTCTTACCCGATCGCAACAGCGCGGCGACTTCATCGGTGTTGGCTATCAATGGGGCATAGATGACGGCGTCGGCGCCCAGCGCGAGAATCTCGTCAATGCTGTTAGTCGCGGTCACGCCCAGCCGATCAGTGCCGATAATCTGGCCGACGTCGCGGCCGGCCTTGGCCGCCGAATGGACCCAGCACCCGACCAGTTCGAGGTCGGGATGTTCCAGCACGGCAGCTGCTGCCGCCACGCCGACTCCACCGGTCGCCCACTGCACGACGCGCAGGACCATGCCTCACCCCTCCCGGATTCAAAAACCAGAACACGCGCATTTCAGGAATACACCAGGAATCTCGCCAAATGGCAGCGAGGCTGTCAACCCAGCGTCATCGTGCCGGTTGGCCTGTGTGCCCGCGCAACCAGCATTAGGGTGTATTCGTCGGCAGACACACACGAGGGGTGACGATGAGCGACTCTGAACGGGACTCTTACCCGCCACCACCTCCCGGCGCCCCACCGCCACCACCTCCCA
>JAHZKD010000360.1 GCA_022600605.1 Actinomycetes bacterium
GTCAGGACCCGCTCAGCCGGACCAGCGTCTTGCCGATGTTGGCCCCGGTGAACAGGCCGTTGAGGGCTTCGACGCACGACTCGATGCCCTCGTAGATGTGCTCGCGATGCACAAGTAGTCCCTCATCATCCCAACGGCGCAGCGCTGTGAACGCCTCGTCGAAGCGACCCCACTCTTCAAGCGAATTGAATCCTTGCATCGATGCCGATCTGGCGAGCAGGTTCACGTAATTGGCGGGCCCGGGATGCTCACCGGTGAGGTAGCTGGAGATGACGCCGCAGAGTACGACGCGTGCCTTGGGTGCGAGCCGGCCGAGTACTGCGTCCAAGATCGGTCCGCCGACATTGTCGAAGTACACATCGACGCCGCGCGGGCAGTGCTCCTTGAGCGCGGCGGGCAGGTTGTCGTCGCGGTAGTCGATGCATGCGTCGAACCCGAAGTCCTCGACCACTGCGCGGCACTTGCGTGGTCCGCCCGCGATGCCCACCACGCGTGCGCCGGCGATCTTGGCGATCTGGCCCGCCACCGAACCGGTGGCCCCCGCGGCGGCTGACACGACGACCGTCTCGCCCGGTTGCGGGTCGCCGATGCCCGTCATACCGAAGTATGCGGTCGCTCCGGTCGGGCCGTACACCGACATCACCGCGCGCTGATCGACTTGGGAACCAGGGCCCTGCACAGGGGTTGTGAACACATCGTCGCGGACGATCGTGTACTCCTGAAACCCGGTCAGGGTCGTCACGACATCGCCGACGGAGTAGGCATCACAACGGGATTCGATGACCTCGCCGATGCCGGCGGCCCGGATTACCTCACCCAGCTGCACTGGCGGCAGATAGCCGGGCTGGTCGTCCAGCCACGTTCTGGCCGCGGCGTCGATGCCCACGTAGGTGGTGCGGACCAGGGCTTCGGCGTCGGCGGGTCGCGGCGCGGCGACCGTCACCAATTCAGTGTCCTCGGGCTCGACAAGCCCGCGCGGACGACGGCGCAACAGGATCTGGCGATTCGCGCGATTTGTCAGTGGCCGCACTCCGGAAAAACTACCCCAGCCCAGTTGCGACTGCCGAACCCGTTCGGGTTCGTGGCGAGGTTAGCGAGCCGCGAAGTACTTCTGCCCCTCGTTGGCCATCCGGCCGAACCCCGCCTTGAAGACCGGGGCCAGCGCTCTGAAGGGTACCCGCATAACACCAACGGGTTCGATTGCCACCAGCCAGGTAAATCGCGCGCCATTGCCGTCGGGTTCGACCCGGTAGTCCTCGGCGAACCGACGGAACATCGGGACGTTCGCCTCGTAGACGTAGAACGAGTATCCTGAGCCTTCATCCCACTGGAAGAAGCGTTCACGCACCTTGGTCGGGCCCAGGCCCACCTCGCGGGTCGTGCTCGTGCCGAACGGACGCGGGGAAGTCCAGGCCAGGGAGCTCAACGCATTGCCCCATGCCGACATCGACTCGTCGGACTGCAGGGACTCCCACACCTGTTCGGCCGTTGCGGCGTAGTGCTTTTCGAATCGGAACACATGGGGAGCGGAGTCGAAGAACTCTGCATCGGCGGACTCCAAGGCAAACCAGCGCATCATGATATGCAGCATCCTCTGAGGTTCGGCTACTGACAAGTCCGCGGGTGATGCCGCCGGCCAAGTCCGCGGGTGATGCCGCCGGCCAAGTCCGCGGGTGATGCCGCCGGCCAAGTCCGCGGGTGATGCCGCCGGCCAAGTCCGCGGGTGGTGCCGCCGGCCACGGTGCCTAGAAACGGTGGTTAGAAGGCGGCCTCGGGCAACCCCATCAAGTCGGTGTCCACTGCCTCGACGATCGCGCGCGCCGCGCTGATCGGGGGCAGCATGTTGGCGGCGAAGAACGCTGCGGTCGCGATCTTGCCTTGGTAGAAGTCGATGTCGGCGCCGTCTGGATCGGCCTCCATCCCTACCTGGGCCACAATGGCCTGGTCCAGCAGTCGCCAAGCGATGAGCAGGTCTCCGACTGCGAGCAGTAGGCGCACCGAGACCAGCCCAACTTTGTAGATCTCGTCCGGTTGCTCCGAGGCGTTCATCAGGTAGCCGCTAGTCGTTGCCAACATCGCCTGGACGTCTTCGAGGGCTGTGTTCAGCAAGCGCGCCTGCGGTTTGAGCCGCCCGTCGCACGACTCGATCGTTCCAGTGATCTGGGAAGCAAGGTGGGCCAGCGCTTGGCCGCGGTCGCGCACGACCTTGCGGAAGAAGAAGTCCATCGACTGGATTGCCGTTGTGCCCTCGTAGAGCGAATCGATTTTGGCGTCCCGGATGTATTGCTCGATCGGATAGTCCTGGAGGAATCCGGACCCGCCCAAGGTCTGCAGCGATTCGGTCAGCACCTCGTAGGCCCGTTCGGACCCCACGCCTTTCACGATCGGGAGTAACAGGTCGTCGATGCGATGTGCCATTGATGGATCGGCGCCTGAAACCAGCTGTGCCACATCGTCATTCTGGTGGGCGGCCGCATACAAGTAGAGTGCGCGCAAACCTTCGGCATATGCCTTCTGAGTCATCAGGCTGCGGCGGACATCGGGGTGGTGCAGGATCGTGACCCGCGGCGCGGATTTGTCAGTCATCTGGGTGAGGTCGGAGCCCTGCACCCGCTGCTTGGCATACGCCAGCGCGTTGAGGTAGGCGCTGGACAGCGTCCCGGCCGATTTCACCCCGATAGTCATGCGGGCATGCTCGATGACGGTGAACATCTGGGCGATTCCGTTGTGGACATCGCCGACCAGGTAGCCGACCGCGGGCCGGCCGTGTGCGCCGAAGGTCAGCTCGCAGGTGGGGGAGGCTTTGAGGCCCATTTTGTGTTCCAGACCTGTCGCGAACACCCCGTTGCGCTCGCCCAAGGCAAATGTCGTCGGGTCGAAAAGGTACATCGGAACGTAGAACAGGCTCAGCCCCTTGGTGCCCGCACCTGCACCCTGCGGCCGGGCCAGCACGAGGTGGAAGATGTTCTCGGCGGTGTCACCGGCGTCGCCGCCGGAGATGAAGCGCTTTACACCTTCGATGTGCCAGCTGCCGTCGGGCTGGGCCATCGCTGTGGCCCGCCCGGCTCCCACGTCTGATCCGGCGTCGGGTTCGGTCAGCACCATCGTCGCCGCCCAGCCCCGCTCCAACCCTTTGGCGGCCCAAATGCGCTGCTCTTCAGTGCCTTCGACGGCCAGGGCATGGGCCATTGCGGGGCCCAATGCGTGGAAGAAGCCCACGCCGGGGTTGGCGCAGAACAACATCTCGCTGATCGCCCAGGTCAACGCTGCAGGTGCGGGCACACCGCCGATCTCCTCGGCGATGCCGACGCGCCACCACTCGGCGTCCTTGACGGTCTGTACGGTGCGTTTGATCTCCTCGGAGACCGTGATGGAGTGTGTTACCGGGTCGAACACCGGTGGATTGCGGTCGGCATCGACGAACGATTCGGCGACCGGCCCCTCGGCTAGTCTGCGCACCTCGTCCAGCATCGTGCGCGCGGTCTCGGCGTCGAGGTCGCCGTAGGGGCCGGCGCCACCGGAGTCCAGTACATCGCCGAGGCGCAGTACTTCGAAGAGGTTGAACTCCAGGTCGCGCACATTGGCGATGTAGTGGTGCCGGGCCTGTGGGGTTGTTGCCATGAGATGTCTGCCGTCCTTAGTGCCCGTTCGATATTGCCCATTCGATTTGTCGACCGAAGTGTGGCGTTCCAGCAAAGACGTACGCAACCGTAACCAGGGAAAACCTACGGTGACGCAACCGTAGGTAGTGAGGTCAACTTGATTTGTGATCTGTATCACACCGAAATCTCTCGGGCTGCGCACTGCCCTCGGGCTGCGCACTGCCAAGGAGGCGTCTCAGTTTGATCGAAGGCGACATCTGGGGGTTTAAACCCTGTGGAATGGATACTGGCAACCAGAGCCTCCACCGGAGGTGGGGCGGCGGCTGAAACGAACGGGGTGCAAGTGAAGCGGCTCAACGGCGTAGACGCCATGATGCTGTACAGCGAGACGCCGGAGATTCACATGCACACCCTCAAGATCGGGGTGCTCGATGTGTCGGAGGTCGAAGGTTACGACTTCGATCTGTTTCGCAGCATTGCCGGGCCGCGGCTGCACGCACTGGCCCCACTGCGCTATCAGCTGGTCGACATTCCGCTGAGACTCCACCATCCGATGTGGGTACAGAATGCCGAGATCGACCTCGACTATCACCTCCGTAGGGCGCATATCGCACCTCCGGGCGGGCGCCGTGAACTCGACCAACTGATCGGCGAGATCGCCGGTACACCGCTGGACCGGGGTCACCCGCTCTGGGAGATGTACATCGCGGAGGGCTTGGCGGACAACCGGATAGCGATTATCCAGAAGGTCCACCACGTGCTGGCCGATGGTGTCGCATCTGCCAATCAGATGGCCATGGTGCTGCAGTCCAGCCAGCCCGAAGTAGGCGGTCAACTCGAGCCGGCCGCCGCTGATTCCAGGGCGCCGGTGAACCTGATGATTGCCGCCGGACGCGATCACATTCGGCTGGTACGTCGGTTGCCCCGACTGATCGGTGAGACCGCCTCCGGTGTCGGGAAGGTGCGCAGGCGGGCCAAGGAGCGTGGCAGTCAGCCCGACCTGGCGCGCAACTTCGATCCGCCGGAGACGTTCATCAATCATGTCGTTACACCGGGCCGGCGCTTCGCGACGGCTCCGCTGGCATTGGCCGACGTCAAGCAGACGGCCAAGCATCTCGGCGTCACGCTCAACGACATCGTGCTCGCCACGGCAGCCGGCGCCCTGCGACAACTCCTGCTGCGCTACGACGACAAAGCCGACTCACCGCTGATCGCCGGCGTCCCGGTGAGTTTCAATACCGCCCCTGAGCGGTTGATGGGCAACGAATTCACCTACATGACACCGTCATTGCCCGTCCACATCGAAGACCCGCTTGAGCGGGTCCGACTGACTGCGACGTCGACTGCGATCGCCAAGGAAAACCACCACCTGCTCGGGCCGACTCTGATACCGAATTGGCTGGCCTATCTTCCGGCAGCCACCACGCCGGGCATCTTCCGCAGTCAGGCAAGGCGGGTTGAATCCGCCACCGTGATGAATCTGACGATCTCTAACGTCCCGGGGCCACGGGAACGGGGATGCATCGAAGGTGCGACGGTAGAGGAGATCTACTCGGTCGGGCCGATCGTCGCTGGTAGCGGGATGAACATCACGGTGTGGAGCTACGTGGATCAGCTGGCGATCTCGGTACTGACCGACGACCGCACCCTCGCCGACCCGCACGAGGCGACCGATGCGTTGATCGAGTCGTTTGTCGAGATTCGTGAGGCAGCAGGGTTGCCCGGCGACCTCACCGCTCTCAAGACAGCGCTGCCGCTAGCGCACGCCCGCTAGGAGTGCCTCTCGGCGGCGCAGTCCTCGCCGGCAAGCGCCTCTCGGCGGCGCAGTCCTCGCCGGCAAGCGCCCTAGTCCGGCTCGCGTTCAAGCGCGCTGTCCGGCTCGCCGGCTGTACCGGTCCCGAGGTGGGAAACCTACCTGGTAACGGCGTTGCGTTCGACGTACCAGCTGCGCGCGACGACGGCAAGGGTGAACGCGGCGAAACCGATGAGGAACCAGTCCTCAACGTGCCCGACGTGGTTGCCGTGCATCATCAGTAGGAGGAATCCGGCCGCCAGCAGTCCGCCGATCTGCTTGATGCGGGGGTTCTCCTTCGACCAGCCCCATTCCGCGGAGGGCACTTCCTCGACGTCGACGCCGGTGTGCCGTTCCACCTCGGTGCTTGCCACGGCTGCTCCTCTGATCGGGCGGCTTGGTTGCCGCCATTCTGACACAGCCCTACTACGCGTGGCCGTAGAGCCGCGAGATGCACAGGAATAGCCCCTTCACTACCGGTCCTTCGCGCACGAAATCCCCCGCCCTACAAGGGACGGGGGATTTCGGGTGGCCGAGATGTCTAGCTGGCCGGCGGCATGAGCACCGTGTCGATCATGTACACCGTGGCATTGGCGGTCTGCACGCCGCCGCACACCAGGCCGGCGTCGTTGACCTTGAGATCGTCACCCTCGCCGGTCACGTTCAGCGTCGCACCCTGGACCGTCGCGTGCTCTCCGGCGACCTGATCCGGTGCGGCCTGACCAGGCACCACGTGATAGGTCAGAATGCTCGTCAGCAGATCAGAGTCGGTCTTGAGCGACTCCAGCGTGGCAGCATCGATCTTGGCGAACGCATCGTCGGTCGGCGCGAACACGGTGAACTCGCCACCGTCGAGGGTCTCGACCAGGTTGACGTCCGGATTGAGCTGGCCCGAGAGGGCGGAAGTCAATGTCGAGAGCATCGGGTTGTTCGATGCCGCGACCGTCACCGGATCCTGTGCCATGCCCGCCACCGAACCCGGACCTGAGGGCACCTGCTCAGCGTAAGCCGCGCACCCCGTGCCGATGAGGTTGGCAGCGGGGTCGGCCGTAGCCGTGGGCGCGGCCGAGGTGGTTTCCGCAGCCGTGGCTGTCGTGGTAGGCGTTTCGGTCGCTTCCGAGCTGCTGTCGCTGGAACATGCCGCTGCGCCAAAGATCGCGACCGCGGCAATTCCTGCAGCGGTAGCCGTCTTCCGGTGAACTGTCTTCATAATTTCCTTGATCCCTTCATGAACGGACATCGTCACCTGTCCTCAGCTGACGTAGTAAATTCCGCGCTGTGACGCGAGTGGATGGGCCAGCGGCCGGTTCGTAATATTTGCGTAATATTTCGCGCTTATCTCGCGTGCGTGCCGGCCTGCCCGAGGTAAGCCGGCAGCGAGCGGCACAATGAGCCGGTGACTCGAGCCGGTGAGACAGAACAGCGTGACAGGCTGCGGGTGCTCATCCTGGGCAGTACAGGGTCTATCGGGACGCAGGCACTGGAGGTCATTGCCGCCAATCCCGAGCGATTCGAGGTCGTCGGCCTTGCTGCCGGGGGAGGCAACCCTGACCTGCTGGCGCGGCAGGCCCAGCAGACCGGTGTGACCAATATTGCGGTCGCTGACCCCGTTGCCGCCAGCACACTTGGACACCTCAGCTATTCAGGGCCCGACGCGGTCACCCGATTGGTGGAGGACACCGCGGACAAGATCGGCGTCGACGTGGTGCTCAATGGGTTAGTGGGCTCGCTGGGGCTCAAGCCCACGCTGGCGGCGCTGGCCACCGGTGCCCGGCTGGCGCTGGCCAATAAAGAGTCCTTGGTTGCCGGCGGCCCGCTGGTCCTCAAAGCTGCAGCGCCCGGTCAGATCGTGCCGGTCGACTCCGAGCACTCTGCGCTTGCTCAGTGCCTGCGTGGCGGGGCCGCCGATGAGGTAGCCAAGCTGGTCCTCACCGCGTCGGGAGGCCCGTTTCGAGGCTGGACCGCCGCCCAGCTCGAGCACGTCACACCTGAACAGGCGGGCGCGCATCCCACCTGGTTGATGGGGCCGATGAACACGCTGAACTCGGCATCTCTGGTCAACAAGGGCCTCGAGCTCATCGAGACCCATTTGCTGTTCGGGGTCGACTACGAACGCATCGATGTCGTGGTGCACCCCCAGTCGATCGTGCACTCGATGGTGACGTTCACCGACGGCTCGACCCTGGCCCAGGCCAGCCCGCCGGATATGAAGCTGCCGATCGCGCTGGCGTTGGGCTGGCCTTCCCGGGTCGCCGGTGCTGCGCTGGCCTGCGATTTCAGCACAGCTGTGAGCTGGGAATTTGAACCGTTGGACGACGAAACTTTCCCGGCCGTCGGCCTGGCCCGCGAAGCCGGCCGGGGCGGTGGATGCTTGTCCGCGGTGTACAACGCTGCCAACGAGGAAGCGGCAGAAGCCTTCCTTGAGGGCCGCATCCCATTCCCTTCGATCGTGGGAACCATCGCCCACGTGCTGCGCGCTGCTGACCAATGGTCGGCCGAACCAGCTACCGTGGAGGATGTGCTCGACGCGCAGGATTGGGCCCGTGACCGCGCCCGGCGCGCCCTCAGGGGATGAACCCGCAGGTAACAGTGGATAGAAGTAGTAGATAGGGACTGGCAACCACATGATGTTCGTGATCGGCATCGTGCTCTTCGCACTTGCCATCCTGCTGTCGGTAGCGCTGCACGAATGCGGCCACATGTGGGTCGCGCGGGCGACCGGAATGAAGGTGCGCCGCTACTTCGTGGGCTTCGGCCCCACCCTGTGGTCGACCATCAAGCCGAACAAGCTGGGCCAGACGGAGTACGGCGTCAAGGCGGTTCCGCTGGGCGGATTCTGCGATATCGCGGGTATGACGTCGGTCGAGGAACTCACTCCCGACGAGCAGCCCTACGCGATGTACCGGCAGAAGACGTGGAAGCGGGTCGCAGTCCTGGTTGCCGGACCGGCCATGAACTTCGTGATCGGCCTGGCGTTGGTTTACGCGATCGCCGTCGTCTGGGGTCTGCCCAACCTGCATCCGCCGGCGGGCGCGATTGTGGGCGAGACATCGTGTGTGAAATCCGAAGTCACGCGGGGCACTCTCGGCGAGTGCATTGCACCGAGCCCTGCTGCGGCTGCCGGCATCCACGCCGACGACGTCATCGTCGGCGTCGGTGGCACTTCGGTGGCGACGTTCGACGAACTGGTCGAGGCGGTTCGCCAACTGGGCGGGCCGACGACGTTCACCGTGCAACGCGACGAAAACGGTGTGACGGGTGAGTTCACCACCCTGGTCGATGTGACACCGAGTCAGCGATTCGTGGCCGGCGACGGCGGGTCCGCTGATCCGGTCCCCGTCGACGTCGGCACTATCGGTGTCACCGCTGCCTCCTTCGGGCCGACTCAGTACAACCCACTCTCGGCGGTGCCGGCCACATTCGCGTTCACCGGCGACCTCGCCGTGGAATTGGGCAAGGCGCTGGCCAAGATTCCGACCAAGGTCGGCGCGCTGGTGCACTCTATCGGCGGCGGCGAACGGGACCCGGAAACGCCCATCAGCGTGGTCGGTGCCAGCATCATCGGCGGCGACACCGTGGACCATGGGCTGTGGGTGGCGTTCTGGTTCTTCCTGGCTCAGCTGAACTTCGTGCTTGGAGCGATCAACCTGGTGCCGCTGCTGCCCTTCGACGGTGGCCACATTGCGATCGCCGTGTTCGAGAAAATCCGCAACCTGTTCCGGTCGGCGCGAGGCATGGTGGCCGCCCGGCCGGTGAACTACCTCAAGCTGATGCCCGCCACCTACGTTGTGCTCGTGGTGGTCGTCGGCTACATGCTGTTGACCGTCACCGCTGACTTGGTCAACCCCATTAGGCTGTTCCAGTAGGAGGCTTCCATGGCCACGTCGATCGGACTGGGGATGCCGGCGCCTCCGGCGCCCACCCTGGTCCCCCGCCGCAAGACGCGACAGCTGATGGTGCGCGATGTCGGGGTCGGTAGCGACTCTCCGATCTCGGTGCAATCGATGTGTACTACCAAAACGCATGACATCAACGCGACGCTGCAGCAAATCGCCGAGCTCACTGCGTCGGGCTGCGATATCGTCCGGGTCGCGTGCCCACGCCAGGAGGACGCAGACGCGCTGTCGGTGATCGCCCAGAAGTCGCAGATCCCGGTGATCGCCGACATCCATTTTCAGCCGAGATACATCTTCGCCGCGATCGACGCCGGCTGCGCGGCCGTGCGCGTCAACCCGGGCAATATCAAGGAGTTCGATGGCCGGGTCAAGGA